>NZ_JBZEES010000002.1:0-556096 GCF_058310215.1 Flavobacterium sp. AK-301
GTTTTGACATCAGGTCTTTGGTATGGTAATGATTCGGATTATGCTCTTTTTAAAGAATTAGATAACGCTCTAATGGATCCCAAAGGATTATATGTAAAGAAAGAAAGATTTACAATATATTATAGTAATACGATTTACACTTTTACAGCTGCTTCGACTGCTTTTAGACTGACAACTTATAAATTTTAAAAGAAACGAAATTGCTAAGAACTATTACTGTACAGCCATTGAGCAATACATTACCGATTAAAAATCCTTTTTATCTATCCGTTCGGACAAGGGTTTTATAAGCCGGGAAATAAGTAGGGGATTTCCCGGTTAATTTTAAAAAAGAAGTAAACCCCATAGTCTGTTCATCTAAAAGGATTTTATAAGTCGGGAAATATTTTGAATTAGTCATTTCCCGACTAATTTTAAAAGGATTAAAAAAAAGAATTAAACCCCCATGGTCTGTTTATCTAAAAGGGGGGCATGAGCCGGGAAATAGTTTAGGTTTTCCCGGCTAATTTTAAAAGAATTAAAAAAAGAATTAAACCCTCACAGTCTGTTCATCTAAAAGGATACTCTGGCTTCAAAAAAACAGTGAAAGAAACTTTACCTAATTAATTTGTAAGAGTTTACAAATTATTTATTTGCTGTTGAAATAAAAAAATTAATAAAAAAGTCGGTTTTACTAACATAAAATTAAATAATTAAAAATTATATTTGTATTCTATTTTATAATTTTATAAGATTAATTTATAGAATTTGTAAATATTCTTGTTTTTTTACTGTAAGTAGGTATGAAGTTGATGAATTTTTGGGAGGTTATTTAACATCTCCCGCTTTATTATATTTCAAAAACAAACAGAATTAACCTTCAGCTTTAATACTAATACAATTAAATTTAGTTAAATACCCACCATTAATGAATACATTAAAAAAACATGAACACAGGATTATTATTACTATTCCTAACTATAACAAATCGGTACACTTTTCAGATTTAGAAATGCATCAGGAAATGAACAAACATACTCGTTTCCGATTTTTATGGCGTATATCAGATAATGTCGAAACGAATTCAACTCAAGCACTGGAAAACTTCCGTGAATTTATGGATATGGAAATTACCTTTTGTTTTTACACCAGAATAGGGAAAGAAGTCTATTATAAAGGACGTATAACCGGTATGAAAATGGATAATACTGATGGGGCAACTTCCGGATACTGGATTACCGGAAAAAGTATAACGGTTGTAATGGATGATTTTCCTCATAATCGAATTCATTTAAATAAAACATTGTCAGAAATAATAACAGACACTTTTAAAGATCAGATTTCCGGATTATGGGATCTCAATGATATAACCCCACGATATAAAGAGAGAATTGCCAGTTCTATGCAATCCAATGAGAGTGACTGGGCTTATATTACCCGACTGGCAAAACAATACGGTGAATGGTTTTATTATGATGGTCAAAAAATATCTTTTGATCTCAAAGAATCCAAAATCGTATTAAAAAACGGAGCTGACCTTAGGAAGTTTGGAATGGAAGTTTTTCTGACCAGTAATAAATCTGCATTATCCGGTTATGATTACCGTCAAGCATCATTACTACAATCCGAACAAGAACATACAAAAGATCATTTTTCAGATGATCTTATGACGAATGCGATAGAGGCACAACGCCAACAGTACGGGAGGCGATTATCCAATATGTCCTATTCGTATTATACGCCTGAAGCTCAGAATCAGAATATAATTAATCGCATGTTGGATTTAGATGTTTCGGCAAAAGCTTCCCAAATGGTTATTTATACCGGAATTACAAAAGAGCCTATTAATATTGGTAGTATTATAACCATTGAAAATAAAGGGGTGTTACATTTTGTTATAATAACGCAGTGTACATTTCACAGCATAGGAACGGGAAACTTAACCAATGAATTTACAGGTATACCGGCAGATTGTAATTATCCGCCTTATACTGATCCGTTAGCAAGAGGTTTTGTTTTCGATCAACCTGCTGTGGTAATAGAGAATAATGACCCTGAAGGATTAGGACGTATCAAAGTAAAATATTTCTGGAATAATAAAACCCGAGAGAACGAAAGTGACTGGCTCCGGGTAAGAACGCAATATGCCGGAAATGGTAAAGGGTTTTATTGCATTCCTGAAATTGGAGAAGAAGTATTCGTTTCCTTTCAGGGTAATCATCCTGATGCTCCTTATGTATCCGGGACCAATTATAATGGAAAAGAAAAGTCCGGTTTTGCCACAGAGGGAAATGATCTGAAAGTATTACAGACTCGAAGCGGAATTAAAATAGAATACAATGATGCTAAGGGCAGTTTAACTTTAGAAGACCCTAGTGGAAATACGTTGGTAATGGACGGACAGGGTAATATAAGTGCCACTGCTCCTAATACTATAACCTTTAATGCAGGAAAGGATTTTTTCCTTACCGTTGGAAATAATGCGTTTATAGAAGTAGCAAAGGAATTACAAATCCTTGCTAATAGTATGAAAGAAACCATTACTACCACAAAAGAGGTAATAGTCGGAACGGATTTAACTGAAACTACAGGAACGACAAAACATACTACTGAAGGAGATATAACTTTTCGCAGTTCAGCAATAGCTAAGTTCTTTGGAGCAATTGATACAAAAGTAAACAAGGGATAATATGAAAATATATACATTACTGATCCTGACGTTATTGTGTACTACAATAGTATCCTGTCAGAAAAAATACGAAAATATGAATGCAGAAGAAAAAGCAAAAATAAGAGAAGAAAGATACAACCGACCCAATGACATCTGGCCGACCAATCAAAAAGGTGGAGAATATTATTATCATGTAAATTTATGTAGTTTTCCGGGCTATTATACCGCTAATTCCAGTAGCTATTTTGAAGGGAAGGATAAAAAAGTTGGATTTATGATGATGGTAAATGGGAACTGGCCTCAGGTTACCCTTGCGGTACCTAATAATGAATACCACCCCATTCCGGAATTCTTATCAGTACGATGGTTTTCCCCTCAGGAAGATAAGTTCTATGGAGGAACGATTCCGATGCCTACAGATACTTTAAAAAATTATTTTGATAAAATGTGGTCCGCTAATGCCCCTAATACCACCGTTATTACCGCCAATAAATTTAAACGTTTTCGGGATATTATTGTAGGAGTGGCACCACTGGGCGTGGTAGTAGTCTGGATTAGCGCAGGAGATCAGCAAATTGAAATTGGCAGGTATCAGGTTAAAGAAACCCAAGTGTCCTGGAGTGATTTTGCCGGATCAAACGGTCATGGTGCTGGTTCTACCAGAGAATCCTATATTTCTTCCTATAAAACTGATGATCTTACTACTTTACCGATCGGTAAAGCAGATGAATATAGAGAAAAATTTATCTGGAAACCCAAACTGGATGCTACTGCGGAAGCACAACTGACCCGTATTCATATAGTCTTTTATAATGGAGAAAAAGAATCGTTATACCATGAATATAAAGAAGAAAATCTCCCTGAAAAAAGAGCCGTTCCAAAGAGTTTTTATTTTTTATGGAATGAAAAAAGTAAAGAACGATTTCGTTTTGTAGAGGTGTTTTTTAAAGAGGAGGACATCTATAAAGCGTTCCATGCGATCTGTAAAGACCCGGCTACAGAAGCGGAACTAACCTATATCACCGATAAAGACGATCAGGTAACGAAGTTTGTACTAAGTAATAGTACCCATGAGTATGTATTGAATCCTAGTAAGATTGATACATGGTCACGTGAAATAGATCCTGATATTCTTATTATGAACGAAAAAGAATAAGCTATGTTTAATAAATCCTTTGTTTATGATAAAGTCCCGGAGCGAAAACCTGCTTCAATAAAAAAGATACAAATGATACAATCAAAAATCTATACCCTATTAGCAGTACTACTATTGTGTATCACAATAGTATCCTGTCAGAAAAAATACGAAAATATGAATGCAGAAGAAAAAGCAAAAATAAGAGAAGAAAGATACAACCGACCCAATGACATCTGGCCGACCAATCAAAAAGGTGGAGAATATTATTATCATGTAAATTTATGTAGTTTTCCGGGCTATTATACCGCTAATTCCAGTAGCTATTTTGAAGGGAAGGATAAAAAAGTTGGATTTATGATGATGGTAAATGGGAACTGGCCTCAGGTTACCCTTGCGGTACCTAATAATGAATACCACCCCATTCCGGAATTCTTATCAGTACGATGGTTTTCCCCTCAGGAAGATAAGTTCTATGGAGGAACG
The DNA here is from genome assembly GCF_058310215.1 of Flavobacterium sp. AK-301. NCBI lineage: Bacteria > Pseudomonadati > Bacteroidota > Flavobacteriia > Flavobacteriales > Flavobacteriaceae > Flavobacterium > Flavobacterium sp. AK-301. The sequence goes on from NZ_JBZEES010000002.1 coordinate 4,272, forward strand.
ATTCCGATGCCTACAGATACTTTAAAAAATTATTTTGATAAAATGTGGTCCGCTAATGCCCCTAATACCACCGTTATTACCGCCAATAAATTTAAACGTTTTCGGGATATTATTGTAGGAGTGGCACCACTGGGCGTGGTAGTAGTCTGGATTAGCGCAGGAGATCAGCAAATTGAAATTGGCAGGTATCAGGTTAAAGAAACCCAAGTGTCCTGGAGTGATTTTGCCGGATCAAACGGTCATGGTGCTGGTTCTACCAGAGAATCCTATATTTCTTCCTATAAAACTGATGATCTTACTACTTTACCGATCGGTAAAGCAGATGAATATAGAGAAAAATTTATCTGGAAACCCAAACTGGATGCTACTGCGGAAGCACAACTGACCCGTATTCATATAGTCTTTTATAATGGAGAAAAAGAATCGTTATACCATGAATATAAAGAAGAAAATCTCCCTGAAAAAAGAGCCGTTCCAAAGAGTTTTTATTTTTTATGGAATGAAAAAAGTAAAGAACGATTTCGTTTTGTAGAGGTGTTTTTTAAAGAGGAGGACATCTATAAAGCGTTCCATGCGATCTGTAAAGATCCTACTACAGTGGCAGAACTAACCTATATCACCGATAAAGACGATCAGGTAACGAAGTTTGTGCTGAGTAATAGTACTCATGAATATGTATTAAATCCTGAAAAAGTCGTTGAAAGATCAGGTTCAATAAATCCTGATATTCTTATTATGAACGAAAAAGAATAAGCTATGTTTAATAAAGCCTTTGTTTATGATAAAGTACCGCAGCAAAATCCTGCTGATGGAAAACGCCTTACGTTTAGTGTTTTTTTTGATGGTACTCAAAATAATAAAACGAATACTGAATTACAAAAATGGCGCAGAAAAGAAATAGAAAAACAAGGACAAAAACGCTATCGTATTTTGATGAATCCGGAGGATTTAACCCCTACAGTAGAAGATCCAACAGAAAAGCCGGATCGCCTTTATAATTCGCTGTATGCTGATTCTGAAGCAGAAGCAGAAGGTGTAACAATAGTAGCATATAAAGAAACAGGCGATAGTTATGAAAATGAGTATACCAATGTGGCTCGTTTATTTTATGGCTATGAGTTAAAAGAGGGCGAACAGGAAAATATTTATATTGAAGGTGTAGGTACCGAAGACGGTCAACCAGATGATATGCTTGCGGTAGCGACTGGAGTATTTTCTGCTTCAGTACGGGCAAAAGCCCGAAAAGCCTGTATAGAAATGCTACTCAAACTTGATCCTTATAAAGAAAGTGGAGATATTATTGATACATTAACTGTTGATGTTTTCGGTTTTAGTCGTGGTGCCACTACGGCACGCTATTTTACGCATTTTATTACAAGCAATAGTATAAAAGATGAAATCTCTAAATATTATGAGAACCATGATATAGCCAAAGAATTCACTTCTTTATTTGAAAAGACGAAAGCCATTTATAAACACCATTTTTCTTTTCTGGATAAGGAGGAACTGTCATGGACAACTAAAATGAGTAAAATCCCTTTTGTAACCCATCAGATGAAACAGGATTTGGGTTCTTTAACAGGCGAGTTTTCCGGAATTATTGAGAAAGCCTATACTGAAGAAACGCATAGTTATTTTAAACAACAGTTAAAAGAAAAAGGAATACAGGTCAATCATATTTTTGTGCGGTTTGTGGGTTTATTTGATACCGTTTCCAGTTATGGACTGTTTCATGATAATGATGTACTGGATTTAAGTCTGGATACCGTTCAGAAAGCGTATTGTACTGTTCATCTGGTGGCAGAGGATGAATACAGAAAAAACTTTGCACTGACCACGATAAAAAGTACCGGATTTAAAGGAATCGAACTGAACCTGCCCGGAGCGCATTGTGATGTGGGCGGAGCCTATAACAAAACGGAGTATGAAAAAACAGCTTTTTTTATTACTCCGCTAACGATAATGGATAAGTTAAAAACGGATCTTACGGAAAATACGAATCGTTTTCTGGAATGGATTACAGAACCGTCTTCGATAACACGGTTTAAAAATAAATTAGTTTCTGAGGGTTGGTTAAAAGAGGAGCAGTGCAAACCGGAGTATGTCTGGTGGCTCAAAGATGATATTCAGAGTCTGCTGTTAACCGGAGCGATACAGGAAATTCTGAATCAAATTTTTTACAGAAGCTTTAATATGACAGTTCGGAATATCAATAAAAAATTATTAGACGGTATCCAGATTGGAACGCCTCCTTTTGGTGTACTGAACGGGCATCGTCAGTTATCTAACGGATACTCCTTTATCCCAATGGAGTTTATGAAAGAATTTGCCGAAGAGACGGGGCTTTCTTTTAATGAAAAATATTTTATAAATCAAAAATGGTTAATTCCTTCGGATTTAATGAACGTTCATGATGGATTAACAAAATATAAAAACAAAGTTCTCAATCTAAGAAAAAAATTAGTTGAACAACAAGAACAAGAAGAGATCAATAAACTTCTCAATCGTAGAAGTGCAGTGCAAAAAGGAGTTGGAATCGTAGAAGATATAATAACAGTAGACAAACAGAAAAAATATCTTAGGAAAAGCAACAAAATATCCTATCTGGATTTTATCGAAAAAGAAGATTTACATTATCTGAGAAACAACTATCTGCACTGGTCTGCAAAATCGGATAAGATGGGATTAGACCCGGTTACACGATCTTCTAAGTATGAAAAGACCAGAAAAAAATATAAAGGGTAATTCATTATGATACAACAAGGTTCGATTATAATAAAACATTCAACCGTTAGTCGTCAGGTTGACTACCGTTTTGAAACAGAAGTAAAGGATGATACGAATCCGGAAAGACCTCTGACCAGTATTTTTATTCGGAAAGCGACTGTTTTATATTCCGGAAAGAGTAAAGAAGATTATAAATATCAGATCATTTGCCCTGAGACGGATTTTAAAGGAGACGGATTTAATGCTATATCCTTTCTACAAAATATTCATACGGTTTTTTGCGATGTTATTCTTTCTGTAGATGAAACAGGAACTATTACAGGAATTGATAATCTGAATGAACTACAGTCCCGGTGGGTATATTCTAAAAAAAGTCTTCAGAAAAAATATCAGGGAGAAGTCTTTGATAATTACTCTCAGGTCATAGAGGCATTAGTAAAAAATAGTACAAGTACTATTTCTTTTTTAAAAGAAAACAAAATGTATGGATTGTTTTTCAATGGTTATTTAGGTGTTTATGATTCAGAAACGGTTCTGTCTGAACAGGAAAAACTACAGGTTTATAAAAAAAACGAAAAAATCCGTTTAAAAACAGAACTGAATCAGGAACGTCGAAAGGGAACCGGGATTTACTACTATCAAAACGATCAATTAACCGAAGCCCTCTTAGAAACAGAACAAAAAAATCATCACTATAAATATTCACTACAATGTCTTGGTTTAAAAAGAAAAAACATCCTATAGAGCTCGCCCGGGAAGAAGAAGCATTGCGTATTGAAAAAGAACAAATGTTTGTAACCGGAGGAAATAACTCTATAGCAGAGCAACAGCAAAAACGATTTACAGATGAAACGCTGAAAGCGTATCAAAAGGAAATGGACGACCTTTCGGCAGAAAGTGACAGCAGACACGAAGAAACCCAACAAGCTGAAGAAGAGTTAAAATACGTAATAGATACTGCTAAACTGGAATGTTCTCTTTGTACCAATCCGGAAGGCATTCTAAAAGTAAACTATGATACCCCTTCTATACAGAATAAAAGAACGGCTACGGTAAAAGAAAAAGAGGCTAAAAGTCTTATCTTTATGGGGAACTGCAAGAAAAGTCCGCAGAGCGCCAGTCCCTGTGCTTCTGTCATGCAGTTGGATAAATGGAAAGATACCGGAAGTACAAAAGTTCAGGATCAAAGTCCTTTACTTCTCAAAAGTACCATTAAATGCAACTATGGCGGTGCAACGATAAAGATAACCGATTGTGCTCAGCGATGTGAACTCGTTGCGCTCAATACTATGGGTGTGCCTGTACCGGATTATCAGGAACCGGATTTTGATCTTTCATTTGCTATCGATAAGAATATGAAAACGTTTGTTCCTTTAGGAATACTGGATTATAAAAATAACTATGAAAATCCGTATTTTAGCTTTGAATACCAACTGAGCAAAGCAGATGTTGATTCATTAAATTTTCAGATACTGGCAGAAGATGACACAGTACTTTATCAAATGACTCATTTACAACCGGTTATTGTATCTGTACTAAAAAAAGAAGAATTACTAGTAGAAATAGAACAGGAAGTTGCTGCTTTTTCTTCTTATATTCCTAAAATATGGGATTACAAAAGTATCTTTAAAAAGTATGTTAATGCAGAACCTGATTATACCAAACAAGGAACGTATATTTTTCACTGGAACGGATTTGATAATAATGATATTTATGACAGTGCTCAGCTTAACGGTAAAAAACTAAGAGCTAAAATTACTGCCAAAAAAGACGGACTGTCTAAAAGTCGTACAGTAGAATTTGGAACCCAATACAGCGAAGTAAACTGGACCGATGTTACCATTGATAAAAACAATAAACGGATCGATATTACCTTACGGGTAAATTTAAAAGATGGCGGAGCAGAAGGATTGGATAAAGGAGATAAAGTACTTCAAAAAGTAAAAGATTACTATAAAGAAGAACTTATCAAAACAAGAACAAAAACCTTTGAAGAACTACGTAGTTTCGCCTTACAAGGAATTCAAACCTATTGGAGCAGAACATTTGAAAGAACCAAAGGAAAGGGAACGGATATTCATGATGAAAAATGGGAGATTTTCACTAATCCGGTACAGGACAGTAATGGTATGATTGCTCCTAAAATAGTATATTTTACCAATAAAGAAGAAACGAATTTTACTCGTTCTCATAATTGGGAAGCTTCTAGAAAGCTTTTTTATATAGTAGGATATACTTATGATGGTGATTGGAAAACTTATAGAAAAACGAATGAAATCTATATGAATGAGGGATGGACTTTTAAGAACGAAAAGAATGTTATTAAAGAATTTACAGAAACTTCGGCTCATGAAATAGGACATCATTTACTTTTAAAATATGGAGGACATATTTACTCTAAAACACATAAAGGAACTTCTCATTGGAGTATGATTATACAAAAACCAAATTTGGATACTGTTTATCCGGAAAAAGGAGAAATTGATTTAATGAAATATGCGGATGAGTATAGACCGAGAGAGTATTTTCAAAGAGTAGTGATAGCACCAGAAGATTTATTAGGGCTTATTTGGCTAACTAAAATAAAAATAAAATGAAAAGAATATTAGTAGTAATCGTTATTGTTTTTATAATTACAAGTTGTTGTCATAAAAAATATCCTCCGGAAATAGATTACCATCATGGAATAGTCATTGATAAAGACAGTAAGAAACCTATAAAAGAAATAGGAATATATGTAAGAGATATAACTTCTGAAGCACTTGTTTATACAGATAGTACTGGGTATTTTTCGATAGAACCGGGAAAGATTTATGGAGAGCCACTAGTATTTTATAAAAAAGGTTATATAGCAGACACGGTTTATACTATAGATTCCTTTAGAGGAAGTTCCTATTTTCGATTTCAGTATAAAAAACCAGATACTTTAAGATTAAGCAAAAAGTATAATTCTAATGTGGCTAACTAAAAATAAAATGAGAACTATTATTTTAACATTATTTATTTCGGTATTATTAATAAGTTGTAACAAAACATATTATGGATATGTGTATGATATAGATAAACAACTACCTTTAAAAGAGGTAAAAGTATATGATAGTAAAAATGATATAACTACATATACAAATAGTGAAGGGTATTTTAAATTAACTTATAAAAAAAATTACCCATCAGATTTAATTTTTATAAAAAAAGGATATACAACAGACACGTTACCATCGTATGGATGTAGTAATTCTGGAGAAACATCTAATTCCTGTTTTAAGGGAGAGCGAATTTATTTAAAGTTAATTGAGAACTAAAATAAAATGAAAAAAGTATATATAATTCAGTCATAAATGAAAGACATAGAAATCCATTGTAACGGAAATTTAATAGTTAATATAGCTACAGGAGCTTTTTTAACTATACTTGAAGATCAGGTACAGTATAGTACTGCTAATTTTGATTCTATTATTATTTTTAATAAGAAGCAGTACACTGTTATAGGAAATGGTATTGACTATATAGTCCGGGCAGGAGAAACACTAACAATTAATACCAAGCAAATATCTGTTGTGCGTTATTTTGATATTTCGTATATCAGTGATCTAAAGATCAAAGAGACCTATCTGAAAATACAAGCAGAAAAAGAATGCTTTTTTGCTTCTGAAGGGGAAGCAGTAAAAGACTTGATTAATGCTTTTATTAGTAGAGACGGACGGAACTGAATTTTTAATACAAGATATTCTTATTTATCTACAACGGGGCGATTTTCTCTGTTTGCCAGTTCCCATGCTGTAGCAAAAATTAATTGTGTACGTTTTTGAAGTATGTTATATTCTATTTTGTCGGGAGTATCTCCGGGTAAGTGATAGTCTTCATGAGTTCCATTAAAATAGAACAGGGAAGGGATACCATTTTTGGCAAAGTTGTAATGATCGGAACGGTAATAGATTTGTTCGGGATCGTTTACAGCATTGTATTTGTAATCTAATTCCAACTGGGTATATTTTGTATTGGCTTCTTCGGATATGTTGTGTAAATCGGTGCTTAATCGATCTGAACCGATCAGATAAATATAGTTAGGGTTGTCTTTGTGTTTTTCGTCTCTTCGTCCTATCATATCTATATTCAGATCAGCAATGGTATTAGCTAGAGGAAATAAAGGATGTTCGGAATAATAACGGGAACCGTGTAATCCGTGTTCTTCTCCGGTTACGTGTAAAAAGAGGATAGAACGTTTTGGTCCATGTCCTTCTTTTTTAGCCTGCATAAAAGCTTTTGCAATTTCTAATACTGCAACAGTTCCGGATCCATTATCATCAGCACCATTATATATTTCTCCGTTTTTCATTCCTACATGGTCGTAATGAGCGGAAATTACCAGAATTTCATCCGGTTTTTCTGAACCTTCTATGAAAGCCCATATGTTTTCTGAATCATTTAGTCTGGGACTAAAGGCTCTGAGCATGAATTGTGAAGGTACTTTTTGATAATAACTGTCTGCTCCTTTAGGGAAAGGGATATTCCTGTTTTTATACTGTTCTACAATATATTCACCTGCTTTTTTTTGTCCGGGTGTTCCTGTGTCTCTTCCTTCCATTTCGTCGGAAGCAATGATATACAGATGTTTGCTCAGATCTTGTGCAGTTATGATTCCCATGTATTTATTTACATCTGCTTTTGGGGTATCGTTGTATACGATTCTTGTTTTAGTACTGTTGCAGGATAAAAAAACGAAAAGAATGCCTGTCAGATAAATTGATTTCATTAAGGGGGAGTTTAAATGATTTACTGTCTGAATTTTTTATGGTAATTTCCGGTCTCAGAGCGATTTAAGTACTGAGACCGGAATTGATGCTAATATAAATATTTTTCTTTCATTAAATTAAGATCAACATTCAGTTCTTTTTCCAGGTAGTTTTCTACGGAACCGTATTTTGATTTTATTTCACTGATTGCCGCTTGTAAATATTCTTTTTTTACAAGATACAGGTCTTTTGTTGAAGGGTTTTGTTCAACAAGAGGGGCGTATTTATCGCCTAAATAAACATTAGACATTAAATAGTCGCTGTATATCGTTTCCTCGTCTACACCTAATGCATAAAGAAAGAGGGCTGCTCCCAGACCGGTTCTGTCTTTTCCTGCCGAGCAATGGAAAAGTAAAGGGACTTTGTTTTCTTTTTGTAACAGATCAAAAAAGGTGTTATAAACTTTTATGCAGGAATTGTTTGTTACCAGCATCTGATTTATTTTTTTCATCAGAAGTGGCATATCCATTTTAGAAGTGTCTTTTTTGACAAGGTTTAACAGATCTCCGGGAACAATACTCAGAGGGTAGTTGTGCTTTACAGAAGTAGGATTCTGATCCGGTGCGACAGTACGTTCTTCTTCACTGCGAAAATCTACAATGGTTGTAACAGGAATATCGGAAAGATAATTGAGATCTGCTTCTGTAAGTTTGTTCAGATCGTCGGTTCTGAATACTTTTCCCCATTTTACGAATTTTCCGTCTTTTGTTTTAAAACCACCTAAATCCCGAAAATTGTATCCTCCGGTCATTGGTAAATGACGTTCGGACAGAATAGCTTTTCCGCTTTCGGTTATTAACTGAAAGTAGCTTCTTTCGTTATTATCTACGGGAATTGGATAAACTCCGGCTTGGTCTCCTTCCAGTATCGGCTTAGTGAAATCGATTGTTTTTACTGTTTTACCGGCATATAAAGTCCATTTTTCGGAAACTTTTATGTCTAATGAGGCTTGTTTTGTGTTTTTATCTCTGAGGATAACGGCTTCTTCTGATAGATCTTTGCCTTCATAAAGAGCTATTTTTGGTTTTCCCGGTGCACAGGATTCTAAGGTTAATGTCATTGCTATGATACAAATAAATTGATACTTTTTTTTCATTATTAAATTTAAGTTGGTATTTGAGATTTTTGATAGTTGAGGGCTATCGGTGGTATTGTTGCAAATATACGTTTTTTCCGTCTTTTTTATTTTAAAGTAAGTCCGAAGTTGTTTTGTTTAAAAGCTTTAGCGTAGAGGAAAAAAGAGTATTCAGTTTGTGGCTTCACACAGTATTTGAGAAGAGTTGTGAGTTTAATGTAGAAAGTATGAAAAATTATATTTAAATGTAACTGTATTTATTATTATCAGGTTAAAAATGTAACGGAGTGTTAAATTTAATGATTAAAACACGTTTAAGTGTTATTGTTTGATAAAAAATAAACAAAATTAAATTTTTATAGTTAAAATAAATGTAATTTATAGTGTTGTTTATGTTAATAAATATTATTTAAGTGAATATATTTGTGATGTTAACTAAAATCAATATAATTATGAGAAAAAAATTATTATTATTATTTATTACTATTCTTAGTATTACTGGTAATGCTCAGGTTAAATCTGCTTCACAAATAAAGAATACGGAAGATCTAAAAAGGTATTTTGTTGCGTCTTCTGGTTCTGAATACAATCCATCTGATATTTTTGGAGTTTTAAATTTACTTATGCAGTTTTCATCTGAAACCGGAAAATATAATTATGAAGTTATTTCATTAAACTGGGATGATATGTCCAATGCTATTAGCGGTAATCCGGCTACTATGTTATCTAAATTAAGAGACAACTTAACGTGGAAAAAAGAAAATGGGAAGTATGTATTAACACGTGTTTCTTTTTATGATGTGAAATTTTCAGGAAGTTTTGAAGGAATTTATTTTCCTAATTTAGGAAGTGTTTTTTTTTATGCATCCAATCTTTCTTCCATTAAATTGATAAATAATCCTAATTTAGTTGCTATAACATGTTGGTCTAATCTTTTATTAACCGAACTGGATATTTCCGGATGTCCTAATCTGAAAAATTTAGATTGTTTTCAGAGTGATATAAGTTCTTTATCTCTTTCTAAAGCTTTGAATTTAATATCATTACGTTGTAATATGAACAAGTTATCAATATTAGATATTTCCAGAAACACTAAATTAACTAATTTAGATTGTTCACAAAATAAATTAACAACATTAGATGTTTCCAGAAATACCGAATTAACTAGTTTGGTTTGTTCTTATAACCAGTTAGCAACAATTGATATTTCCAGAAACACCAAGTTAACTGGTTTATCTTGTAGTGAAAATAAATTAACCTCTTTAGAGATAGTAAATCATCCTACCATAGAAGGTATTAATGTTACTTATAATAAAATAGAAACGCTTCATATAAGTAATAATTCCAAATTAAAGAGTATAAATGCGTTTTTTAATTTTTTATTAAATGTGAAAATTACAGATTGTTTAAATTTATGGTATATTAATTTTAGTGCCAATCCCAGATCAAAGAGTCCTGTTCTTTCTAATATTCCGAATTTAAAATCTCTTTCCTGTTATTCTGCCGGTCTGAGCTCTTTAGATGTATCTAAATTTCCTAAGTTAGATTATTTAAGTTGTCATATGAATTCGTTCGAGGAATTAGATGTATCTAATAATGTAAATCTGACTGATTTGAGATGTTCCTGGAATGATTTAACAGCGTTGGATCTTTCTAAAAATATAAACTTAAAAACTTTATATAGTGACAATAATTCTTTAAAATTTTCAACTCTTATTTATGCTCAGCAACCGGAAGAAAAATTCAAATATTCACCACAAAGGAAAATAAAAGGGGGCAAGAAAGGTTATTTTGAAATTATCGATTTAACGTCGGAGTATAATATTAAAAATCAAACTACTATTTATAAATGGTATGATTTAACAGGAAAAGAAGTAGTTATGTTTGCTGCTAACGGTGCTTTTTATGCCAGTCCTGCTAATGCGGGGAAAACACTTATTTGTAAAATGACAAATCCTGAGTTACCGGATTTAACACTGGAATATGAGGTTTCTATTACTAATGCAGCGACAGAAAATGTATTGTCTCCTACGGCTTTTAAAATGCAGAATGTTTTTACTCCAACGGCTGAAACGTCAACTTCTGTAAAAATTTATCCTAATCCTGTAGCGAATGTCCTGCATGTACATTCTGATCTTGCTGTGAAAGAAATTACGCTGTATGATTATGCAGGTATAAAATTAGCGAATCAGAAAAATACGAATGAAATTAATGTACAGAATTTAGTTTCCGGTATGTACTTACTGCATATAGAAACGGAAGAGGGTACGAAAATAAAGCGATTTATTAAGCGATAAAGTTTTAAAAATGAAAGGATTGCCTGTTTTTAGAAGCAGGGGAATATACTAACAGGTTTTTTAACCTGTTAGGTCTTTTGTTTCTTTGCTCTATAAAGTTAGCTTTGATTAATTGATTTATAAATTTACTATTCAGTTTATACCTAACAGGTTGAAAAAAACCTGTTAGGATATATATAAAATCAAAATATATTAATTGGAAATATCGTTCAGATGGTATCATCTGGGTTGTCTTTATTTTTTATTGTTTTGATCATTTTAAATGATTTCAGCAGATGAAACAATCCCGGTAAAATAAAAGCACCTCCTATGATTAGGGATATCCCGAGAACGGTAATAACTTTATCGGGAGCAATGCTGCTAAAAATATTCAGTTGTTGATCGGTTGTAATTATAATATTAGGGAAATGCGCTCCAATAGCGGCAGACAGGATCAGAAGGACTTGTAATCCGGCAAAGATTCTGCTCCATATTTTTCTCCCTTTTGTAATGCTGTACCAAAGGGGAAATAATAGTAAGGCGGACAGAATCACGGCTGTTTCTGCGATTGTGTCATTAATGAAATCTTTTACAAAATAATTATCGGACCAATATCCGGACAGGATGGTCATAAAGCCGATGATTACTACTATAATTGTAGTAACAGCGGCTTTTTTCATATATACTTTTTTATAGGCTTCGGGGGCTTCACCAATTAAGAGGGTAGAGGCAAGGAAGGCACATATGGCTGCATAGAAGAATCCGAGTAAAATAGGGAACGGTTGTAACCAGGAATCTATGAATAGTGTTTTAAAATCAATAGTGGTATAGTCTTCTGTAATGGTGATCTTTCCACCAATTAATGCACCGAATGTCATTCCCAGAAATATAGGGGTCAGAAGACTGGAGATCTCGAACATTTTGTCGTACAACAGTTGTGATCTGTCTTTTACGGCGTCATAATGTCTGAAAACAAAGGCAACGCCCCGAAGTGTTATTCCTAATAATATCAGGGTTAAAGGGATATGTAAATAAACGACGAGTACATTGTAATATAGGGGAAAGGCAATCCAGAAAATAACAAACAGGATAATAATCCAGATATGATTTGCTTCCCAGATGGGTCCGATAACTCTGTAAACCAGTTTTTTGGTCACTTCTTTGTCTCTTTTTGGAGAAAACAGCTCTATTATTCCTGCACCGAAATCGGCACCGCCAAATACAACATAGAGGAACAGAGAGAAGACGGCAAAAAATAAAACAACATAGATCATATCTTATTTATTTAGCGTTATTAAGTACTCTGATTTGTCTGGACATTAACCAGGTAATGGCAATGGTCAGAATTGTGTACAGTACAATATACATATAGAAACTAAATACAATACCGGGCATCGGGGTAACGGCATCTTTGGTTTTCATTACATTATGAATAATCCAGGGTTGTCTGCCTACTTCTGTAACGATCCAGCCGGCTTCGAGTGCAATGAATCCCATTGGTGCCATGAAAATAAACAGAAGCCAGTATTTAGGGCTATTCAGCCAGTTTTTCTTTTTTAAACTGATAAGATATAAGATTCCCGTCAGCATTAAAAGGGTTCCGAGACCTACCATGGTCTGAAAGGCATAGTGAACAATGGCTACAGGAGGTCTTTCGTCTTCCGGAAAAGCATTTAATCCTTTTACTTCGGCATTGGGGTCACCGAAGGCGAGAAAGGAAAGTGCTTTTGGTATTTCAATTTTATAGGATACTTCTTGAGTTTCTTCATTTACTATTCCGCCTATAAATAATGGAACTCCTTTTTCTGTGTTATAATGGGCTTCAAGTGCGGCCAGTTTCACCGGTTGTCTTACTGCAATGTCTTTAGCGGATATATCACCGCTTAAAGGTTGTAATATTGCTGCAACGGCGCCAAAGACAATGGCTATTTTAAAAGCTTTTTTGTGTAATTCGACATTTCGCTGTTTATAGACCTGATAAGCGTGTATTCCTGCTACAGCAAATCCGGTTGCGGTAAAGGCTGCTAAGGTCATATGTAAAGCTTGTGTGAACCAGGCAGGATTTAAAAAGGCTTTTACGGGATCTATATTAATAAATTGCCCGTTAACGTAATCAAATCCTGATGGGGCATTCATCCAACTGTTTGCGGATACTACCAAAATTCCGGATGCTACTCCGGCAATTCCAATGATTACTCCGGTAAACCAATGGAATTTTTCGGGCAGTTTGTCCCATCCGTACAGATAGAATCCTAATGCAATGGCTTCAATAAAGAAAGCGGCTCCTTCGAGAGAGAAAGGCATTCCGATAATGGGACCTGCGTGTTTCATGAATTCGGGCCAGAGTAGTCCGAGTTCGAAGGATAATGCGGTTCCGGAAACAGCGCCTGTTACAAAAAATATGGCGACTCCTTTTTGCCAGGATTTAGTAAGGGTAAGATAGACAGGGTTTTTTGTTCTGAGCCATTTGTAATGGGATACTACCATAAAGAAAGGCATTACCATACCAATACAGGCAAAAACAATGTGAAAAATTAGTGTGAAAGCCATTTGTAGTCTGGCTGCTTCTAAATTTTCCATAAGATCTTTTTTTGTGGATTAGGGTCTCACAAATGTACTGTTTTATAGTTGATAGTTTTTATTTGATGATTGATAGTTTTTGTAAAAGGTGAGCTATTATTTTAAAGCTATTCTGAGGACTTTTCTCTTTTTATATTTTCTCTTTTATTTTTTGCAAAAAACATTTAAGTAACTTTACTGCTTTGTTAAACTTGTATTATAGTATATGTTGAGGAAAATAGCTTTATTTGTTTTGTTATCTGTTGTGGGGTACTCTTCTGTTTTAAATGCTCAGGATAAGGATGTAATTCTTTATAAATCCAATTCTGTTATTCAGGATAAGAATTTCTATTTTCTTACGGTTTTACAGAATGACAAGGGTATAAATGCTATCCTGTTAAAAGATAAGATATTTTCTAAAATTAGAACCTCAAGAATTGACAGAATAACAAAAAGCCTGGAATTGTGTCAAAAAGATATTCCTTGTTTAGTGGATGCTTATTCTTGGTCTGATGATGAGATTACCGCTATTGGTGCGCGTTTCGTTCAGTTATATCATCAGGAAAAGGTTTTTAAAATAATATATAATCATTTGAAGGATTCCGGGAAGTATCAGAATTTTAATGGGATGTCGCCTGAAAAATATATTGAGGCTTCCTGGAGGCTATGTGTTGCAGGAATGAATAATCTGCTAAAGGTATATGGTCGGGGAGAAGCTCCTTTATATCCTAAGATTGATTCGGTTTCTTATGATGTGAAAAGTTTGTTTTATCATCGTTCTGTTTATTTATGGAGTGAGGCACTGCATCGTGAAAGGAAAGGGAGTGAATTGTTTTTTGAAAGCTCTCTTGATTTCTGTTTGGCTTTATTATATATGAATCATCGTAATGAACTTGAATTATATGAGCCACTAGCAGAAAAGGGGAATAGGGAAGCGTTAGTTTTTGCTGAAGATCTCTCATGGGATGATTATCCTTATTCTTCTATTTTAGTTTTGGGAAATGGTCCTGAAAATTATACGGATCGATTGTCTGCTCTGGGGAAACTGAATTTACGACTGGGAGTGCAGTTGTTTAGAGAGAATAAAGCGCCTTTTATTATGGTTTCGGGAGGTCATGCTCATCCTTTTCGAACACCGTATTGTGAAGCAATTGAAATGAAAAGAGAGCTGATGGAGTATTATGGTATTCCGGAAGAACATATTATTATTGATCCGCATGCGCGTCATACTGCAACGAATGTGCGAAATGCTGTTCGTTTAATGATTGAATATAAATTTCCGATGGAAAAGAAAGCATTGGTTGTAACGAATAAGGAACATAGTGATTATGTTGGGTCAGATCGTTTTATCCAGCGATTTATAACGGAATTGGGGTATAAACCTGCGGAGATTTTAAAACGTATATCTCCTTATACTTTGGAATTTATACCGAACAGGACTTCTTTGCATCAGAATCCATTGGACCCATTGGATCCGTAGTCGTTTTTAGAGTTTTGAAGGTTAAGGTTTAGAGTTAACCGGGTGAGGGACTTCTACAGATTTCCCATTTTGGATTTGATAATTAATGGTTCCGGATTCTCCGTTCTCGTATGAGTATTCTTTTTTGGTCAGGTAATAATGACCGTCTTTGAATATATAGGAGTAATCTGTTTCATTTCCTCTGCCGTCCGCTTCAAGTCGGACAATAACATTATCAAAGTAATTTACAAAAACGACTTCCAGTTCTTCCAGTTCTGCATTTCGTTCAAATTGTTTTGTCTCAGGATTATATAGGAAATAGAGTTGTCCCCAATCGTATTTTGTTCTTTCCGGAAAGAAATATGGAATAGCCAAATCCATAAATCCGTCAAAATTATAATCTGCAAACACAATTTCTCCTGCTTTTTCCTCTTTGTTCAGATACTGATTCAGATCAGTGAGGGTCTGAACAATCTTATCATTGTCATCTCTGATAATTACTTTTTTTAATAAGACATAGTTCTGGTAGAGATTTGGGTTTTCTTCTTTATCAAAATCAGAGGTTGTACTAAATTCAAACTGAAGATTCTGATTTAAATTAGAGATTTTTTGGGTCAGAATAAGAGGTAATGTTTTTGTTTTATTTGCGTTGCTCCATGTACCGGAAAGGTTATACTGAGAATCAAATGTACCCTTTAGATATCCTGAGATTTGAGATTTTGCTGTTTTGGTATTAAAATAGCTTTCTTTTAATTCAATAGTATTCAAATAACTAAAAACACCGGAGAGATCAATTTTATTTTTGTTCTTAGAATGGTTGTATTTGTATTGTCCACTGATGTAAGAATCAGACGGAGGATTGTCTGACATTTCCAGAGTTACAGTTACAGGATATTTACCTATCATTCCTTCAAATGGCAGGATTATTTTTTGTTTCTGATAAAATTGAGCATGAACCGGAATATATAGTACTACTAATAGAATTAGAAAGATAAATTGTTTCATTATAGTGAAATTTACTGTTCTTGCTGATGCGTAATATGGTCAGACTGTAATTTATATTCTTCCATATATTTTAGCAGTTCTTTACCGGCTTCCTGATTGCGGTCTGATGAAAGTATACTTGCACCGTTTTTGATCAGAGCGGAATATAACTGATCTCCGTTAGTTGCCGCACTGCGGTCTAAGTTTCCCATAGTTCCAAGTATGCAGGGAATTCCTCTGCTGTGTAAATATTCATATACTTTGATATCCGGTTCGGAAGTTCCTACAAAGGCAACCATGTTTTCAACTTTTACACCGTACTTTTCCATACGCTCTATATCTTCTTTTCCTCTTGCGGATACGGAGATCATCATTTCCGGAGCAAAAGCGGCTACTTCTCCTGCCTGATTTGCATTATAGGTTATAATAACAGAATAGGTTTCAGCTTTGTTTTTGCGGACAGCATCAATGATTGTTTTGAACGGAATACCTCGTTTTACATCCAGAGTCAAGATTACTTTTCCATTACTCCACTGTAATACATCGTCGAGTGTTGGGATTTGAAAATCCGTTACATTACCGTCATTATCTTTTAATCGTAACTGACACAGTTCTTCAAAAGTGTAGTTCTCTATTCTTCCGGTTCCTGTTGTAGTTCTGTCGAGTGTGTTATCATGCATCATTACCAGAACGTTGTCTTTACTCATAGCAATATCTGTTTCGATAATTGCGGGATGAAACTGAATGGTGTTTTGAAAAGTTTCGATAGCATTTTCAGGATAACCTTTTGTCGGTCCGCCGCGATGTGCACTTACTAATGGTATTGTGGTATTAGTATACTTAAAAAAAGCATTGAGTTCCTTTACAGTATCAAATTTTAAAAGAAATTCCGATTGCTGGTTGTAACCTCTAAAAGATACCAGACTTAAGAGAAATAAGAGGAATAAAGTACGTGTATTATTTAGCATAGTAATAGGGGAATCTGTTTTATTTTTTCAAAATTAAGAAAAGTAAATCAGAAAACATTTTATTTCTGTCACACTTTACAATTTTGGGTATCTAAGTAGTAGTTTAACGTATTAAAAAGATATATTAAAACGAGAAACAAATATAATTTACATTTTTCAAACACTAACAATAATGGTGTGATTTAGAGAAGCATTATAGGAAAATTGATAATTTTTGTATATTAATTTATAATTTATATACTTTATAGGAATAGTTTTCCAAAAATTGTATTATATTTGAATTCAATAAAACATGTTTTATACGTTATATTTTTTTTTGTTATTAAAAAATTTATTTATTATTATTATTTTATGAAATAATAATTTATTTTTACATTTTGTATTATAAGGATAAAATATAGGTATTTAAATTAGATTATGTTTTTCCTTATATTTTGTTTTAATCAGGAATAAAGATGTGATTTATTTAGTAAAAGAATTAAGTTTAAAAATTAGAGAGTATCCAATTAAATATCAATAAATTATGAAAAAATAGAATTATAATTTGTATGTTCTGATCATTGTAGTTTTTGCGTTTTTTTTATCCGTTTATACTACGGAAGAGATCTTTACAAGATTTATGTATCAGAGAAAGGATAATCTTTTTGTAAAAAGTGATCCTTAATAAGTTTACAAAGACTAGTTAATTGTGATAGTTATGAAAATAATATCTGATAATTATCGTTGTCTTTAATATTGAAACAGTAGTTTCTTATTTTATGATTTTGAGTTAGTAATAATATTAATTTTTTTGTGTAAAAATTATAATATTTAACAATTTTCGATATATCCGGTATTGGAAGAAGCTGTTAAAGTAATCTTTCGATATAAAACAAATGTTTTTTTTTTGTTTAAAATTGTTTAAAATAAAATTATATGTAAGTTTTTTTTTATATTTTTCATATTGAAAATACTTTTGTTGTGTATTGTTAATAATTTTATGATTTATTTGTGTAAAATCTCTTTTTACTTTTCTAATTTTGTCTCGTTCTGAATAATAGATTTGTATATTTATAATAGAATTTTACCCCAAAAAAGATTGAAATAATTTTATTAACCTTTAAAAATATAACTTAAAAACTTTTTTTACCCCTTTAAATTTAATTAATCCCAAGAATATGATCAAAGATAAACTAGATTGGAAAATAATCGATGTTTTACAAGACGACGCAAGATTGTCTTTCGCTGAAATCGGACGTATAGTAGGTCTGTCAGCACCGTCAGTTAAAGAAAGAGTTCAAAGACTCGAAGAAACTGAAGTAATTAAAGCTTATACAACTGTTATTGATCCTCAAAAAGCAGGGTATTCATTATCAGCTTCTATTACTTTTACTCCTCATCCGGGGAAACTAAAACCTTTTTTAGATGTTGTTACAAAAATTCCTGAAGTGAATGATTGTAGCAGAATGACCGGATCAGATGCTTTGTTGATGAGAGTCACTCTGATAGATATACACAATTTAGAACGGTTAATTGATCGATTAGTTGTGTATGGAGAGTCTTCTACTAATATTGTTATTACTGATGTGGTCAGAAATAAAAAAATAATGTGCATGTAAAAATGCCTCTTTTATAAAATAAATTCCCTTTACTGATTCAGTAAAGGGAATTTTTATTTTAGCTCAGTTCCATATGGAGTATCGGATAGGGTTTTTTCATTCCATCCAATTCGGATCGACTGATGATCTTAAAACCTTTACTTTTATAAAAACCTACTGCTTGTTCATTCTGTTCATTTACATCAACTTTTGTTGTTTTTAATTCATGTATAGCAAAATCCAGCAGTTTTGTTCCGGTTCCGGTTCTCCTGTTATCAGGATGAATAAACAACATTTCTATTTTATCTGTATCGACTCCCAGAAAACCAATTATATTTTTACTTTCATTACGAATACAGAAAAGCTGAACCATATTGAGATACTGATTCAGAATGAGTGGTTTATAATATAAAATATCAGCTTCATCCAGAAAATCATGTGTAGCTCTTACAGATGCTTCCCAAACAGTAATGATTTCGTTATAATCCTTTTTAGATATTGTTTCTATCATCTGTATTGTTTAAAAAAGACTCAAAGTTACAGGGATTTAGAGCTTTGAAATAAGTAATAATAGTAAAAATATAAAATTATTTTATTTTTTGAACAAAGAGAATGTTAGTTTTTGATTTAGATTCTTAAGATCATGAATTAATTTTATATTTATTTATTATTATATATTATTTTTACTTGTTTTTTAGATAATAAATGAAACGTTTAAAAATAGGTTTCTACCTTTTCTCAGAATATGATTCCAGTCTGAATAAGTAGAATAACGCTTATCAAATATATTTTCAACTCCTAGTTTTAAATACAGTTTTGTTTTACCGGGATAAAGGGTATATCCTGCATACCAGTTATATAAAATATAGGCAGGTGTTTCTCTTTCTCCATATTCAGCACTATAGCGATACTGATTATCAGCTCCCTGTAGCGTTATTTCTGTTGCAAAATCTTTATAAGTATATCCTAGTGAAGTAGAATAGGAGAAAGGACGTAATAAAGGTATTTTTTCATTGTCAGAGCCTTTTCCATAAGTATAGCCTATTTTTCCTTTCCATTGTAGTCTGTTAGTAAACCGGTACTCAGCAGACCAGTCTGTATTCCATAAAGAAACATAATCGAGAGCGGAGTAGATGCGGACTCCGGAAGCGCCAATGGTCATAGGGCTCAGAGAGGGATCCTGCTTTCCTATAATATAATTCATAATATGGAAAAAAGAAGTGGTAAGTTCTGTTTTAAATCCGTTGGTTTTATAACGAATCGCAAAATTTCCTTCTAGTGATTTCTCGTTTTTTAAATTAGGGTTTCCGATATAGTCATAACCGTCAAAACTGTTGAATAAATAGAAACCATATCCTTCTGAAACGGAAGGGGCTCTTTCTCCGTAGCCGGTTCCGAGTATATATTCGAAATTATTTTTTGTATAGATATATTCTCCTGCAAGACTCCATAAAAAACGCTGTTTTGTTTTAGAGAGTCCGGGATAAAAAATTTGTAAACTGTTCAGTCCAAAATCGTCTGAGATTGTATTACTATGAAAACCCAGACGGGTAGAAAATTTAAGTGCTTTATTTTCTTTTAAAGTGATTTTATCCTCTATATATAGTCCGGAATTCCAGGTGGTCACATCGGGCCATGTAAGCATAAACATGGGGCTTTCGTTCGGATTGTTCGGGTACATTGTCATTTCTGCTTTTGAGGTATTATGATAAGAGCTCAGATTAGCAGTGAATTGATGCTGATTTGTTTTTCCCTGAAGTTTAGAATAAAATCCATACGTGTCACTCCAGCCGGGCATATCCATACGAATGGGAACAACAGGGCGTTTACTGTCATCCATTTTATGAGTGATTGTATTGTAATATATCTTGCTTTCCCAGTTTTTGAATATAGGGGAAATATTTTTTTGTTCATAGCTTAGGGAGGTTATTAAAGCTCTTGCCAGAGAGACATCCATGGGTAAGGCAGGGTAGCCGACATCATTTGCTTCATCAAATATAAAAGAGGCTTCTATACTTTTATTCTCTGCAAGACGAACTCCCATTATGGTAGAAAAGTTGTATTTTGTATATTGGGAATATAGGATTTTTTCTCCTTTTCCTGCTTTATAATTATTGGCATCGCGATACATGAAATTCGTATTTGTAAAAAAGTTTTTACTACTGTGGTATACGCCTAGTCCATAACTTTTAAGATCTCCGTTTGCTTCATATCCTGTATCAAAATTAGCACCCCATCCAGTATTTTGAAAGTTGCTTTTCTTTCGTTTCAGATCTATGGAACCGCCTATTGTGGCATTATTTTCGGAACCTTGTTGCCCTGAGGAGATATGTGCTTCTTGTAAGTTTGAAATTTCGATATATGAAGTAACAGGGTCCATTTTGTCTGTACAGGCACCAAAGATCTGCATACCGTCGATTGTTATTGAGGTTCTTTCAGAAGCCATTCCGTTAATAGTAGGTTCCCAGGCATAGGCACCTCTTTTTATCATATTGATTTTGCCGGATTGTTCCAGATATTCATCCAGAGAAGCTAGTGGTTTCGCCTGTTTCTGATGTTTTACTTCTGAAGCTCCGATAATAATTACTTCATTCAGGGGAATTATACTAACTGAATCTTTTGACTGCTCTTGTGCTGAGAGTGTATTAAAGGAATAGAGGAAGATAAAAAATATTATTTTTTTCATGGTGTTTGCTTTTAGATAAAAGGAGTGTTTTTAATTATTACAATTAAGAACCTCCTTTATCATTTTTGAATACAGATACTAGAATTCTATTTCAAAGAAAAGACTGCTGCTTTCATTTTCAGCAGTAATATCTTCTCCTTTCAGAACTTCCTGAGCCTGGTTCAGAACTTTTAGGTTTATCTTCCAGTAACCGGACATAGTAAGGGAAAGATTACCGTGGTATAACTGATCCTGTAAGTAAACCGGGTTAACATTATTAGGAGAACTGTGATTACCCATACTCGGCATTCTCGGATCTATATGAATAGTGTAGTTTTCAGTAACAGGAAAAGAGATCATATCTTTCATTTCATATAGTCCTATAGTAATATCATTAACGGCAACTTTAGGTGCGGAAGGAGAGATCAGAGCAATAACATATTTTTTATTATCTGTACCTGTAAAAACACTCACGGTTCTTTTTTTGGAGGCGATTACATTTATTTGGTCTGTTGCTTCATAAGTAACTCCATCAATAGTATACTTTATTGTTAATTCCCAGTATTCTAAATCATTACTCGCCATTTGAAAAATAATATAGCCATTATAGATTGAGGTACTTCCTGGTGTTTTTTTAACTTCAGAGATAGGGCAACTATGTTGCTTTGTAAGCATATGCATGAGGGGTGCCCAGCTGACAGAAGCGTTTGTAACATAATTATTTGTATTCTTATCTTTAATTTTTAGGGAAATAGTATTATATCCCTGTTTGAGAATGCCGTTATCTGTATAAAGTTCAATAGTATGTGTGTCATTAGTGATATCTTTCAGCTTTGATTGCGTTATTTTATCCGTAATAGGGGGTGTAGTAGTATCATCACTGCTTGAACAGGAAAATAGGATAATAGAAAATAGGGCAATTATTATATATTTGAAATTATTCATGTCTTAAATTTTTTATTTATGGTATAAGTCGTCTTTCTCAATAGTTGTACTGAGAGACGAAAAACGGATTTTTAAAAATATTAAGAGCTGAAAGAGGGTGGGCGAAAAGTATAGGAATTCTTTAAATAAGAATATAGATTGGAATAGAGAGAACTGATTTTTGTAAATGATAAAAAAACAGGTTTCTCAAACTGAATGATATCAATAGTATTAAAGAATAATATTTCTAAAGGAGTATTGGTTTTTGTTTCTTTATTCTTAGAGTTAGTATCACTTTCTGAACTTTTTGCCAGCTCATTTTTCAGGTGGCATTTTCCGTTACAATGAAGTGCGGTATTTTCTTTATTGACACAAAGAACGGTTGAAATATAATCATAGTTTATTACATATTGAAAAATAGGAAAAACAGGTTTCAACAGTATAAATAAGGATAATATGATTATGCATTTTTTCACGACACAAATTTAGTTAAATAAAACTAAATATTAGTATTCAGTCTACAGTTTATAGTTCTCAGTATTTAGTTTACAGTATTCAGAATACCTTTGTAACTTTGTGTTGAGTAATTAATGACATTTTACTTCTCACTTTTTATATTTTTATAAAATTATCCATTAAAAGACCACCTTGCCCTTCGGGTTACCCCTTCAGAGGATGGGAACCGATATCGCGGTTTCACATTTCACAAAAATTATCGATTGTAAACTGTCACTTTTCAACTATTTCTATATTCTCTTTTGTTACATTTGTATATCAAATCATCTCAAAACAGATCATTATGAAAATAGTATTATTTAACGGGGCTATAGATTATCAGTTACATACAACTTCTTTTAAATTGTCTGATTATTTAAGAGAAAGATTGCAACGAATGGGACATGAGGTTATCTTGTTTAATGTTGCTGAAAATCCGATTCCTTTTCTGGACATGTCTTTAAAGGAAATACCAATAGAAATAAAAGACATGTGTGATATTTTTACCACATCTGATGCACAAATATGGCTAAGTCCTTTGTATCACGGAGGAATGCCCGGAATAATGAAAAATTGCCTTGACTGGCTGGAATTAACTAGTAAAAATCCAAGTCCATACTTAACGAATCAGATGATAGGAATGATATGCTGGGCAGATGGAGGGTATGCGCTGAACGGTATTCATGCAATGGATAATATTGCTAAATCTCTTAGGGCATGGACGCTCCCTTATAGTGTTCCTTTGATAAAAACAGATTTGTACAGAGAGGTTACAGAGGGGCATTTTTCTAACGTTTGTAGTGAACGTCTGGATCGGTTAATTTGGCTTTTAGTAAGTTCTAAGATAGAAAAGATAGAAGAATAGTTGTTGGTTGTTGGTTCGTGGTTGTTAGCGGTTAGTTGATCGTTTTTGGATGATGGAAATGTTTTTTTTAGAACTTCTATAATTAAGAAAATAAATTTGTTTTGAATGAAATATTAAAGCTTTCTAACCACTAACAACCATCAACCAACATGATTATAAGGAGGGATGGTTTTCAGAAAAAAAAGAATTATTTTTAAAAAAGAATAAAAATTTAATACTTAAAAAATTTAAAGAGATTAATGGCGCGAAATTTGACTATTTTGTGATACGTGAGGGTTTTAATTCCTTTGTTTTTGAAACTGCTCCATTTGAAAACTATTTTGATTATTGTGGAAATTTAACTGACTGGAAATATCCTGTTCAAAATGTAATCGTTAATCATGATAACAAAAGAGGGAATTATTTCGAGGAACATTTCAATTTTCTAAGAACAGAAAAAGGCTATAATTTGATTACCCTTATTTTAAGGACAAAAAAATTAAAATAACAGAATATGAACTATAAATTCAAGTGAATATGAAATTACGAACCGCGTTTAATCTTCTTTTTATACTGAGTCTCTTTTTTACAGGAACTGTAAAGGCTCAGAATAAAGGAAAAACTCTGAATAAAATGAGTAATTATGAAAATCTATGGAAACAGGTAGACGGTTTTGAAAAGCAGTCTCTTCCAAAATCAGCATTAGAACAAACGGATAAGATACTAAAGCAGGCTATTGTGGAGAAGAACAATCCACAGGTAATTAAAGCTTTGGTAATTAAAAATAAATACAAACAGTGGATTGATAGTGAGAGTACTATAGCAATTTTTGCGGAAATAGAAACACTGATCTCAAAAACAACGGATGTTTCTGAGAAAGCATTGTTGCATTCTATGTTGGGTGAACTTTATCTAAACTATTATGAGTCTGACAGCTGGAACATAGGGAGGCGTACGGAACTTTCCGGTTTTGTGCCTGAGGATATGAAGGAATGGACTCGTTCTATTTTCTATGATAAAGCAATTGAAAATTTTAATCTTTCTGTTAAGGAACAAAAAGTACTGGAACAGGTTAAAACCATTCAGTATGCTGCTGTTATTACCTTGGGAAAAGATTCTGAAATCTATTATCCTTCTTTATATGATTTTTTGTTGCTTAGAGCAATTGAGCAGTCACAGAATATAGCTACTAATGAAAGTTTAGAACAAATCTTAAACAGGAGAAATAAAACAATAGCTCTGATTGCTGTACCGGCAAAAGAGTTTGTAAAGGAATCTTTAAACATAGGAAAACAGGATTATAATCTGGTTACTCTTGAATATTATCGTTTACTGTTTTCTTCTTTGTTACAGAGAGATTTGAAAGAAAGTGTTTTACTTACTGAATTGTCTAAAAATGCTTATCTGCAACAAAAATCACCTGTTTATAAAGAAAAATATGCTTTAAATGCATTGCTTTTGCTTGAAAAGGAATGGCGGTTAAAAGATATTACAGTTGAGATTATTGATGCTGTTGTAAGTACTCTGGAAAGTAATATTGTTCGATCAGGATATAACAATGAACTGGATGAGAGGGAGAATAATAAGATTACTACTCAGATATATGACTGGTTACAAAAAGGGATAAAAAATTATCCTGATTATAAAAGAATCAGTGTTTTAAAAAACAGACTTGCTGCTTTAGAACAGCCGTCTGCTGTTATTGATGGGCAAAAAACATTTTATCCGGGTAAAGAAAAAACATTTGATCTGAATTATAAAAACCTGAATCAGCTGATTGTAAAGATTTATAAAGTGGAGCCGGTTTTATATACCGGTGATTATCAGAGGGACAATAAAACGGAGAAAAAGTCTTTGGTAAAAACAGTTAATGTCGCTTTAAACCCTAAAACAACTTATTTAACAGAGAAAACGAAGTTTACAATTGATGTTACTGAGGCAGGAAATTATAAGATTGAAGTGTCTTCTGATAAGTCAACGGTAGATAAGGGAAAGACGGATTTTTATTTTTCTGTTTCAGAAATTGTTTCATTCAGTAGAATGATTAGTAAAAATGAAATGGAATTTTATGTAATGGATCGTGTTACGGGAGCTCCGATACAAGGGGCTACTGTGGGAATTTATTCTTATAATTCTCAAAATTCTAAATATACACTGAAAGAAGAACTAAAAACAGATGCTTCCGGATTTGTTACTTATGGGATAGAGGATCAAAATAATAACAGATATTATTCAGCATATCAGGTTACTTATAAAAAGAATGTGGGAGGTCTTCTAAATAATATGCCTTATTATTATGGATTTTCTGAAGAAAATCAGACAGCTTCTGATATAGAGACTATTTCGATCTTTACGGACAGAAGTATTTACCGTCCGGGTCAAATTGTTTATTTTAAGGCTGTTGCTGCTAATAAATACGGAAAGGAAGACTATAAATTAGTTCCTTCAAAAGAATATAAAGTGATTCTTTATGATTCTAACAGACAGGTGGTTACAGAAAAACTGACCAGAACGAATGATTTTGGTTCTCTTACGGGTGAATTTGTATTACCTCAGGGAAGTCTGAATGGAAATTTCAGTATTCAGATTAATAATAATAGAGAATTTTTTAAAGTGGAGGAATATAAACGTCCTACGTTTGAGATTACTTTTGATAAACCGGATAAGACTTATAAATTCGGAGAAACGATTACTCTAAAAGGAAAAGCAGAAAGTTTTTCCGGTATTAAACTTCAAAATGCTACTGTAGATTATTCTATTACTAAAAGTCAGCTGTTATGGAGATGGGGAGGTAATCCTGAGTTTTATGAAGCAGGAAATACGGTAACAAAAGATGACGGAACATTTGAGGTTGCTTTTATACCTAGAGGAGATCAGAATAAAACTAGTTTTCCTCCGGTATATACTTATAGAGTAACAGCAACTATCACAGATAGTAATGGAGAAACTCAGACAGGGGAATACAGTATCAATGTGGGTAATGTATCGATGTTATTAAATGTATCTGTTCCGGAACGATTGGAAAAAACAACGGATGATAAGGTAAGTATTAAAGCTTCTAATCTTGACGGACAGGAGATTGTTACAGAAGGAACGTATACTATTTATTCTTTAACGGAGCAGGATTCGATTCATCAGAAAGTGGTTTCTTCTAATTTTAGCAGTGGGAAAGAATTCAGCTTGAAAGATAAAGTACAGAAACTGGTTTCCGGTAAATATCGTATAAAAGCGGAAGCAAAGGACAGCAATGGAAATACGGTTGAAAAAGAACAGGATTTTATTCTGTATTCTGAAAAAGATAAGTATCCTCCGGTTAAAACAAACGAATGGATTATTGAGAAAAGTACTGTTTTTAGTAATAGTAAAAAAGGAGAAGTGGTACTGGGAGTTTCAGACAAAGAGGTACATGTATTGTATGAAATTGTAAAGGGGGATAAGATTCTTGAAAGACAACAATTGGTATTAAGTAATGAAAATAAAACATTTGTTCTTCCTTATAAGGAAGTATACGGAGATGGAGTTTATATGGTTTTTACGTATATTAAAGACGAGAAATTATATAATCCTAGAATAGAGATCAAAAAAGAAGAAAAGAAAAAAGATCTGGCTTTAAAATTCAGTGTTTTCAGAGACAAATTACGTCCGGGACAGCAGGAAGAATGGATTATATCAGTTGTAGATGTTAATGGGAAACCGACTTCGGCGGAATTATTAGCTTCGATGTATGATATTTCACTGGATAAGATCTATAAAAGTAAAGACTGGTTATGGAATTTGTCCAACAGAATTAATACAATTAATCCTGTTGTTTTATCGGTAGATAATTCTTTTTCAGGGATATATCAGTATATTTATTTTGATACTGATGGTTTAAAGGAGGTTCCGTTTTTATTTGACCGATTGAATTGGTATGATTTTAATTTTTATGGTAATTATCATTTAACGGGAACTATAAGAGCTGATTATGAATCATCCAGACCGGTAATGGCGGCAGGGGCTCCGTCTTTTGAGTCAAAAAACAAAACTCATAAAAGAAGTAGTGATAGTACGGATTCTGAAATAGTAGTAACGGAACTTGCTGTTGCAGATGCTACTTCGGAAGGAAGTAATTCGGCTCCGGCAATTCGTCGTAACTTTAATGAGACGGCTTTCTTTTATCCGCAATTGCGCACGAATGAAAAAGGGGAGACGGTAATTGCTTTTACGGTTCCGGAAAGTAATACAACCTGGAAATTCAGAGCTTTAGCGTATGATAAAGCTTTAAATACAGGAAGTCTTGAGGCACAAACGGTTTCTCGTAAGGAGTTAATGGTAACGCCGAATATGCCGAGATTTATACGTCAGGGTGATAAAGTAAGTATTGCAACTAAAATATCAAACTTATCGGATAAGGCTTTATCGGGTAAAGTGCGTATCGAGTTCTTTAATCCGGCAGATGAAAGTACTTCTAAAATATTGGTTTATAATCAGATACAGTCTTTTCAGATTGATAAAGAGGCTTCAACTTCTGTAAACTGGACTTTTACTGTTCCTGAGAATATAGATGTATTGGGATGTCGTATAGTGGCTGAGAATGCAACTTTTAGTGATGGAGAACAACAGGTTTTAGCGGTGTTACCAAACAGAATGTTGGTTACGGAAAGTATACCGTTGAATGTTAATGGTAATGAGACAAAGAAATTCAGAATGGATCAACTGATTAACAGTACTTCCGGTTCTCTTTCTAATTATCGTTTAACGCTGGAATTTAATTCTAATCCGGCATGGTATGCTGTTCAGGCATTACCGGTTTTAAGTAATCCGGATAATGAGGATGTGGTCAACTGGTTTGCGAGTTATTATGTAAATACTCTGGGCTATTCTATTTCGCAATCGTATCCGAAAGTGAGTTCTATGATCGATGCCTGGAAAAAACAGGGAGGAACAAAAGAAACATTATATTCTAAATTGCAAAAGAATGAGGAACTGAAAAATGTTCTTTTGGAGGAAACACCGTGGGTGCTGGAAGCAAAAGATGAAACGCAGCAAATGCAGAGTTTATCGCTTTTGTTTGATCTGAATCGCTCTAAACAAATGACGGATGCGGCAATTGCAAAATTACAGAGTTTGCAGAATCCTGATGGTGGATGGTCCTGGTTTAAAGGTATGAAGTCAAGCAGAAGTATTACACAATATGTTCTATACGGGTTTTCTCAGTTAATTCATCTGAATGCGGTAGAATATCCTGAAAGTGTAAAGATCATGCAGATGAATGCTCTGAAATTTATTGACAGTCAGTTGAAAGAGGATTTTGATAATCTGAAAAAACATAATAAAGACTGGCAGAAGATCACGAGTATTTCAACGAATCAGTTAGAGTTTTTATATGTCCGTTCTAATTACAGAGATATTCCTATTAGTCAGGAAACAAGAGAGGCAGAGCGTTTTTATACTTCTGTTGTAGAAAAGAACTGGACAAAATCGAGTCTTTACGAACGTTCTGTATTAGCGGTATTAGCGAAACAAAACGGAAATAAAGCTCTTGTGGAAAGTATTATGAAATCGTTGAGAGAGCATGCTACTGTTACTGATGAAATGGGAATGTTCTGGGCGAATAACCGTAGTCAGGCTTTTATGTCTCAATCTGCTGTAACGGTTCATACTTTTATTATGGAAGCTTTCAGAGAATCAGGGGCGAGTCCGGCAGAAATGAATAGGATGAAACGTTGGTTGTTAAAACAGAAACAGACTCAGAAATGGGAATCTACTCATGCTACAATGGATGCGATTTATGCGCTATTAAGCACAGGTACGGACTGGCTGGCAAATGACGGACAGGCAAAAATTACGATTCATAATAAGGTAGTGGAAACGCAAAGTAAAGAGTTGGGAACAGGGTATATAAAACAGGTCTGGAATGCTAGCGAGATTATACCGGAAATGGGTGTTGTTACGGTAGAGAAAAAAGACGATCAGCCTGCCTGGGGTGCTTTATACTGGCAGTATTTTGAGGATATGGATAAAATATCTAATCAGAAAGGAAGTCTGAGTGTAGAGAAAAAATTATTTGTGGAAAGAACGGGTTCAGCGGGTAAAACGTTAGTTCCGGTAACAGAAAACAGCCCTCTGAAAATCGGGGACAGGGTAGTGGTTCGTTTAACGGTGAAAACAGATCGTGATCTGGAATTCGTTCAGTTGAAAGATATGAGAGCTTCTTGTTTTGAACCAATAGAGGCGATTTCCGGTAATAAATGGCAGAATGGTGCAATGTATTATCAGACTACAAAAGATGCGTCTACAAACTTCTATTTTGATTCACTTGTGAAAGGAACTTATGTATTTGAATATCCTGTTTATGTTGCCCGCTCCGGGGAATATTCAAATGGTATCACAACGATTCAGTGTCTGTATGCACCGGAGTTCATATCTCATACACAGGGCGTAAAAGTGATTGTAAAGGAATAAGTTCTTATTCTTATTTAGGATATTTGATATACGAAATACGATTTTGAGTACTTGAATTTTAAAAGAGTAAATCAATTCGTTCGATATTAAAAATTATATGTTTTAGTAGAATAAAAAATTCCCGATTATATCAAAATAATCGGGAATTTTACTTTTAAATCTGATCCTTTGCAGATGAGGGGAAAGAGATTCTATTCTCCTAACCTGTTTTTTTAATCTGTTAGGCGTCCTGTTTCTTTGCTCTATAAAGTTGATTTTGATTAATTGATTTAATAAATCAGATTACTAAATTATGTCTAACAGGTTAAAAATAAATCTGTTATAGTATATATATAATCAAAATATATTAATCAGTTCTTTATTATCTTATGACTGAATGAGCCTTTGGAGGTGGTTACTTTTAGCAGATAAACTCCTTTTTGGAGTCCCTGTACAGAAATACTTTGTCCTGTTGGTGTTTCTTTTTTTACCGGATATCCGTTTAGATTATAAATTTCCACATTCTGAATGATACCGGGTGCATCAATATATAAAACCTCTGTTACAGGATTGGGATATACTCTGATTACTGTCTTTTCTTCCTGTATGGGAAGACTTAGTTTACGTTCCCATATATCGCCTTCTGTTACTGCTAACGGTAATCGATCGATTAAATAAGACCCTGCTTTACGTTCTACTATTTTTACGGCTCCATCTTCCATAATATATGGCATAATAATAAAATTTCCTTCATTAATTTCAAAAGGTACTTCGCAGGTATAGGTATGTTTATTTTTTGCAACGGTAATGTCTGTTAGAAAAACTCCGTTTAACTCAAACAACCCGATACGTGCAGCGGTTTCTGAGGAAGGAACATAGACCTCGAAAGTGTCTTGTACAGCTACTTGAAAAAAATTATCTTTAGCGGTTTTCAGTTGCAAATGTTTTAATACGGTTGCTGTTCTAAAATCAAAGCCTTCTTCTCCTAAAACGATAATTGGCAGTTTATCAATCAAATGTGATCCTTGCGGACGCACAATGACTTCTTTCTTTTCGTCTTTTTCTATATAGGGCTGAATAATATACTTTCCTTTTGAAATATCAGCAGGTATTTGACAGATATAGTGTTTGCCTTTTTCGGAAAGCGTAATATCACTGTAAAAAGTACCATTATTGCTATATAAACCTATTTTTACCTTTTGCTGGTCTGCCGAGACAGCAGCACGAACTCGGAAAGGTTCTCCGGTTTTTACTTCATATATGTTATCAACCGCTGTTTTTAAGGCTAAATGTTCTTTTAACTCAATCTGATCCTTTATTGTTACACTATATTCAATAATTAGAGGATAATATGTATCCGTTCCTTCCGGATTCCAATCTTTTGAGCCGGGATAACTACTATTGGTCATTTTACAGATAAGTGTTTTTCCGGCATATGCTTTTTCTGCAATAAATAGTCCATCATTATTATGCTGTAATTCTATTGGTATTCCTGATTCGGTATACCACTGATAAACAGTTATGTTTTCATTAATAGAATATTCCTGACTCAAATCAATTACCTGTCCGGTGGTTATAGTACCTCCTTCTATTCTGTTTTGAGGAGAATAATGAGAAAAATTAACTGGTCTTCTTAGAATCTCGTTTAATGCTGAAAGTCTTAAATTATTAGATATGCAGTTTATATTACCGATACTATTATTCTTTGATATATCCAGTTTCGTTAACTGATTATTAGAACAATTCAAAAGGGTTATATGATACGGTAAATTTAATTCTGTTAACTGATTATTATAACAATTTAATAAGCCTAAACTGTTATTTTTTGAAATATCCAGTTTAGTCAACTGATTATCATAACATTCTAACCAAGTTAAATTAATATTCTTTGTAACATCCAGTTCCGTTAACTGATTATTAGAGGAAAGCAACTGATTTAAATTGATATTCTTTGCAACATCCAGTTTTGTTAATTGATTATTAGAACAGTGTAGATCAGTTAAATTGATGTTCTTTGAAATATCCAGTTCTGTTAACTGATTATCATAACATTCTAACCAAGTTAAATTAATATTCTTTGAAACATCCAGTTCCTTTAATTGATTATTAGAACAAAGTGCACTGATTAAATTAATATTCTTTGAAATATCCAGTTCTGTTAACTGATTATAAGAACATTCTAACCAAGTTAAATTAATACTCTTTGTAACATCCAGTTTAGTTAACTGATTATTATAACAGTGTACTTGATTTAAATTGATGTTTTTTGAAAAATCTAGTTCTGTTAATTGATTATCATAACAATATAACTGATTTAAATTAATGTTATTTGCAACATCTAGTTTTGTTAACTGATTATAAGAGCAGCTCACCTCATTTAAATTAATGTTATTTGCAACATCCAGTTTAGTTAACTGATTATTAGAACAATTTAAGGTATTTAAATTAATATTTCTTGAAACATCCAGTCTTGTTAACTGATTATTATAACAATTTAATTGTTCTAAAAAAATAAATTTACGGGCATCTACTATTCCATATATTTTAGAACTGTCTAAATTCAATTTTATTAACCGTTTGGGAGATTCCGAATTCCAGGTACAAACAGGATCATTAGTATTTTTTAATTTAGAAACCCATTCTTCCGAAACCGTCCAGTTTAATGTATCTGCTATAGTCAGACCTAATTGATGCAGGTTAAGCACTCCTGCTGTTTCAGTTGGCTGACGGAGTAACATACGTAATCCTTCTTTATCATCTTCATGATAGGTTTGTGCTTCTGTAATACCACAGAACAACAGAAATAAACTTGCAAGTATTGTTTTTTTCATAATACATTAGTTTTAAACTACTTTAAGGCAAATTACTTATTATAAGCTTTATTCTTTATCCTAAAGTGTAAATTAATTATTTTTCATTAACACAATTTAACACTCGTTAAAAATAGAAAAAAAATATAATTATTTTGTTTTTAAGTCTCTGTTTAAAATACGAATTACAGAGTAATTAAATAAATCAACTACAAATTATCTATATGGTAAATATTTAGTAAAAAAACAATACCTGTTTCAGAGATTATTGGATTACTCGTTTAGAGATTATTTGATTTTGAGCACTTGAAGTTTAAAAGAGTAAATATTACTTGTGAATTTTTAGTATAGATGTTATGCTATTTTTTAAATCTAATCCTTTGCAGAGAATGTGGATCCAAGAAATACCTACAAGATTTAAAAAACCTTGTAGGTATAAATTATATGATTTACGATATTTTAGAGAAAAGAAACAATAAGAAAGAAATGTATGATTCTCCTAACCGATTTTTTTAACCCTGATAGAGCTGATATCCTCGTAATGAAATGGAGAGATAAAAGCGAAAGCAGGATTAGCTCCAAATAAAAAATTTATACTTCCTAAAACACAAAAAAACTTGTGTCCAGACGGTAGGTTAAAAAGAAACGGGTTAGGAGGATATACAAATTATCAGAGGAAAAGTTTTTGTTTATTCTTTGGCAACATTTTACTTTTCGTTTTAAAAAAAAAACAATTCTCTATTTCAAAAATTCGGTTGCTATTTCTTTATAAACAGCAATTGAATCAAAGAAATTTTTTATTTCGACGTATTCATCAGGTTGATGTGCCTGCATAGTTGTTCCGGGACCAATGATCAGAATAGGGAATTTCTTTTTCGCTTTTACAAATTGTGAGGCATCTGTATATCCCGGTGAGGCTAATTTTTTAGGTTCCCTGTTGGTAATCTTTTTTATAGCTTTTTCACTGATTACTAAAAGAGGATCTTCCGGAGAGGTAAAGACAGACGGCTGATCATTAATGATCTTTATATTGGCTTTAAAACTGGGTGTTTTTGTAGTTAATTGATCGATCAGATCATTGATGTTTTTTACTATATCAGGATGGTTTTGTGTCGGAATAGTGCGAATATCAATTTCTACAGTACATTTATCAGCAATAACATTCGTTCCGTTTCCACCCCGAATTACATTAATACAGGAAGTAGAAGCGCCCAAAGCAGGATTTTTGTGAGTTGAAAAGTCGAACTCTTTTTTAAAAGCATTTAAAAAGTTTAGCATATGTTCAACAGCGTTGATTCCTGCTGTAGGCATAGATCCGTGAGCAGTACGCCCGTAAGTATTTATTTTTAACCACAGAGCTCCTTTATGGCTAAAGCCAATTTCATTTTGAGAAGGTTCACCTATTATAAGTCCGTCCAGATCATCGGCATAGCCTAATTTGGTTAATTGTTCTGCTCCGATAGCTCCCGTCTCTTCTCCTACGGTTATAAGAAGTTTTATGCTTCCTCTAAAGGGAGTTTTCTTTTCCTTTAGCTGGATAACGGCAATAACAGCAGCCATAACACCGGCTTTCATATCTGAAGAGCCTCTTGCATAGATTTTACCGTTTGCTTCCTGAGCAGAGAACGGAGGGTATTTCCATTCCAGCTCTCCTACCGGAACAACATCCATATGACCGGAGAAAGCAAGTACTTTTCCGGGTTCTGACCCTTTTAAAACAGCTATCAGTTGATTTCTTTTGGGTGCATACTCTACCTGTTCCGTTTCTATACCATAAGAGTTCAGCAATTTTTCTAAATAATCAGCAGTTATTTTTTCATTACCTAAAGTGGTATCTATTTTTAAAATATCTTTTAAAAGTTCTATTGATTTTGATTTTTCCATTATCCTTTTATTAAAGTTAATTAATATAATTTTTTACGACTGTTTGAATAGTTCTGTTTGATAGAAATTCAGTTGCTACAAGGTATGGGAAATATCATTTTTTATTATTATTTCTCATGTAAAGTATTGTTAATTGTTTTCAGTGTTTTATTGAAACAATTATTGATCATTTTTAAGACAGTTGTTTTTAAATAATTAATTTTGGAAAAAAAGGTGATAATTTTTTATTTTTGGTATTCAGTAATTAATCAATTTAATCTTTTTAATGAAAAAAATATCAGATACTATTTTGCTTGAACAGCTTAGAAATGAATACAATTCTTCTTTTGAGCTGTTATATGATCTTTATTTTCCTGTGATTGCAGCTTATATAAAACAGAATAAAGGAAATAATGAAGATGTTGAAGATGTTTTTCAAGAAACGATTATAATATTGCTACAAAAAAGAAGTACAAGTACAAAACTGGCTGCAAAAAATTACGGAGAACCGTCAATATATCTTAAAAGCATTTTTCTTTTATAAAGAGCCTCTAGATAGTCTGATGGTCAAGATGAGATGGAAAAATAAACATTGCTTTTTGTGTGTTATACTCTAAATCTTATAAATTAATTTTTGCCAGAACAATTGTAAGTATTACTATTAAAAAAGAAGCCAAAAGAGAAACAATAAGAGGTTTCCAGATCTTTTTTTCTTTCTGGTCCGAATCATAAGGGAAATTTCTGTTGAAGAAAAGCCCTATCAGAATTCCCATTCCTAAAGCATTAATAGGAGCAATCAGAAATATAGCCGATTTTAAGAGCAATACTGCCGAAAATATATATATAGACAGTAAAGTATACAGTATAGAGAATATCAGAACAGTATTTGCATCCTTTCGGTTATTATTCTCAATTAAATTTTGTCTTAAAAGTATTCCTCCAAATAAAACACCAAATACCATAGTAAAACCAATAATAGTATCTTTTGAATAAATAGGTGTGCATTCTGTTTTAGGATTATTCATTGTTTTTGTGTTAAAGTTTAGCTGTTACAATGATAATAAAATAAAGGAGTTTATCAAAATAAATAAGGAAGTGTTTTTTAACTAAATATATTGTTATTTTATTTAGATTTATAATTGTAGTTAAAAAAACGATAATTCAGAGTATTATATAAGATAGATATACTAAGTTATTTTTAAAATTTATACAGTCTGATGTAAAGAGGATTTTTATTTATTTGAGTTTACTGTTTACTGCTACAGAGAATCCTTTTTTAAGAGCAAAAGCTCAGAATGAATTTTAGTGAATTAATAAAGTGAAAGAACTTTCAGCAGGTAATTTCATTGTATTACTATAGAAGAAAATTATTGAATAAACAAAGTTGCAAAGTTTTTTCTATCCCTTTGCAACTTTGTACTTTTGTGTAACTCTGA
Source organism: Flavobacterium sp. AK-301 (assembly GCF_058310215.1). NCBI lineage: Bacteria > Pseudomonadati > Bacteroidota > Flavobacteriia > Flavobacteriales > Flavobacteriaceae > Flavobacterium > Flavobacterium sp. AK-301. The sequence goes on from NZ_JBZEES010000002.1 coordinate 40,150, forward strand.
ACCTCTATTCTGTTTCTTAAAAGAACGATCAATTGACGGGAATTAATATTTTCTGAAATTCTTTCTGTATTGAGGAAGTTACTTCGTTATCATCTTTAATATACCAGTTTATCGTTTTATCTGCAGTAACGGTATTATCTCCTGAATAATGGAAGAATACGATAAATGAAATAGCAGGATACTTAGTGGACATATCTTTAAAAGCATTTGTAAACCACTGAGCACGGTTTCCTCCTTCATTAAGAGAGCCTAGTTCAGCGATCATTATCGGTTTTTTAAACTGACTGATTTCTTCATAGTAATTTCCAAATAGTTCGTCAAAGGTCCACCATTGACTCCATGAAGTTGCTGTTCCGTAATTCAGGATAGTTGTTGCAACAATATCTATTTGGTCATCTCCGGGATAATAAGCATTCAGATGAGAATAGGATAGATGCGGACTCCAGACCCAGATCACATTATCTGCACCCACAGCGTGGAACAAAGCGTGTATGTGTCTCCAGGCGGCTATGAATTCTGATGGTTTATTATGTTTTGGTCCCCACGGATAACGAAAAGGGTCATTCATTTCATGTCCTAATCTCAGGTAGAGAGGATGTCCGTATTTTTTAGCCTTTGTTGCCCATTCTTTTATATAAACATCATAAGTTCCTTTAGCAATGGAAAGCATTGATTTTTCTATATCAAAAGGAGGGAAGGTTTTAACGTCAAAATCATTTATCCATGGTTCCCATGTAATCATGGGTATGGATCCCAGTTCATGAATGGCATTTACTTCTGTCATGGGGAATTTTTGCTCCTGTTTACTTCCCCAGGCAGTATAAATATGAATGATGGGAAAGGTCGTTTTTAAAGCATCTTCTAAATTGATAATGTTCTCATAGGATTCTTTATAACTGTCATCAGAAGCGCCCAGCAGTATATATTCCGGGTTGATAAGCTTCTTTTTATCTTCCCGTGAGGTATCCAGCCAGTTTAGTTTATCTTTTCTGTTTTTCTCTCTTGATTTAAGTGCTATTGAACGATCTATTTTATCAACAAGCACAGTTGTATTATCAAATAGAGTTTCCAGAGGTCCATAACTTTTTCGGCTTATTTTAGCTAGTACATAGGTAAAGCCAAAACCAATGAGCAGGGCAGTGAGGACGTATAGGAATCTTTTTATTTTATTGAAAAATAGTTTCATAATTGTATTTTGAATCTATGGATTGATATTATTTTCAGATACATTTTTCAATCCCTTGTTCTAGACTGGTGGTTAATGTAAAATCTAATTTTTCTGTTATCTTTCTGTTATCACCTATCATTTCCCATATTTCATTGTTTCTGTAAGGAACAGCACCAAAAAGAACGGTTCCTTTGCTTTTGATTTTAGTGATAACGGTATTTGCCAGCTCCTTTAAGAAGGTTCCTTTTCCACTGCATACATTAAAAGTTTCCTGATAAGCATTTTTATTTTTACCTGCAGATAAAAGAGCCTGAACAACATCATCGATAAACATAAAGTCTCTTTTCTGCTCTCCTTTTGTCATTTCAAAATTCTCATTTCTTTTGAGTGTTCCAATCATCTGGGGAATAAAGAAATTCTCTGACATGTTTTTCCCAAAAAAATTGAACAGTCTCAGAATAGTGTAATTCTTATTATAAATTTCAGAGAATGTTTTTATAAGAGTTTCTCCCTGTACTTTAGTTAAAGAATAGGGAGAAGCAGGCATCAGATTTTGTTCTTCATGAAAAGGAGATAGACTGTTGCCATAGACTTCACTTGATGAAGTAAAAATAAGGTTAGAGTATTCTATATCTTTCAGTGCATTCAGAATATTGAAAGTTCCTTCTACATTTATTTTTGCCATTTCATTGTAATTCGAAAAATCACGGTTTCGGTTGATATTTGCAGCAAGATGATACACTATTTCAGGCTGAATGGTATGAATTACTTCGCGTACTTTTCGGGCATCACAAATATCAACGCAGTATTCGTTGTCTTTTTGTGCTTTTTTTGTTGTCAGTATAAAAATATTGGCATCTTCCTTTTCTAAAGCTTCTACTAAAAAAGAGCCTAAATAGCCTTTTCCTCCGGTAACCAGTATTCTTTTATCTTTTAGTGTTATAGGCTCCATATTAATTCTGATTTTTTAGCGCTCTGTATATAATCGTTCAGATCATTTTCAGAGTTTATTATACCATTAGAATAGTAATTTTTATACCATCCGATTGTTTTGTTCATTGTTGTTTCAATATCCCACACAGCGATCCATTTCATTCGTTTATTCGCTTTTGAGCAATCTAACATTAATAAATTGGCTTCATGATGATCTTCAGGATTCTGACTGTACTCTACTTTTATTTTATTCCAGTTTTTTTTGGACAGATTGACTACTTCATCAACGGATAAGTTACTTTTATTATCAGGACCAAAGTTCCATCCTTCGGCAAATTCTTTGTTTTCCTGTAATAATTTCCATCCCAGAGTGAGGTAACCGCTTAGAGGTTCCAGTACATGTTGCCAAGGTCTGGTTGCTTTTGGGTTTCTAATTTTTACAGGTTCGTTATTCGCTGCTGCTTTTACCATATCAGGAATTAAACGATCTGCTGCCCAGTCACCTCCGCCAATTACATTACCAGCTCTTGCGCTTGCCAGTAATACTTCATGTGATTTTTTATAGGTATTCAGATTAAAGAAAGAGTTTCTGTAGGATGAGGTAAGCAACTCAGAGCAGCCTTTGGAAGCGCTGTAAGGATCATAACCTCCCATAGGTTCGTTTTCACGATATCCCCATACCCATTCTTTATTTTCATAACATTTATCTGTGGTTACATTGATAATGGCTTTAACGGATTTTGTTTTTCTGGAAATTTCAAAAACATTTAAAGTTCCCATTACATTTGTAGAAAAAGTATCTATAGGGCTATCATAAGATTCCCGTACCAGAGCCTGAGCGGCAAGATGAAATACAATATCCGGCTGAACTTTTTCCATATATTCTGCTAAAGACTTATAATCTCTCAGATCACCTGTTTTTTGCTGAATATTAATTTTTAATAAATCAAGATGATTAGGAGTGGAGGGAGCTTCCAGAGAATATCCGAAAACTTCCGCTCCCATTTTTTCAAGCCATAAAGCAAGCCATGAACCTTTAAATCCGGTATGTCCTGTAAGCAGAACTTTCTTGCCTTTATAAATACCTCCAAAGAGTGTTTCAAATACTACCATACTTTCCATAATGCTTCGTTATTTTCCCACATTTCATTTAGTTGTTTGTTGTCTCTTAGTGTATCCATTGGTTTCCAGAAACCTTCATGTTTGTAAGCAAACAGTTCATTGTCTTTGGCAAGATTTTCAAGTGGTTCTTTTTCCCATACTGTATTGATTTTGTCCTGTATATAATCAAAAATTTTAGGTTCACATACAAAGAAACCGGCATTGATCCATCCGCCGTCACCCATTGGTTTTTCTACAAAACATTTTACCGTCCCGTCGTCATCTTCAAAATCGACTCCTCCAAATCTTCCTTCGGGTTGTACTGTGGTCATTGTAACGGCTCCTCCGTGACTTTTGTGGAAATCGACAAGTTCGGGAATATTGATATCTCCTACACCGTCACCATATGTCAGCATAAAAGGTTCATCTCCCACAACATCTTTTGCTTGTAATATTCTTCCTCCGGTCATGGTGTTTAATCCGGTATCGAGAAGTGTTATCTTCCATTTTTCAGATTTGTTGTTCAGAATATCAATTTTGTTACTGGATACATCAATTGATATATCGCTGTTATACATAAAGTAGTTCACAAAATATTCTTTGATAACATGACCTTTATATCCTAGCAGAACTACAAAATCATCATATCCGTATTCAGAATAGATTTTCATGATATGCCATAAAATAGGGTGTGGACCAATTTGTATCATTGGTTTTGGCTTTAAATTAGATTCTTCACTAATACGTGTGCCGAATCCTCCTGCTAATAGTAAAACTTTCATTTTTGTTACGTTTTTAGAGTTAAATTGATTTTATTTTTTTGTTATTAATTGTGATTCTTTCCCATGGAATATCTTCTTTAAGATAAGTGGCTTCATAAGCGGCAAGAATTCCTCCGACAGACTGAATAAAAGCGATAAATGAAAAGGCAAGCATTCCCCATGTCTTCTGCCTGGATAAGATAAGTTCACTTTCAGGCAGGAAATATCTTCTGTTGATGTAAATTCCTGTGACTCCGATTATAAATAAAATGCAGTAATAGAGCAAAGGTTTGACAAAAGGGGTTATAAATTGTTTCTGAGCTTTTTTTGCAGTGGGTATATAAGGGATTTTTTTGCCTAGTAATGATAATAAAAAAGCATATGTAAATACGGGCCAGCAAGCATATTTCAGAATCATTCCTCTCCAGTGAAATCCCCTTTCTGTTGAAGGGTCACAAAGAAATCGCTGTGCATATACATAGATACTGACCGCAATAAATAATACGGGCATAAATTTGACGATAAACTCTTTAAAATCCATATTTCCGGGAATGATTCCGGTAAAGAAATAGAGTAGAGGAACCAGTGTAAAAAACAGGGTGGTTGCTCCGAACAGATAATAGGTTCCTGTAGAAAAATAGGATATTTTCTGCCAGAATGTAAAGTTTCGTGCTACTTTAGGAAGGTCATCAAAAAGTACTTCAAATACTCCTCTTGCCCATTTTAACTGTTGTTTACAGAATGAACCGAAATCTTCAGGCACTAATCCTCTGCTTACAATAACAGGATTATAAATGGATTCCCATCCCTGAGCGTGTATTCTTAATGAGGTTTGAAGGTCTTCCGCCAGTCCTTGTGCGTGTCCTCCGATGCTTTCCAGAGCAGCACGTCTGAAAGTACAATTAGCTCCAATAGCGACTGCTCCGCCATAGCCGTATAATCCCATTTGTGTAGGACCATAAAAAGTATAGGTTTGTTCCGCAGCTCCTTTTGCGATAAAAGAGCGGTATTGGTTATAATATCCCTGACTGACCTGAACGAAGCCTACTTTTTCATCCTGAAAAAAGCCTAATGTCTGATCGAGGAAATTAGGGAATACGATATGATCCGGATCAAGGATAAGAATGAATTCTTCTGTTGTCATTTTCAGGGCAGCGTTTATCTTTCCGGCTTTAGCTCCCGGAAGATTTGCCAGATCGAGAAAAACAGCACCGTATTTTTCTGCCATAATTTTAAAATCAGTATCCTGTGTACTGTCTAAAAGATAGGTGGTGTGCGGATAATCCATGTTCTGAAGTGCTTTCAGTGTATTTTCAAACATTGATATAGGTTCTCCGGGAGCACTTGTTGTAAAAACGGCTACTTTCAGATCCTTTGCAGGAACGGGGACTTCAATTGGTTTTTTGATTCTTAGATAATTGATCCATATGAAAACGATTCGAATGGTTTCATACCAAAAAAAGAAACTGAGTAGTACGAATAAGAATGTATTTGCAATATGAAATTCAGTAAACCACCATTCGGCAAGATTAATTATAGATAAAATTCCTGTAATAGTCAGTATCAATAGTATAAATCGATCCGGAGAAGTTACATTCTTAGCTTCTCTGAAAGTCCACAAATCATTATTTAAAATCTCTTTTTTCATTATTAAAATATATAATGGAAGGATAAACCTGCATTATCCTGAGTATAGAAATAGGTTTTCTGATGTTGATAATGTGCTTTTAAACGGATTTTTTCCGATAGAACGAATTGTGCAGAAGCATTAATGTCATAAGGATGATAGGTTGTTTTACTAAAAGCAGTTATATAAGAATAAGCTCCTGTTGTAGCATCCTGATCCAGAAATAAAATAGGGTTTTGTGTCTGGGCATGGAAACCGTAATTACCTTGTACGCTTAAAGTAATTTTGTTGGTCGGAGAAAAATTAAGTGCTCCGATAACAAGATGGATAGTTTGTTCAGAAGGAGTAAAGTAGGGGTCGTATACTCCTGGGATTTGACTCCATAACGGATATTCTGATGCAAGACTTTCCGGATCACGTTCAGGAGTAAAGGTTGTTTTTTTAGAATCGGAATAACTTACTCCGTACCCTGCTTTAAATTCAAATGTGCTGAATTTGAAGGGTTTTGAAAGAATCCATGCTCCGATAGTGTTTATATTGTTATTTTCTTTGTAAAATTTATGCTGAAATTGTGTGTTAATAGTAAATAGTTTAGCGTTTTCATATTCCAGAACTCCAAAAGCACTGTTTTCTGTTAATGCAAACAGGGTGCTGGCAAGAGTTCCCAGATAAGGATTTCTGTTAAGTCCTGCTTGTAGTGTAAGATGTTTTGCTATTTTTTGTTTCAGTAAAAGCTCTCCCAGAACTTCTGTGTTATCCGAAAAGTGTTTATATACTCCGCCGGAAACAGAAACGGAGAGTCCTGTTTTATTAAAAGAAAATGTATTTCCTATTGTAGCAAATAAAGCCTGTTTATGTGTATTGAAATTATCATTGGTTATTAAAAGTTTAGGGCTGAAATATCGGTTTTTATAAACGCCAATCTCTATAATCTCTTCAAATGTGTGTAGGGGTTGTTCGTCATCTTTATAATTAAAACTAAGGTTTATGTATGGAGAAGTAATGGCTTCTATGTCCTTTTTAAATTCTTTGGCATATTTATTATCCGGATATTCTTTAAGAATCAGGTCTAAATTAGCAGTGGCTTTTCCTATATTGCCGTTCCAATATTCTATGTAGGAGGATAAGAGTAAAGCTTCCGCAGGTAATTCTTTGTTATTATTTGAATTAATAATAGTATTTAATTCTTTTTCAGCACTTGTTAACTGTCCGGAGTAAAATAAAGTTCTGGCATAATCTAATCGTAATGTTTTATTATTCGGTTCTGTTTCTAGTGCTTTTAAAAACAAAATCTGAGATAATTTTTTGTTTCCCAGATCATAAGCAACCTGTCCATATAGCCAGTTTCCATAAACTTCTGAAGTATTTTTTTCTATATATTTCTGCAAGACAGTTTCAGCTTTTTTATAGTCTTTTTGTTGATAATATTCTTGAGCAACAGACAGTTCATCTGTAGTTATTTGTTGGGCAGGAAGCTGAAGTGTGGCTAAAAAGATACCAATAAAAAAAAGCTTTTTCATAGTTTAGAATTAAATGTTAAAAAAATCATAACTTTCAATAAGCATGCCAGAATATTTGTTAATATTGAAGCTAAAATTCATGTTGCATTAGGTATTTTTGTTGTTACTTTATTATACGTTGCGTAATTATTAAGTTAATTTTTTATATTTTATATTTTTAACATTTAGGTTTAAAAAGAAGGTTTTATACTATAAAAAAGTATTCTTTTTCAGTTTTTAAATGACCATGTAAAAAAGGTAAAGTGTTAATAATCTATCGAACAGATACTGATTTTCTATTTTTACGGAGGATAATATATCAAAATCAAAATCTTTATTTTTTGTGAAATATCTGATATCTTTTTATACAATATTTTTATTAAAAATATTATATAAATTGTATTTTAATATAAAATATGTTTATTATATGTTTTTGAGAAAAATGTAGGTTTATAATGTATTTTAGAGGAAAAGAATTAATTAAGATCAAAGAAAGTATCTTTTTGTAATACAAAAATATTTTTATTTATTTTTTATTAATTTATTTTTATAGTTTTTAATTGATTCGTTTTCGGTTTTATAGGACATGTTTTTTTTAATTAGGAAAGAACCTAAAAGTTTTTAGTACATATTATTCTGTTTGGAAATAACATTAATTTCTAAAAAAAATATTTTATCTTGGTAAATGCTTTCTAAAAATATTTTTATGGTAGAAACCAATCTTGAAATTAGAGTTGCCACCATTATTGATTTAGAAGATATCTTAAGGTTACAATCTGCTAATCAGATATCAGCAGGAGGTACCCTGTCTGGTGAACTAAAACGAGATCAAATTCTGGAGATGATGCAGGATATGCCTCAGATTGTGGCTCTTGTTAATGGTGAAATTGTTGGCTTTCTGCTGGCAACATCGCAAAGAGTGCATAAAGAACGTAATGTTCCAATTGTCAATGCAATGTTTAGATCTTATAAAGGTTCTGCAGATTTCTATATCTATGGTCCGGTTTGTGTTAGTAAAAAACAACGAGGGAAAGGACTGGCTCAGCTTATGTTCAGAGAGCTTTTACATCGTGAACCCGGTCGTGAAGTAATTCTGTTTATTAAAAGTGACAATGAACCTTCTCTGAGAGCACATGAAAAAATGAGTATGCATAAAGTAAGTAGCTTTAATTTTAATAATGCAGATTTTGATGTGTTTTCTTATTCATAAGTTTTAATTACAAAGGCGCAAGGATTTATTATATTCTACGTAGTGACCTTTTCATTCTTGGGAAAATACGTTTATTAAAACGAATATAAGTTCTACTCAGATAAGGGAACAATAATGTTATGAGCAGTATTATAGTCACAATAGTAGTAATAATCAGAAAAATTGTTTTTGAGGTAAGTAGTTGGCTTTGCGTGGTCAATGCTTTCATTACGCTGGATTGCGCCAGCGTAGCAGCTTCAGCAGAGGTATATCCCTGAGTAGTATATAGTTTTGCCGTTTGTGCGATTTTATCGATATATGCTATGTCATAAGGCGTTATATGTGCCAGAAAACGTTCTTTATAATGCTGATTATAAAATAGTTGCATCGTGTAAAATCCGGCAGTTGAGTTTAAAGAAGAAATGAATCGGACATTTGCAGCGATAAGAGCAGCGCTTGTACTGATTCCAACGGGTACAGAGGACAGAACGAACGCAGCAAGCGGAACAAATAACATTCCCGATGCAGCTCCCTGAAGAAACATAGGAATAATTAAGTTTTCAAAAGACAAATCAGGAGTAAGGATACTGTACATCCAGTAATTAAAGGCAAGCATAAAACTAAAACCGGTAATGATAAAAAAACGAATAGAATACCCCGGCTTTGTAATGAACTGAGAAGCAACGAACATCATCAGAACCACGCCAAAAACGTTACTGAAACCTAATCCGATAAGCTGGTAGGTATTCCAATGTACGACTACAGAAAGGTAGCTGTAAACCAGATTTATACTATCTTTTAGTCCATAATATAGAGCAAGAAAGGCAATACCTATCAGGAAATTTCGGGATTTGAAAACCGTTAAATGCACTATAGGTCTTTTCAGTTGTAACTGACGGAATAGAAAAAGAGTAAAGAATACTGCTAAAATAATAAAAGCTGTTATAATTCTTGAATCTTCAAACCAGTATAATCTGGGACCATAGATCATGAAGTAAGTAAAAGAAACCATTGCTACAACAAGAAGAAGGAAACTTCTCCAGTCAATCTGAAATAAAGGATATTTTTTAGTTACGCGACCGGAACGTAATACTAAAAAGGCAATAATAAGCGCCAGTATTTCAATTAATATAACACAATAGTATATTTTTTTCCAGTCCATATTATCATTAATCCACGCGGTAGGAACACCAATAAGAACGCTACTGCAAAGTGTGGTTCCGTAAAAAACGGAGTATCCGACAGCTTGTCTTTTTTCTGCCTGTATTCTGGAAAAGATCATGGTGAGCATAGACATTGTAACGGCACTGATCGCAATTCCTTGTAAAAAACGAATGGTAAAAAATAGATATATATCATTGATATTCATACTTATATAGTCAAGAGTAATACCGATGATAATAGCAGAAAGGACATAATTTCTGGGTTCGAAAAAACGCATTAATCGGGAGTGTAGGGGCAGACTTGCTAACAAGGTCACATAGGTGATCTGCACAGAAAAAGAAATATCTTGCGGCTGTACTCCAAAGACAGCTACAACATAACTCTGTGTTAATGAATAGAGTGAGAACTGAATGATGGCGGCTAACAGAATAATAAAAATACTGATTCTGATACCCCATTCCCAGTCATCGATCCATTTTTTGAAATAAGTGGTTTCCATTTATTCTTTGTTTTTTACAGAGACGATAACATTCATACCTGCTTTGATCTGTTTCGTATCTTCCTGATTTAGAAAACGAATTTTTACCGGTATTCTCTGAATGATTTTCACAAAGTTACCAGTAGAGTTATCAGGAGGTAATAAAGAGAATTTAGATCCTGTAGATCCTGCAATGGATTCTATTTCTCCTTTATAGGTTTTATTATCATAACCGTCAATTTTGATCAGTACAGGTTGTCCTTCATACATGTTTTCAATCTGGGTTTCTTTAAAGTTGGCTGCGATCCATTTACTGCTTTCATCAATAATAGGTACTAAGCTTTGTCCCATTTGAATCTGTTGTCCTTCCTGAATGGTTTTACGTCCCAGACGTCCGGTATAAGGAGCGGTAATAACAGTATAACTCAAGTTAATATTTGCCAGCTCAAGCTGTGCTTTTTTTATTTTAAGTTCAGCGGATAATAATCCTTCTCTTGCCTGTAATTCGACTACTTTGGAATTGTTAGTTTTCAGACTGTTGCGTGTTCCGTTATAATCGCTGCTGGCAACATCATATTTTGATTTTACGGCTTCATATTCCTGCATGGTAGCCGCTTCTTCTTTTACAAGATTTTCATAACGTTTCAGATCCTGTTGTTTTTCCCATAATCTGGCTTTAGCAGCATTAATCTGATCCTGATTTACAAATGTTCCGGTATGAGCTGTGTTGATACTGGCTTTCAGTACTACAAGCTGGGCTTCGACATCTTCAACAGCGGCTTCTGCTTCCAGAACTTTTGTTTTATATTCACGATCATCAATAACAATCAGTGTATCACCTGCCTTTACTAGTTGATGTTCTTGAAAATATATTTTGCTGATATAACCGCCAACTCTTGCAGATATCGGGTTAATATAGGCTTCTACCTGAGCATCATTCGTTTCCTCATATTTAGAAGTATGGATTAGGTAGCGGATAGCGGCAATAATAGCAATAAGTATAACTATAATAACAAAAACAGATAAAAGGGTATTACCCGGATGTCTTTTCTTTTTTAATTCTTGTGTCATGGTTTGTGTACTGTAAATTAAAGGTTACCGGTTGTATAAAGCAGGTTGTAATAATAATTACATAAATCGGTCTGTGCTTTGATAAGATTGTATCTTGACTGTAGATATAGGTTATCAGCATCCAGCAGATCAGTTAATAATGCCAACTGATTGAAGTATTTTGTACTTACGATTTTATAATTTACTTTGGACTGCTCTATATTTTTTTCTGCAATTGCGATCTTTTCAAGCATATCATTATACTTGATTTTCAGAGAGGATATTTCCAGACGGGTATTATCTTTAATAGCATTTTGTTGTGTTTTTAATTCTGTTAATCGGATTTTTTCAGCAACGTTCTTATGATTGTTCTGATACAGAGAAGAAATAGAATACTGTAATTTGATTCCGATGAATCCCACAGAGTAGATTTGATCAACAGGAGGGAAGACCAGACTGTTCGGATAATTATAACCGTATTCACTAAACAGTTCTATAGAAGGATAGTAATTACTTTTTATTCCTTTGATCTTTGCTTCCTGCAGATCAATATTTTCAGTTGCTTTTAATAATTTATAAGAACGTTCACCGGATAAGTTGTAAATAGTATTAAGAGAAGGTACTTTTTTTATTATTGTAGTGTCACTTAAAACTAAAGCGGTATGTTCCGGTAATTGTAAAAGAATGTTCATTCGCTGTATCTGTATCTCAATATCACTGGTATTTTCTTTTTTTGAGAATTGCTGATTTGATAAATTGATCTCTGCTCTGAGTAGGTCACTTCGGGTTACTTTACCATTATTATATAAGGACTGAATATTTTTATATCGGATTTCTTCTCTTTTGATCTGTTCTGAATATAAAGAATCCAGTTGTTGTAAGCGAAGGATATCCAGATACAGACTGACTACCTGCAAAGAAACAGAACCGGTTTGATCCTTTATATTGATAGCTGCTAATTTCGATTTTATTTTCTGCTCTTCAATGGCAGCTTCGTGTTTTCCTCCGGAATACAGATTAAAGCCGGCTTCTATTCCCACTGTAGCCATATCACTGACAGGTGGTGCCGGAACGGTTTCTGACTGCGTCATACCATGTTCAAACAGTGTAACATCCGTTAATCTTCTTCCGCTTCCTTTTATTGCAATATGTGGTAACGCAAGACTTTTTATATTTTTAAGATCGGATTGTACCGCCTGTCCTTCCAGTGTGCTGATCTGGATTTGGTCATTGTTTTCCTTAGCCAGTTGTATCGCCTTTTTAATGCTGAGAACATACTTTGAAGAGGTTTGTTCCTGAGCATATATTTCTGATAGAAAAGAAAAGACGGTAAACAGGAATAGATGAGACAGTAGTACTTTTTTATTTAAAAAAGAGTTCATAGATTTTGTATTAATAGTAAAGAGACTCATTAAATGAGTGAAATTGAAATTTTGAATTAATCCATAAATTTTTAAAAGAATAGCATTAGGATATACACTAAATATAATTTAAAGAGCAAATATAATTTTGCCATTTTACAGATCGGGGAAAAGTAATAGTTTTCATTTTATAAATAATCTGATACGTATTATTTTCAGTATCAGGGCTCAAAATTTGCAGTATGTCGGCAAATAACTGACTCCCTGTTTTTTCTCCGGATGAGAAAAGGATTTTACAAGTAGACGGAATCAATAATTTTGAACTTTTCATAGGTTAATTTTAACACTACAAAGTTCCGAATTTTAACAGGAAAAAAAAGGGTAAGAATACGGTGTTTTTCGTCGAATTTACGGATTTAATTCTTTTCTGTATTTTATGGGGGTCTGTTCCGTATTAGCCTTGAAAAATTTTCCAAAAACAGACTGATCTGAAAAATGGAGAATTTCACTGATTTCGGCTATTGACAGATCTTTATTTTGAAGTAACACTTTAGCTTCCAGTGTAATAATTTCATTGAGCCACTGACCGGCAGTTTTTCCGGTCTGTTTTTTTAAAGTTTCTGAAAGATGTTTTGCTGTAACATTCAGATGATCTGCATAAAAATTAACGGAGTGATGGCTCAGATATTCTTTCATCATCAGTTTTTTGAATTTTCCGACAATTGGAGTAACCTTTTCTGCATTTTTAAGAACAGGTTGGTGTTTTTGTTCAAATACATGCAGTGCATTTATTTCATGGATAATAATATAGATATAACTTTTAATAAGAGCTGCTTCATGTATATGATTAATATTGACCGTGTTTTTAATCAGGGTAAAAATGTTTTTGAACTTTTTTGCGTTTTTCGAATTTAAAGAGAGTACATGATCGTCATTATTTTCAAAAAAATCAAACTCCATTAAATAGAATATATTCGATTGTTTTTCCAGTAAAAAATCATCTGTAAAATAGATGATTTGAAGCACCGGTTCTGTTTTGCCCGGTTTTATGCTTCGCACAGTGGAAGGACCTATTGTCATAATAGCAGGAGCATTTACGACCTGATTTGTTACTCCTGCCTGAAGCTCGATCTGTCCTTCTTTTAAATAGGTAATGCTATATGTTTCAGAACGTCTTGGCTCACTTGAATAAATACTTCCTTTGCCAAGCTCAATAAAGAAAAAATCTTTTTTTATACTTGATAACTGAAAGATTTCCTGGTGATGTTGTATAGAGTATGTTTTAATTTTATCCATATAATATTAAAAAAACAGCATTAAGCTCAAGGATACAAATTTAGGGTATTATAAGAATATATGGATTATCTTTTTATTTCCCATGTTGTCTCCATACTCTAGTTTTTACTTTTGTCAGCGGTATAGCTCTTTTATCTCCTCTTACCATAAAAGTAACATCCATATACTCAAAAGCGACTTTGGCAATAATTTCTATGGGTTCGTCTTTGTTGTTTTTAGTCAATTCCTGAACAACAGCATACAATTCTTCTTCATCAAAGGTTACTTCATCCCAATAAATAGAAAAATAAAGTTCGGAGTATTTTGGTAAAGGTCTGGGTTCAAAATCATAGTGGTTAATTTCGTCAAAACCGATATAATCATTTTCCCCGTTATAATAGTCATTCCGAACGGCTGTTAAAGAATCGTTTTTATAAAATTGGACGGTATATTTCCAGTTAAATTGTTCAAAACACCGTTTCCAGAGATGATATGGAATACCATTTTTTTGTATATAGTCTTGGGTCTCCTCAGGAATCATTTTAAAATATTCTTCATGAAAATCTTTTAAATCTTTATAAGCATTTTTTACAGGAACAAAATTATTTACATCAACATAAGCTGTTTTTGCCTGATAGGTACCTACTAATTTATGATGGGAGCTGGAAGCACTACCTAAAAAAACAGCCACTACTCCCCCCGGTGCTACGGCTATGGTAATGTTTTTATAAGTATAGTGTTCCTTCGGTTCAGGGGTACCAATATCATAATAACCCTGTTCAAATAATGCCTGTATTTTTTCTGCGGGTAATAGTGTACCAATGGTCCAGAATTTTTTTTCGGCATAACTTACCCAGGTCAGTGACAGCATAGAGGGAATTCCGCTGCCTCCTCCGGCATCAGTACCGTTTGAGTTCCAGCTGCCTTGTTGTGAACCGGCATTATAGAATGAAGCTAACATTTTTTGTTCGGTTGCCAGATAACCGCCTTTATGGATTACTATTGGATAATTTCTGGGAGCGGTTACACTACAACTCCAGCTATAGGTTTTTTTTTTCGTACTCCTATTTTTTATTTTATCGCAGGAAGAGATTCCGATCGTTGTCAAACAAAACAGGATTAAGAATAGTCTCTTTTTATTTCCCATGTTGCCTCCATACCCTTGTTTTTACTTTTGTCAGCGGTAGGGTTCTTTTATCCCCTCTTACCATAAAAGTAACATCCATATACTCAAAAGCGACTTTAGCAATAATTTCTATGGGTTCGTCTTTATTGTTTTTAGTCAATTCCTGAAAAACGGCATAGAGTTCTTCTTCATCAAAGGTTACTTCATCCCAATAGACAGAAAAATACAGTTCAGAATATTTTGGCAGCGGTCTGGGTTCAAAATCATAGTGATTGATTTCGTCAAATCCGACATAATCATTTTCTCCATTATAATAGTCATTCCGAACCGCTGTTAAAGAATCGTTTTTATAAAACTGTACGGTATATTTCCAGTTAAATTGTTCAAAACACCGTTTCCAGAGATGATACGGAACACCGTTTTTTTGTATATAGTCTTGCGTTTCCTCAGGAATCATTTTAAAATATTCATCATGAAACTCATTTAAATCTTTATAAGCATTTTTTACAGGGACAAAATCATTTACATCAACATAAGCTGTTTTTGCCTGATAAGTACCCACTAATTTGTGATGGGAGCTGGAAGCACTACCTAAAAAAACAGCCACTACTCCCCCCGGTGCTACGGCTATGGTAATGTTTTTATAAGTATAGTGTTCCTTCGGTTCAGGGGTACCAATATCATAATAACCCTGTTCAAATAATGCCTGTATTTTTTCTGCGGGCAATAGGGTGTCAATGGTCCAGAACTTTTTTTCGGCAAAACTTACCCAGGTTAGTGATAGCATTGAAGGAATTCCACTGCCTCCTCCGGCATCGGTACCGTTCGAGTTCCAGCTGCCTTTTTGTGAACCGGCATTATAGAATGAGGCTAATATTTTTTGTTCGGTTGCCAGATAACCGCCTTTATGGATTTTTATTGGATAATTTCTGGGAGCGGTTACACTACAACTCCAGCTATAGGTTTTTTCTTTCGTATTCATTTTTTTTATTTTATCGCAGGAAGAGATTCCGATCGTTGTCAAACAAAAGATTAGGATCAGACTGCTGTTTTTTATTGTTTTTGTTTTCATTTTAGAATGGTATTTCCGTTCTTATTCTGTCCTTTTCAGGTTGATTGACTAGTCCGAGTACCGCATTATAATGCAGATACTGATTGCGTAATTTTTTTAACTCCGATTCGGGTATTTCATAGGGTATACTATGATTGGGGGCAGCGATCATTTTTTCGGTATAGTTGTTTAATTGGGTTCGAATATTTTGTAAAAAAGAGATGTTTTCTATAATATTATTAGCTGTAAATTTAAAATCTTTCTTCATTTCTATTCTGTCAAATACTAATCCTTTTTTTTCGGCAAAATCCAGCATTGTATAGAGTGGAATAAAACTATACTGATTGCTGAGATATTTCCGGGAGCCGATAAGGGTAAAGGTAAGTTCGTCCTTTTTAATTGTTTTAGAATCAAATCGGAGTTGTTCCGGTTGGTACCAGCCTTCGGCTACTAAACGCTCTTTTTCGGATCGCAGTTTACTTTCAAAAGGGTATTCGATAATGGCATTGATTTCAGTACTTCCTTCTACATAACTGCCACCTACGTCGCAGTGCACGCCGGGGAAATTCAGCTCAATATGGTCTTTTTTTACCGGAATACGTGCCAGATTAAAGTTTGCCCGATGCTCATCCCGGGCAGTGATATGCAGTACTGATTTTGCTTTGCTGATTGAGTTGAGTCCTAAGGTTCTGATATCATCGGATTGTCGGATACCGTGATGTGGTACGGTATCATAGAGCCCCGCAAAACGTACCACCAGTTTGCTGAAAACAATTTCTTTTTGTGCAAACAGGTAGCCTAACCAGCCATGAGCGGGCAACATTTCGCTATTGGCCGTTTGTTCCGGAAGTGTGATTTCATGTACCAAGTTGCGGGCAGCCGCAGCACCCCGACTAAAGCCGAAAATATCGATAGTAAGCGTATCAAAAGTTGTTTTTTTCTCAATTTTGTAGGTCAGTTGTTCAATGGCACGTTTTACCCGGGCAATAATACCGGCAGTTCCTATTCCCAGTCCTGATCCTACAAACAGATCGTCGTTTTTATAATCCTGTTCCCGGACGCGACCGTCCAGATCTGCGAGCGTATTACTGCCCATACCTTCGGTATAGATTTTAAATTTAGGATGTAGTATATTTTTATCATCTTCTCCATAATACTGAAATAAAATAGCGGGATTAGACAGATCATTTTCATAGCTGCCCTCGTTATACCGGTATTTCTTTTCGTCTTCAAGGTCTTTTTTATGAGTGGCTTTTTTACCGGTTTTTTCCTCCCATGCCTGTCGGGCAAGGGTATTGTACTGATTGTTCAGCGTGCCGTCTATAAAAATACCAAACGTATAGTTTTTCTTTTTATCGTCATTGGGATTGTTTGGTTGTGTTTTGCCTGTTGTTACAGGGCTGTTTCCATAGTAAGGTTCAATATATTGGGTCAGTTCGTTTTTTATTTTGATCTGGGTTTGGTCTTCGATGCTGTCGAGTATTCCGGCGTAGTGTATCTGAACATAATATTCGTGTGCGGCTTCTTTAATAAGGTCCATTTTGTTTAACCGCTTTTGATAGAGTGCTATATTCTGAAAAACAAGTGCTGCTTTTCCATATCGATCTACTTTGGCGGTATACGTTCCCATATTCCGGCTGGAAGCACCATGTCCGTTTCCGTATTGATCTTCCCAAACGGTAACCTGTAGCGGTTCGTTTCTGGGGATATTCAGCGTTTCTATATGGAGTTTTACGGTATCGAGATAACCTACGGTTCGGTCGCCGATCGGTTCATGATCGGTATCGGTCCAGTAGACCCGTTGTATTTTCGGACTTCCTGTTAATGGTTTGATCGTAAGACTTGCGATTTCTTTTGTTCCTGAAGCCGTGGTGTATT
The DNA here is from genome assembly GCF_058310215.1 of Flavobacterium sp. AK-301. NCBI lineage: Bacteria > Pseudomonadati > Bacteroidota > Flavobacteriia > Flavobacteriales > Flavobacteriaceae > Flavobacterium > Flavobacterium sp. AK-301. The sequence continues at coordinate 57,811 of NZ_JBZEES010000002.1, forward strand.
GTGCTTCGAGCAGATAGGTTTTTCCCATGGCAGGCTGGTTAAACCTAAAAGAACCTTCGTCTTTGTATAATTTGAAGCCTTCATTATTACTCAGTTTCCAGCGTACGGCTTCTTTTGGCGGGATAACAATTGTATTTTGTGTATTGGGTACAGCATATTTATCGGTAAAGGAATCCTGCAGCGAATAATAATAGCGTGTTCCTATTAAGGGGGTTTGATTTCCAACGATTATTTTCATAGGTAGATAGTATTTTAATTAATCGACTTCTTGTATTTCGGGATTAAAATTTTTCAGATCTCCAAAAGGATAAATATGTGCCAAAATGGTATCGTCTGCATTATTCAGATTGTTTTGTGTGATCTCTGATACTTGTCCGTGATCCTGTATGATAATGCAGTTCGGTCCTCCAACGGTACAACCGGCTGTACTGGTTTCTATAAGGGGTTTACCACCATGTATAAGTGTAATTTTTTCATAGAAATCACTCCATTTTGTAACGTTTATTATACAGGACTTATAACCGGAACCCACAGGCTGTAGTTTACAATTGCCAAAGGTATTTTTTTCAAAGGTTGGTCCAATGTCTTTTGTGCTTGCGCAGCGTTTGTATTCTGCTTTAGAATCATTGATATACACTTTATCTTGTGTTTTTACTTTTAGAATATCGGTTTGTGGTGTTTCGCTGAATTTACAACGGCAAACGGCACCCTGAACGACATAGTGTTTCTCCGGCATAGTTTTATTTTTAAATAGTTGACTTAAATATTGTTTAGGAATGACCAGAAACCTTTTATTCTGACGGTACTGTTGTAATACTGCTGTATTTTTTGAGCTGTTTGGGTACAGATTTTTTTATTTTTATTCATTGCTATTTAGTATTTAAAGGAATGTGTATCTAAAGTTTTTATATAAAAATGTTATTTATTCTGGCAATTTAACTATAAACAAACAAACAGTTGTATTTTTTTACCGTTTATTTGTTTTTTACTAAAAAAGCTTTAATTATTAATAAATAATCATTCTTAATAAAGGGTATTGTGAGTTAAATCATTGAATGCCAGTTGTTAAAAAGTGTTTTTGTGTCTAACCTATATTTATATAAAGATTAAAATACCTTTTTATCTTTATATATTTGTTATATTTGACTCTGAATAAATAAATATTTTTTTTTAAATCATATGATATTCTATCATATTGTTAATTTTTTATATTATTTTATGTATTATAAGATAATATGAGTTATATTAATGTTATTTTAGTTTTTTTTTGTTTAATAAAAAAATATCTTATTTATTTGTGGTCTGAAAATAAATTAGAATCTATTATTTAGGAATAAATGAATTCAGAATTAAAACAATCTCACAAAATATTATTTTTAAACACGCTCGCTTTTACCATTTGTTTTGCCTGTTGGACACTGAATGGAGTGCTTATAACCTATCTGACAGATAAGGGTATTTTTGATTTTTCGGTTGTTGAAACAGGTTGGTTACTGGGTATTCCGATCCTGACCGGATCAATCATGAGATTACCGGTTGGTATCATGACTGATAAATATGGCGGAAAAATAATATTTTCCGGTTTACTGTTACTTTGTTCTGTTCCTCTGTTTTTATTCTATTTTGCTGAATCCTTTTGGATGTTTGCTGTACTGAGTTTTCTGTTTGGTATGGTTGGAACCGGTTTTGCAGTAGGAATTGGGTATACTTCCGTATGGTATCCAAAAGAATGGCAGGGAAGAGCCCTGGGGATTTTTGGAATGGGTAATGCAGGAGCTGCTATCACTACTTTTTTGGGACCTAGTATTTTAAATTATTTTTCAGAAAGTAATCCCGAGAACGGATGGAAAATGTTACCGATAATTTACGGAATAACATTAGTAATTATAGGATTATTATTTCTGCTCTTTGCTGAGAACAAAAAACCGGAAAGTAATAATAAATCACTAATGAGTTTATTAAGTCCGTTAAAAAGTGGACGTGTCTGGCGCTTTGGATTGTACTATCTGCTGGTATTCGGATTTTTTGTCGCTTTTTCACAATGGCTGGTACCGTATTTTATGAATGTATATCAGACTTCTCTTGTTGTAGCAGGTGTATTTGCTTCTTTATTCAGTTTACCGTCAGGAGTAATCAGAGCTTTTGGGGGTTATTTATCCGATAAGTTCGGAGCTAGAAAAGTAATGTACTGGGTATTGGGCACCTCTACTGTATTTAGTTTTTTGCTGATGTTTCCAAAAATGGAGATTTATACAACGGGTCTGGGTGTTGCAGCAACCAAAGACGGAGTAGTTTCTAAAGTTACTCCTAATACTATTCTGATTGATAATAAAGAATATACGGTAAATGAGAAACCGGATATAGATGAAGATAAAGCTCATTTTTTACCCACGAAGGCTTCCTGGCAGGAAATCATAGTAAAAGAGAATCAGAATATTTCTAAAAAAGAAGTACTGGCAAAGGGGATTACCCAAATTAAATTTGAAGCTAATGTGTGGGTTTATCTTGTATTAGTAGTATTGATCGGAATCTCATGGGGGATTGGTAAAGCCGCTATTTATAAACATATTCCGGAATATTTCCCTAATGAGGTAGGGGTTGTGGGAGGAATGGTAGGTCTGATAGGTGGTTTGGGAGGATTTATTGGTCCTATTATTTTTGGGTATTTACTGAATTATACCGGATTATGGACCAGTTCGTGGATTTTTATTTTTATCACCTCTATTATTTGTCTGATCTGTATGCATCGTACGATTATAAAAATGTTAAGAGATAAAATGCCGGAAATTTCAAAAGATATTGAACGTAAATAAATTTAAATATATATATGTCAACTTGGCTAAAAGAATGGAATCCTGAAGACACTAATTTTTGGGAATCAAAAGGGAAAAAAATTGCATGGAGAACCCTTATTATAACAACTATTTCATTAACTATTTCATTCTCTACATGGTATGTAATGAGTGGAATAGTGACTAAAATGCCCGGTATAGGTTTTAACTTTACAGAGCATGAATTATTCTGGCTGGCTTCCTTACCCGGATTAGCTGCCGGAACGTTAAGAATTATACATACTTTTCTGATTCCGATTTACGGTACGCGACATACAATAACGGTTTCTACCTTAATTAAGCTGATTCCTATCATTGGATTAACCTTTGCTATAATGAATCCGACAACCCCTTTTTGGGTTTTTGCTGTATTGGCGTTTACGACAGGTTTTGGTGGTGGGGATTTCTCTTCATTTATGCCTTCTACGAATTTATTTTTTCCGGCTCGTTTAAAGGGTACTGCTTTAGGAATTCAGGCAGGGATAGGGAATTTTGGTGTGAGTATTGCACAGTTTATGACTCCGGTATTAATTGGTGTTGCAATATGCGGAGCACCTCAGATATTTTCTAAGGTAAATCCTGTAACCAATAAAGTAGTAGAATCAGAGGTATATCTGCAAAGTGCTTTTTTATGGTATATCCCTCTTATTGTTATCATGACTGTTGTATGCTGGTTTGGTTTAAAAAGTATTCCTGTAAAAGCTTCATTTAGAGAACAATTAGATATATTCAAAGACAAGCATACCTGGTTTTGTACCGTTACTTATTTTATGACCTTTGGAACATTTTCCGGTTTGGCTGCTGCTTTTCCAATGATGATTAGTGCTCTTTATGGTGGTTTTGAAGATGCTCCTGATCCTTTAAAATATGCTTTTTACGGACCTCTAGTTGGTTCTGCCAGTAGAATTATATTTGGGTTTGTTGCAGACAAAACAGGAGGAGCTATTTTAACTACTATAACAGGGTTCGGTTTAATAGGTTGTACAATCGCTTTAATAGCAATGGGACTGGTTGCCCCTGTTTCAATGGATCAGTTTCCTATGTTTATTGGGGTAATGATGTTGATATTCTTTTTTACAGGAATTGGAAATGCAGCTACTTTTAGACAGTATCCCATTGTTTTTCAACACAATCCAAGACAGGCAGCAGGAGTAATCGGATGGACGGCGGCTATTGCAGCATACGGTCCTTTTATTTTCTCAATGATTATTAGTGTTGTTCTTAATATCTCTAAAAGCTCCGGAGTAAAAAGTGCTAATGCTTTCTTCTGGGGATTATTAGTATTTCTGTTTATTGCAACGGCAGTAAACTGGTATTATTATCAAAGAAAAGGCTGTGAAAGACCTAGTTAATAAAAAGAATTAAAAATAATAAATTATGTTTAAATTATTTCAGACCCTTAACAGACCTGCGTTTATAAGAGCAACTTTAGTTTCTGTTTTTACTATAATTTTAGTATTTATAGGTTCCAGAGATTTGCAGAATTTTGATGCAGCTTTAATTGCGTATCTGTTCGGGTCAATATTTGCTATTTTCGGAATTGTGTATCGTTATTCTATCTGGTTACAGCGTCCACCTACAAAAATGTACTGGAAACGTTCCCGACAGTTCTTTTTTAGTAATCATTTTATTCAGTATTTTAAAAGGTCAGCACTATTATTTCTGAAAAATATTTTATTTCAGCGGTTTATTGCTCCAAGAAGTACAAAAAGATGGATAGGGCATTTCTTATTAGCTACTGGTTGTATGCTGGCATTTGCCATAACTTTTCCTTTAACTTTTGGATGGATACATTTTACATTAGAGAACGGTTCTATGACCACTTATGAAGCCCATATGTTTGGTTTTAAAATGATGAATTTTGAACTGGGATCTTTTATAAGTTTTGTAATTTTTCATGCTTTGGTTTGGTGTTCCGTTTTGGTAACAATCGGTTCTGTTATGATGATGAAACGTCGTTTTACTAATGGAGGATTAATTGCAACCCAAACTTTTGAAGGAGATTGGCTTCCTCTAATATTATTGGTTGCTATTTCGATTACAGGTGTAGGAATCAGTTTTGATTATACCTTTTTAGAAGGAAAAACACACCAGTTCATGTCTGTGACTCATGCTATTACTGTTATTTTATTTTTGGTTTGGATTCCTTTCGGAAAGTTTTTCCATATTTTTCAGAGACCCGCACAATTAGGAGCGAATATCTATAAAACAGAAGGTCTCAAAAGCGGTATGGTAACCTGTCCGAACACAAAAGAAGAGTTTGCTACAAAAATGCATATTGAAGATCTGAAAACAATTACAAAAGAATTAGGCTTTGATTTTGATTTGGAAAACGGTCAGAATCATTTAGAATTCAGTCCTGAAGGAAAGCGAATCGCATTGGCAAAAGCACATCTTAAAGCCCGTGAGGAATCAGGAAGTTTTTTTGGTTAATTATTAAAATAAAACATCAGAATAAGTCACTACTTATTTATATACAGAAATTATACTATGGCTAAGTTACCTACATCATCAGAAAAGATTGTTGAACAATTCGGACCGCATAAACAGTATGCTTCTCCAGAAGGATTTAAAGGTCGGAATGATCCGGATAAATTAGTGAAAACACATTGTTGTTATTGCGGTATGCAATGTGGTATTCAGTTAAAAGTAAAAGACAATAAAGTGGTTGGTTTTGAACCCTGGAAAGAATTTCCTTTTAATGAAGGAAGACTTTGTCCTAAAGGGGTTCAGCGTTACCTCCAGAATAATCATCCTGATCGTCTCCTTACTCCTTTACAACGAGTAGAAGGAGTAGGCTTTGAACCAATTGACTGGGATACAGCAATGGATAAAACTGTTTCTGAGATTCAACGTATTCAGAATACATATGGTAGAGATGCGATGTCAATACTTTCAGGAGTTTCTCTGACCAATGAAAAAAGTTATATGATAGGAAAGTTTGCCAGAGTAGCCCTTAAAACGGCTAATCTGGATTATAATGGGCGTTTATGCATGGTTAGTGCCGGTGCCGGAAATAAAAAAGCTTTTGGTCTGGATAGAGCGTCTAATAACTGGTCTGATCTGGAACACGCCGAAGTGATTATCGTTACAGGAGCAAACATAAGTGAAACTTTTCCAACCTTAACGCATTATATATGGCAGGCTCGTGATAACGGTGCAAAACTGATCGTGATTGATCCTCGTTTAATTCCTCTGGCACGTACTGCTGATTTACATTTACCGGTTCGCCCCGGGACAGATTCAGCTTTATATGGTGCCATGTTGAAAATTTTAGCTGATAATGACTGGTTGGATCACGATTTTATAGATAATCATACCAGTGGATTTCGGGAAACCCTTGACTCTGTAAAAGATCATACGTTAGAATGGGCAGAAGAGGTAACCGGAATTCCGGCAGATAAGATATATCAGGCGGCAGAAATGTGGGGTAAGGCAAGTACTAGTTTTTTATTACATGCCCGTGGAATTGAGCATCACTCAAAAGGAGTAGATAATGTAGTAGGTTGTATTAATCTTGTTCTGGCGACAGGAAGGATTGGTAAACCATATTGCGGATATGCTACCATTACAGGTCAGGGAAATGGTCAGGGAGGACGTGAACACGGACATAAATGTGACCAGTTGCCGGGTAATCGTGATATTGAGAATATGGAACATCGCAACTATATTTCAGAAGTCTGGGGTATAGAAGAAAAAGAGTTGCCTAAAAAAGGATTAAGTGCTTATGAGATTATTGAAGCAATACACAGAGGAGAGATTAAAGGATTAATCTCAATCTGTTTTAATCCCTTAATATCATTGCCTAATAATAATTATGTACGTGAAGCTCTGGAAAAACTGGAATATTATGTTGCAATAGATTTCTTTTTGAATGAGACAGCCCGCCATGCGGATGTTATTTTAGCAGGCTCTCTTCATGAAGAAGAAGATGGAACGGTTACTACAGCAGAAGGACGTGTTGTTAGAATCAATCAGGCAGTTTCCCCTCCGGGAGAGGCTCGAAAAGACGGGGAAATAATAATGGAGCTGGCACGTCGTCTGGGCGAAGGAGATAAATTTAATTATGAGAACAACGAGGCTATTTTTAATGAATTACGTGTAGCATCCAAAGGAGGAACAGCAGATTATTACGGAATCACATATGAAAGAGTCGTTGAAAACATGGGCATATTCTGGCCTTGTCCAAGTTTAGACCATCCCGGTACACCAAGACTTTGGGAAGACAAAAAATTCAAAACACTGGATGGTAAAGCACATTTTAATCCTGCTCCTTACAGAGATCCGGGAGAGAAAACGGATAAAGAATATCCGATAGTATTGACAACCGGTCGTGTGGTATCACAATATCTGAGTGGATCACAAACCCGAAGAATCGGAAAATTAGTAGATCAGTATCCAGAACCATTATTAGAAATTCATCCTAAACTGGCAGCTCAGTATAATATTAAAGAAAGAGATCTGATTAAAGTAGTAACCCGTCGTGGAGAAGCTCTTTTCCCTGCTAATGTAGTACAAACGATCAGAGAAGATACCGTTTTTATTCCCTATCACTGGGGAGGAAAAAAATCAGCAAATCAGTTAACCAGTGATTATCTGGATCCTGTTTCAAAAATCCCGGAATTTAAAGTATGTGCCTGTCAGTTGATCCACACAGGACAAAAAGCTCCGGATGCAAAAGATTCAGATGCTTATGAAAGTTTAGACTAAACTATTTATATAAAATTTAATACCTAAATAAAAAAATATATGACAGTTACAGGATATGATAAAAACATGGAATTTTTTGTAGATATGCAACGTTGTATTGGTTGTCATGCCTGTGAAATGGCTTGTGCTGAATGTGAAACAAATGGGCAGGAAAGTATGATTCATATTCATTATGTGGACAGAGCCGAAACAACACAAACAACCGTTCAGGTATGTATGCACTGCGAGGATCCTGTTTGTGCAAATGTCTGTCCCGCAGACGCAATATCAAAAGATAGTTTTGGTATAGTTCATACTGCTAATACAGCTCAGTGTATTGGTTGTTCTAATTGTGTAATTGCTTGCCCTTTTGGTGTTCCTTTCAAAAAAGAAGAGGCAGAACTGATGATGAAATGTAATATGTGCTATGACAGAACCAGTGCAGGTCTAAAACCAATGTGTGCTACAGTCTGTCCGAGTGGAGCATTGTTTTATGGTACACGTGAAGAAATCCAGCAGAAACGACCAAACAGTACTCCTGTCAATAAATTTATATTTGGTCAGGAAGAAGTTACGACCAAAGTAAGTATTATGATGCCTAAAGGTAGTATGGAATTAAAAGTTCATTAAAAACAATAAAATCAGGTTATTGACCTTATAAAAATAATAAACAATGTCTCATAAAGATAATAAAGAAACACCTGTCTGGAAATCAGATTTTCCAATAAGAAAAGAAGAAGCAACTCATGTTTCCCGTCGTGAGTTTGCGAAATATTTATGTTTACTTTCCGGTAGTTTAGCGATAGGAAATGGAATTATAGCAGGAAAATCGTTGTTTTTTTCAGATGATAAAACAGATGAAGAGCTTTTTATCTGTAATGTATCCGATTTACCTATTGGAGAGATGAAACCTTTTCTTATTAAAGAAAATCGTGATATTCCTTATATTTTAATTCGTTTAGAAGAAGATAAATGGAGAGCTTTTGAGCAAAAATGTACTCATTTATCTTGTGCAGTATTGTATCGCCATGATATAAAAAAAATAGAATGCCCTTGCCATAAAGGATATTTTGACCCTGAAAACGGAGAAGTATTACAAGGACCACCTCCAAGACCTTTACCACAATTAACGGTTATTGTTCGTGAAGATAAAATATATATAAGTAAAATTAAAAAGCTTAACTATGAGTAATTTTAAAGAAGTGCAGAATGCAGCGCACCCCAGCAAAACAAACACAATACTTTCTGCTATTATTCTGATTCTGATTTTGATAGTCAGTATTCAGATTTGGTTGCTATACGGAGCTTTAAATAATGCATTAATTGATAATAATGACTTTGCGTTAGCAACATTTTTTGGTTCTATGGTATTGTTTATTAGCACATTATATTTAATGAGATATCTTCCTGACGCTCGTAATAAAGAGCTGTTAAAGAGAGATAGAGTAAAAGATAAAGAAGCTACAAATTATTATGAATAATTTATTATTTGATTCCTATAATCGTATTCATAATTATCTGAGAATTTCTCTTACAGATAGTTGTAATTTTCGTTGTACCTATTGTATGCCCGATGAGAATATGCAAAGTCTGCCACAAAAAAAACTGATGCAGGTCGATGAAATACAACAGATAGCAAAGAAATTTGTTGATTATGGCGTGAAGAAGATTCGTCTTACCGGAGGAGAACCTCTGGTAAGACATGATTTTGATCAGATAGTTCAGAATCTGGCAACCTTACCTGTCGAACTGGCGGTAACGACGAATGGAGTTCTTCTGGATAAGTATTTAGACTTATTTAAAAAGGTTGGGCTGAGATATGTGAATATCAGTTTAGATACATTAGATCCGGTAAAATTCAAAGAGCTGACAAAACGGGATTCTTTTCAGAAAGTATGGGACAATATAAACGGGTTCATAAAAGAAGGTTTTCATATTAAACTGAATGTGGTGGCGATGAAAGGAATAAATGAAGAAGAACTGATTCGGTTTGTACAGTTAACAGAACATTTGCCGATTCATATTCGTTTTATAGAATTTATGCCTTTTGACGGTAATGGCTGGGGAAAAGAAAAGGTTCTGCCTACATTAGAAATGTTACATCGGATCAAAGAGCACTTTTTTATTATAAAACTGGAAGACAAACTACATGATACTTCAAAAAAATATTATGTAAAAGATTATCAGGGTACTTTTGCTTTCATTACAACCATGAGTGATCCATTTTGCGGGGATTGTAATCGTATGCGTCTTACTGCTGACGGTAAAATGAAAAATTGTCTTTTTGGAAAAGATGAACTGGATGTTTTAGGAAATTTCAGAGACGGAAAAGATATTGTACCGATAATACGCAAATGTTTACTGCTGAAAAAAGAAAAAATGGGAGGACAATTTGAAAATTATAAACAGCTCGATCCTTTTATTCTGGAAAACAGGAGTATGATTAAAATTGGAGGTTGATTTTTTTTGACTTCCGTTATGACAAATTAAACCTAACGAAAAATGAATTTGATAAGCGTTAAAGAAGCAAGAGAACTGATTCTTAAAAATATTCCGCCTTTAGTAGCTCAGTCAGTTCAGTTAATTGACAGTTTAGGCTGTTATACTGCTGAGGATTGTATTGCTCCCATTGCAGTACCCCATTTTGATAATTCCGCAATGGATGGTTATTGTTTTAGATTTAAAGATTTTGAAGAATCAATTCCTTTAGAGCTTAAGTATATCATTCAGGCAGGAGAAACTGATCTACCCGTATTAAAGAGAGGAGAAGTAGCTCGTATTTTTACCGGAGCTCCTGTTCCTCACGGAGCAGATACTGTAGTGATGCAGGAAAAAACGATTGTTGAGAATGGTATTTTAAAATTTGAACCACATGAAATAGTTTCCGGTTTAAATGTTCGTCTTAAAGGTTCTCAGACAGAAAAAGAGGAACTTATTTTATCTAAAAACACTCTTATCACAGCAGGAATAATAGGTTTTCTGGCTGGTTTCGGACTGGATAGGATTAGTGTTTTTAAGAAACCTAAAATAGGTATTATTGTTACCGGTAAAGAACTTATACAACCTGGATTTCCTTTACAACCCGGACAGATATATGAGAGTAATTCCGTTGCCTTGCAGGCTATTTTAAAACAAAAAGGTTTTGATATTGAGTTTACCGAAGTAATTGATGATAATCCGGATTTGTTAGAAGAAGGAATAAAAAAAAGAACAGAACAAGCAGATGTTTTGTTAATAACAGGGGGGATATCTGTAGGAGATTATGATTTTGTACAACCCGTTCTGCAAAAGCTGAATTTTGAAAAAGTTTTTTATAAAGTAAAACAGAAGCCAGGAAAACCTTTGTTCTTTGGCAGGAAAGAACAGAAATTTGTTTTTGGATTACCCGGAAACCCCGCTGCTGTTTTTACCTGTTTTCATCAATATGTAAATCCTTTTTTACAGGGATTTGCAGGAAGCAAAGAAGATTTTTTTACTGACAGAGCAATAATATCACATGATTTTAAAAAGAACAGTGGATTGACTCATTTTGTAAAAGGGCAGATCACTGATGGGAAAGTTAGTATTTTATCAGGGCAGGAATCCTATAAAATGGATGCTTTTACAGAGGCAAACTGTTTTGTAAAACTGGAAGAAATAAATACTTTTTTTAAAAAAGGAGAACAAGTAGAGATCGTTAGAATATGATTATTACCCCGCTTCTCAAAATCTCTGATTTTGAGAAAGTGTTTTTCAGTCTCGGACTGATATTATAGAGGTGTTGTCAAAGGTCATGAGACCTTTATTCGCTCCTGCAAAGTCTCTGACTTATATTTTACCTAACAGGTTTTCAAAACCTGTTAGGTTTAAATAGGAGATAGTATCAATTTATGATTAAAAACAAGTATATGCAGATTAAAGCAAATATATGGATTGAAACAGACGAAGGATTAAAAATAGGAAAAGGAAGAGCTTTTTTGTTGGAAAAAATAGAAGAAACCGGTTCCATTGCAGAAGCAGCCCGAAGTATGAAAATATCGTATCGTAAAGCCTGGGCAATGATAAAAGATATGAATGATAATGTTACTGTTCCGTTAGTAGAAAAAATAAGCGGCGGAAAGAATGGAGGCGGAACGATTCTGACCGAAGAAGGCAAAAGAAGTATAGAACAATATAAAAAAGTAATTATTGGTTTTGAACAGTTTAAACAAGATTTTGAGGTCAAAATTTCAGATAATAGTTAAAAATTTTATTAAATGACAGATTTACATATTACCCTATTTTATATTTTATTATTTATAGTATCTTTTCTTTATTCCTCCGTTGGACATGGTGGAGCAAGCGGATATTTAGCATTAATGGCTCTTTTTAGTTTTTCACCGGATATAATACGTCCTTCCGCTTTAATACTTAATATAATCGTTTCATGCATAGCCTTTTTACAATATGCCCGAAAAGAAAAAATACAATGGAAATTATTAATCTATTTAATCTTGTTTTCTTTCCCAATGGCTTTTTTAGGAGGAATGATTACAGTAGAAACCCATGTTTATAAAGTTATTTTAGGATTGTTTTTACTTATTCCAATTATTCGGTTTATAGGGATTTTACCGGAACAAAAAGAACAGAAAAAAGAAATAAACTGGTTTTTAGTAGCCATTATAGGAAGTAGTATCGGGTTGTTGTCCGGATTAATAGGTATGGGAGGAGGAATTATTTTAACTCCGATCATATTATTACTATCATGGAGCACAATAAGAGAAGCAGCAACCATTAGCGCTTTATTTATATTGGTTAATTCAATAGCAGGTTTAATAGGAAATAGTTTATCCGGATTTACTTTTTCAGTAGAAATTATTCCGATGCTATTTATTGCTGTATCAGGAGGAATATTAGGGTCTTTTTTAGGAGTCAACTATTTTAATTCAGCAGTTTTAAAAAAAATACTGGCAGGAGTTTTAATAATTGCAGCATTTAAATTATGGTTTACATAATATGGAAGTTTATATAATAGCAGGAGGTAAAAGCTCGAGAATGGGAGAAGATAAAGGTTTAAAATTACTCAATGATAAGCCGATGATTCAATATAGTATTGAGACTCTCAGATCTTATTTTTCAAAAGCTCAGATCAAAAGTTCAGATCAAATGATTAAAATTATTTCCAATAATCCGAAATATAAAGAATTGGGACTGGAAGTAATAGAAGATATTATTAAGGACAAAGGACCCTTAGGAGGTATTTACACCGCTTTGGAAGATACTTCTGCAGACAGTATCTTTATAATAAGCTGTGACATTCCTTTCATTACAGAACAAGCGATAGAGAATATAATCCAGAACTATAATAGTGAAAAGATTATGGTAGCCGGTTGCGGTCAGAAAATACAACCTCTATTCGGGATATATTCAAAAGAAGTACTGCCCCGATTAAAAGAGAATATCAATAATAACAAGTTAAAAATGATAGATTTTTTAATAGAGAACAGAGTTAAGGTTATTGAAGTAGAAGACACTATTTTCAGAAACATCAATACACCCGAAGAATTTAATGAAGCATCAAAATTACTGAAACTATGAAAGTGATGATTTTTGGAAAACTAACAGATATATTTCAAGACACAGTTTATGAAATTTCTGAAGTTGTAACCGTTATTGAATTGAAGAAGCATTTAGAAACAGTATTTCCGGATTTAATGAACTATAATTATCTGGTTGCAGTTAATAAACAAATTGTAAATGAAGAGAGCAGTATTCCTGAAAATGCTGAAATCGCGTTGTTACCACCTTTTTCCGGAGGATAAATTATGAGCTATTTTAAAAGATATAATAAACAGATCATACTACCCGGTTTTGGCGTAGTCGCACAACAGAAATTAGCAGAAGCAAAAGTTCTGGTTATCGGAGCTGGGGGATTAGGTTGTCCGGTTTTGCAGTTTCTTACCATTGCAGGAATAGGAAATATTGGTATTGCTGATTTTGATACCATTGATTATTCTAACTTACATCGTCAGTTTTTATATGATGAAAGTTCAGTTGGAAAATACAAAGCAGTTATAGCAAAAGAGAAATTACAACAATTAAACTCAGAAGTGAATTTTGAACTATTTATAGAAAAAATAACCAATCAGAATGCACTTGAAATTATAAGAAAATATGATATTGTTGTAGACGGAACTGATAATTTTCAGACACGATATTTAGTGAATGACGCCTGCGTTTTATTAGACAAACCATTAGTTTACGGTTCCCTTTTTCAGTATGAAGGACAGATATCCGTTTTTAATGTAGCAGATAAGGATGGAGTAAAAACAAATTACAGAGACCTGTTTCCGATTCCCCCTAAACCGGATGAAGTTCCTAATTGTAATGAAGCAGGCGTTCTGGGCGTATTATCCGGAATGATTGGTACTATGCAGGCAAATGAAGTAATCAAAGTACTTACAGGAATCGGAGAGGTTTTAAGTAATAAGATACTGGTTTACAATGTTTTAAATAGTAATAATCAAATATTTTATTATAGTAGTTTAAAACAGAATAAACACGCTCAAACAGAGGAAGAATTTCTGAAAATGAATTATGAACAAGTATGTAGTATTTCTCAGGTATTCGGAATAGAGAATCGTAACGAACTTGAAGAGTTATTAAATTCAGAAAATTCTGTTTTAGTAGATGTAAGAAATAAAGATGAAGTTCCTGAGATTATTACTTTTAGGACACTGCATATTCCTTTAAATACTTTAGAAGAAAAAGCAGATTTTTTAGAACAGTTTGATACCATTATTTTTATCTGTCAGTCCGGAGTAAGGAGTCTGAAAGCAGTTCAATTAATACAAAATAAATTTCCTGAAAAGAAAGTTACTCATGTTGAAAATGGTGTTTACACAATTTTAGATCAGGTGATACCATATGACCATTAAAAAATATCCTAAATATGAAAACATATAAAAAAAGAAACTCATTTATAGAAGGAGCTATTTCAGCTAGTTTTATTGCCGAAAGTATTCAGAAACACAGTGGTAAGACCGAGATAGGAGGACATAGTATTTTTTTAGGTCAGATTCGTAATGATATAGTAGAAAACAAAGAGGTGCAGGCAATTCATTTTACAACCTATCCCGAAATGGCAGAAGAAAAAATAGCAGAAATAAGAGAAAGTATTTTTGAAAAGTATGATTTAACCTGCATGCATGTTTATCATAGTCTCGGTATCGTTAAAAAAGGAGAGATATGCCTGTTTGTTTTTACCTCTTCCAAACATAGAAAACCGGCAATGCAGGCATGTGATGAACTCGTAGAACGAATTAAAAAAGAAGTTCCCATATGGGGGGAAGAACGGTTTGAAGATGATAGCTATCAGTGGAAAGAAAACAATTGATAGTTGAAGACAGTTGATAGTTTTTAATTGATAGTTGATAGTTTTTGTAAAATGTTATCTGTAAAAAGTAAAATGTGAGAGAAGTTAACGGAATATCTTTCCTCTTGATTCTTGTTTCTTTCCTCTAAAATATTGTAAATCGTAAATTAAAAATGGTAGATATAACCTATAAAAATAATTCATTACGTATAGCAATTGCCCAAGCAGTTGTAAAAGTAAGCTCACAAGATACAATTGATGCTGTTATAAATAAAAAAGTACCTAAAGGAGACGTTTTCGAAATGGCAAAAACAGCAGGATTATTTGCAGCAAAACGGACCAGTGATATGATTCCCGATTGCCATCCGTTGCCAATAGAGTATACCTCCGTTACCTATGAAATAAAAGACCTGCAGATAATTATCAAAGTAGAAATTCATACGATCTATAAAACCGGTGTTGAGGTAGAAGCCATGCACGCCGCTTCCGTAGTTGCCCTTACCATGTATGATATGTTGAAACCGATTGATAAGAATATTGAAATACATCAGATCAGATTATTAGAAAAAAAAGGAGGAAAATCAGATTTCAAAGATAATTTCAATACTATTCTATCAGCCGCTGTAATAGTTTGTTCAGATAGTATTTCTGCCGGACAGAAAGAAGACAGAGCAGGCAAAGCCATTATTAGAAAACTAGAAGAATGTAAGGTAAACATTGCAGATTATATCATTATTCCTGACGAGATTGCAACTATTCAGACCAATATAAAAAACTATTGTGCTCAGGGAGTGGACTTAATTCTGATAACCGGAGGAACTGGTCTGTCAAAACGAGATAGCACACCGGAAGCAGTAAAGCCTTTATTAGAAAAAGAAATTCCCGGTATCACAGAAGCCATAAGAAGTTACGGTCAGGATCGTACTCCGCTGGCAATGTTATCCAGAAGCGTAGCAGGTTTAATAGGTAATACATTAGTAATAACAATGCCCGGTTCCACAAAAGGAGCCGAAGAATCAATGAATGCTGTTTTTCCTTCCGCATTGCATATTTTTAAAATTATAGACGGAGGGAAACACTAAACTAGTTAATAATTGATAGTTGATAGTTTTGTAAGAAGTAAAATGTTATTTGTGAAATGTAAAATGTGAGGGTAACTGCAAAAGACACAAAGGTCTTGTGAAAACTGAGACTAAAAACGGACTCGCTCAGCTAACTTTAAACCTTAAACTTTAAACCAAATAAACAGATTATTGATTGTTGTATATTTGTAAAAAAGATCAGGTGAAAAAGATACTCATTATAGACGACGAAGAAAAGCTCAGAATACTGATGGCAAGAATCATCAGTTTAGAAGGTTTTGCCGTTTTGCAGGCAGCAGATTGTAAAACCGGACTAAAAAAACTAGAGCAGAATGAAGTTGAGGTAGTTCTTTGCGATGTAAAATTGCCAGATGGTAATGGTGTTGACTTGTCAAAAGAAATAAAAATAAAATACCCTTTTATCGAAATTATTATGCTTACCGCTTATGGTAATATTCCGGATGGAGTACAGGCGATCAAGAACGGAGCATTTGATTATATAACAAAAGGTGATGATAACAATAAGATTATTCCTTTACTATATCGTGCTATTGAAAAAGCAGATTTATCCAAACGGGTACAGCATCTGGAAAAACAATTGGCAGATAAACATTCTTTTGACACTATTATAGGAAATTCAAAAATATTGTCTGCGAGTATTGATCTTGCTAAAAAAGTAGCCGTAACAGGCACTACAGTTCTGCTGACAGGTGAAACAGGTACAGGAAAAGAAGTTTTTGCTCATTCCATACATCTGAATAGTTTGAGAAGTACCAAGAATTTCGTTGCAATAAACTGTTCCGCTTTTACAAAAGATCTACTGGAAAGTGAAATGTTTGGTCATAAAGCCGGAGCTTTTACAGGCGCTCATACCGATAAAAAAGGTTTATTTGAAGAAGCAGACAAAGGAACTATCTTTTTAGATGAAATAGGAGAGATGGCACTGGATCTGCAGGCAAAATTGTTGCGTGTAATTGAAAATGGTGAATTTATAAAAGTAGGCGAAACAAAGGTAACCAAAGTTGATATAAGAATTATTGCCGCTACAAATAGAGAGCTACATAAAGAGATTGAAGCTGGAAATTTTAGAGAAGATTTGTTTTATCGATTATCTGTTTTTCAGATTAATCTACCTTCATTACGAGAAAGAATATCCGATATTCCTCTTTTAACAGAGTACTTTACTTCTGTTTTCTGTGCAAAAATGAATAAAAAGAAAAAATCAATATCATCTCTTTTTATAGAAGCTTTAAAACAACATTCTTTTCCGGGGAATATACGTGAATTAAAAAATATTATAGAAAGAAGCGTTATTCTTGCTGACGCAGATGAACTGACAATAGATAATCTTCCTTTTGATCTACAATTAACAGGTTCTGATGCTAAAGAATTTTCTGCTTTTTCACTGGCAAGTGCCGAAAAGATACATATTCAGAAAGTAATGAATTATACAAATGGTAATAAAACAGAAACTGCTCGTCTATTAAATATTGCCCTGACAACATTATACAGAAAATTAGATGAATATAAAATCAACTAACAGATTTTTCTTTCCGGTTTAATCAGACTTCATAGACCTTGTTTTCAGAATACTAAAGAGTAACATCTCTGTTTAGATAGTTAAATATCTTATCCTAATTAATTACATTTTTACATTATTAATAAAAACAAAATAATTTGATTTAAAGAATTGTTACTAAAAATAATTTTTTTTTAATGTATTTAATGAAAATAAGTATAAATATCATATAATATAAATATTAATGATGTTTGTTTTGCGTATTATTTATTTTTTTTATTAAATAAAATATTATTTATATTTTCAATTTGTATTACTTTGTGATTCTTTTTCTTTTTTTAATAATAAAAATACTAAGTTTGTCTTTTTATTAACGGTAGTTTGTTCGTATTCAATATTTTAATTATTTAAAGCTCAGATGTTTTATTAAGTATAACTAAATTGTTAGCTTATTTTATATTGTTAGCTTTCGAAAAATGTAAATTATCACACTTATTTAATTATAGAATATCAAAAATGAAAAATGTTTTTATTCATTCTAAATTCCTGAAACAAGGAATTCTTTTTTTTATGGTTTTATACCAATCACATATTTTTTCACAATCTAAAATTTCTGATCTGAATCAGGGACCGTCACAATCTGATGAAAATGCAATATTAGAATTTGAAACAAATAATAAAGGAGTATTAATACCAAGGATAGCTTTGAGTGGAGTTAGTTCCTTCCTTCCCTTAACAAATCATGTAGCAGGAATGTTAGTTTATAATACTGTAACAGCAGGTAGAGGAGATAATAATGTGACCCCCGGAGTTTATTTTAATAATGGAAATAAATGGGTTAAATCAGAAGCAGATGATTTAGGTAGTCATATTGCAACAGAAAATTTAGATTTAAACGCTAATAATATTAATAATATTGTAAGTACAACAACTGATTTTTTAACAATTAAGAAAGGACTGAATGGAACAGGTTCTATTTACGGAGCAATAGCAGTTGCAAGGGACAATACAGGAGCTGTATATTGGTCATCTCCACATGATATGCCTGTCACTATTCCTACATCTGTAATTGTTTTAGATATAGTAAAATCAAACTTAAATTTGATATTAAATAGAGGGGATGAAGAAATAGAAGGAGAAATAATAAACGCTCCTGTTTTGAAGGAAAATAATATTGTTAAAATTAAATATGAATTAGATGGAATAGTTCCACGATTACTATTTAATATAGGAAATTATCGTATTGATGTAGAATTAACATTTTCTATAATAACGAAACCGGATCCTTCCCCTGCTCTTAAAGTACATAGCTACTTTATGGATTTTCCAGATGGTGGAGGAATAAAAAGAATTCGTCAAAATCAGGTTTCATATGGAGCAGACGTAGGTGAAAAAGTTTATCATAGTATTTCTATGTCCAGTATTGCCAGAGTTACAACAAATAATCTTAGTTGGAATCTTAGAATAGGAAGAAGTTTTTCTGGTAATTATGAAGGTGAGGTTGTATTAGAATCCGGTAATATTATAATAACACAATTAACAGATTCAAAGTAGAAGATAAATACCTTGTCAAAACGATATACCTAACCCTATCAAAATGATAGGGTTTTTTATATTATTAAAATGAGATAAAAGAATAAAGTCATATAGAATAAGGGTTTATG
The DNA here is from genome assembly GCF_058310215.1 of Flavobacterium sp. AK-301. NCBI lineage: Bacteria > Pseudomonadati > Bacteroidota > Flavobacteriia > Flavobacteriales > Flavobacteriaceae > Flavobacterium > Flavobacterium sp. AK-301. The sequence goes on from NZ_JBZEES010000002.1 coordinate 76,929, forward strand.
ACGATTTTGTGTTTTTGGGAATAACTTTTGGCATATAAAAAGAAAATAATAAATTCCAGTCTATTATGAAAGATCAAAAAAATTCTAATATCGAAACCCAAATGCAGCGATTTGCTGATATTACAAAAAAATTGCTTCAGCAAAATAGGATAGAACGTGCTAAAAAATGTATCTCCATTGCTGAAAATTTACTGAAAGATAAAAATTGTAAAGTAAAAAATGCAGTTAGTGTTGTTTATGTGTTTTCCGTTTCAATATTTATTGAGATCAACAGTAATCTGGGGATTCGGGTAAATAATATCTTTCCTGAATTACTTCTTATTGAATATAAAAATCAAATAAATACATCTGGCGTATGATCACTCTAATCCTGATTATTGTAGGTATTCTGTGCTTTGGAATTTGTTACAAAGCAATTAACTATTTTGAAAAAATATAAAATTATGAAAATCCTTTTTTTAGTAGGTATTGCGGTGTTTTGTTATATCTGTTACGTTTTAATGAAACCCGAAAAATTTTAATTTAGTAAAATGTAAAATGTTTTTAGTAAAATGTAAAATAGGAGAGGTAATTCGGTTACTGATAATTTGGTTTTTCACATTTTACTAAAAACATTTCACTTCTTACATAAAACATTTTACAAATAACCCTTTTACAGAAAATAAAAATGAATACAGAGATTTCAGGAATTCTTCTTATGTTTTTTGCTACTCTATTGTTAGCCATTCCATTAGGAAGATATATTGCAAAAGTTTATTCAGGAACAAAAACATGGCTTGATCCTGTTTTTGACCCTTTAGAAAAACTATTTTTTAAAATAAGTGGTATTGACGCTACCAAAGAGATGAATTGGAAGCAACATTTATCAGCATTATTAATCATAAATGCAGTCTGGTTCCTTTTAGGAATGTTTGTTTTAACATGTCAGAGCTGGTTACCTCTAAACCCGGATCATAATCCTAATATGTCACCCGATCTTGCCTTTAATACAACCATTTCCTTTTTAGTGAATTGTAATTTACAACATTATGCAGGAGAAACAGGAGTAAGTTATTTATCCCAGTTGTTCTTAATGTTCTTACAGTTTGTTTCCGCAGGAATCGGTTTAGCAGCAGCAGCAGTTTTGTTTAATGCTCTCAAAGAAAGGACAACAACAGAATTAGGGAATTTTTACAATTATTTTGTAAAATCCTGTCTTAGAATTTTATTACCCGTTTCCGTAGTTGTAGCTGTGATCTTATTATTCAACGGTACACCAATGACCTTTGACGGAAAAGAGACCATGACTACCGTTCAGGGAGAAGCAGTACAAGTAGCAACAGGTCCTGCCGCTGCATTTATAGCAATAAAACACGTTGGTACAAACGGAGGTGGATTCTTTGGTACGAACTCTGCCCATCCTTTTGAAAATCCGAACTATTTGACCAATATGGTTGAAATGATTGCTCAGATGATTATCCCTTTTGCAATGATCTTTGCTTTAGGGTTCTATCTGAAAAAACAGAAATTCTCATGGATGATTTTTAGTGTAATGACAATAGGATTTTTGTTACTGGCTATTCCCAATGTAATAAACGAAATGAGTGGCAATCCCACAATAGCTAAGATGGGGATTGATAATTCACTTGGTGCCATGGAAGGTAAAGAAATTCGTTTTGGTGCAGCCGCATCAGGATATTGGAGTATTGCAACTACTGTAATATCCACAGGTTCTGTAAACTCCATGCATGATAGTTCCATGCCTTTATCCGGAATGAACGAATTACTGGCAATGATGGTTAACTGTTTTTATGGCGGTTGTGGAGTAGGACTTTTAAACTTTTATATTTTTATTATACTTGCCGTTTTTATTAGTGGATTGATGGTTGGAAGAACTCCCGAGTTTATGGGTAAAAAGATTGAAGCCCGCGAAATGAAAATAGCCATGATTATTGCCTTATTGCATCCTTTCCTGATATTAGCAGGTACTGCAATTACCACATCCTTACCCCAATATGGCGCAGACACTCTGAATAATCCCGGGTTTCATGGATTTAGTGAAATGTTATATGAATTTACTTCATCATCAGCAAATAATGGTAGTGGATTTGAAGGACTGGGAGATAATACGCCATGGTGGAATATCAGTACCGGAATTGTTTTACTGTTATCTCGTTTTTTACCGATTATAGGACCTATTGCTATTGCCGGAATCCTGGCAGGTAAAAAATATATTCCGGAAAGCAACGGAACACTAAAAACAGACACAGCCACTTTTGGTTTAATGATTTTTGCAGTAATTGCAATTATCTCTGCTTTAGCCTTTTTTCCCGCACTGACCTTAGGACCCATAGCAGAACATTTTTCAATGAAATAGTTGATAGTTTATAATGGATAATTGATAGTTGTTCAGCCAACTTTAAACCTTAAACTTTAAACAAATAATTAAAAAAAAATGAAACCTCAAAATAAATCATTATTTCAAAAAGACCTGATGCAAGAAGCCTTAAAACAGTCTTTTGTGAAACTGAATCCTAAAAAAATGTTCCGAAATCCGGTAATGTTTACCGTTGAAATAGGAACACTTGTAATGTTTTTTGTATGTCTGTGGATACTCTCAGGAGAAAAGTCACAAGGAAGTATAGCCTATAATTTTATTATATTCCTGATATTATTTATTACATTACTATTTGCCAATTTTGCAGAAGCAATCGCAGAAGCCAGAGGTAAAGCTCAGGCGGATAGTTTAAGAAAAACAAGAGAAGAAACCCCAGCTAAATTAGAGAATGGAACAACGATCAGTTCCAGTCAATTAAAAAAAGGCGATATTTTTGTTTGCGAAAGCAATGATATAATTGCTACAGATGGCGAAATTATTGAAGGACTGGCTACCATTGATGAAAGTGCCATTACAGGAGAAAGTGCTCCCGTGATTCGTGAAGCAGGAGGAGACAAGAGTAGTGTGACCGGAGGAACAAAAGTTTTATCAGATAAAATAAAAGTTCAGGTAACCACAGAACCCGGAGAAAGCTTTCTTGATAAGATGATTGCTTTAGTAGAAGGAGCATCCAGGCAAAAAACACCAAATGAAATAGCACTGACCATATTACTGGCAGGATTTACATTGGTATTTATAATTGTGACTATGACCTTAAAACCATTTGCTGATTTTGCAAATGCACCTATCACCATTGCTGCTTTTATTTCCTTATTTATTTGTCTGATTCCCACAACTATTGGAGGTTTATTATCTGCCATAGGAATTGCCGGAATGGACAGAGCTTTAAGAGCCAATGTTATTACTAAATCCGGTAAAGCAGTTGAAACAGCAGGAGACATAGACGTACTTTTATTAGATAAAACAGGAACAATTACAATAGGAAACAGAAAAGCGACCCGTTTTTATCCAACAAAAGGAGTAAGCGAAGATGATTTTATAAAAGCCTGCGTACTGTCATCACTAGCGGATGAAACACCGGAAGGAAAATCAATAATTGAACTCGCAGGAAAAGAAGTTTCCGGAAGATTATCCATTCAGGGAGCAACATTGATAAAATTTACTGCCGAAACCAGAAGTAGTGGTGTTAATCTTCCCGATGGTACAAGTATCAGAAAAGGAGCTTTTGATTCTATCCGAAAACTAAGCGAAGCAGCAGGGCACACCTTTCCGGATGAAACAGGAGAAATAGTAACGCAGATTGCCGGTAATGGCGGAACCCCCTTAGTCGTTTCAGAAAACAATAAGATTGTTGGTGTTATCGAATTACAGGATATTATAAAACCCGGAATTCAGGAACGTTTCGAAAGACTTAGAAAAATGGGAGTTAAAACCGTTATGGTAACAGGCGATAACCCTTTAACAGCTAAATTTATAGCCGAAAAAGCCGGAGTAGATGATTTTATTGCAGAAGCAAAACCAGAAGATAAAATGAACTATATCAAAGCAGAGCAACAACTGGGGAAACTCGTTGCCATGATGGGAGACGGTACAAATGACGCACCCGCTCTGGCACAGGCAGATGTAGGAGTAGCTATGAATAGTGGAACACAGGCAGCCAAAGAAGCCGGTAATATGGTGGATCTGGATAATGATCCGACAAAATTGATTGAAATTGTAGAAATAGGAAAACAGTTATTAATGACAAGAGGAACATTAACTACTTTTAGTATTGCGAATGATGTAGCTAAATATTTTGCAATTATTCCTGCTTTGTTCATAACCGCTATTCCCGCTTTACAAGGTTTAAATATTATGCGATTACACAGTCCCGAAAGTGCGATTCTTTCAGCAGTAATTTTTAATGCCATTATTATTCCGTTCTTAATTCCGTTAGCGTTAAAAGGAGTTGCCTATAAACCGATCGGAGCTTCCGCTCTGTTGAGAAGGAACTTACTAATATACGGATTAGGAGGTGTAATAGTACCTTTTATCGGAATTAAAGTAATTGATATGATCGTATCTGTTTTTATGTAAATGTAGTTTGTAAAATGTAAAAAGTAAGATGTGATTGATGAAAAAAGAAGATATTAGTTATTGATAAAACGATTTCTTCCTTTTACTAAAAACATTTCACATTTTACAAAAAAAAATCATCTAAAAAGAAAAAAATGAAAAAATATATAATTCCATCTGTTAAATTAACCCTGATTTGCCTAATATTTTTTTCAGGGATTTATACCTTAGCAATATTAGGTATTGCCCAATTGGCTCCTAACAAAGGAAAAGGAAAGATCATAGAAGAAGGTACAAAAACCTATTATGAAAATATAGGTCAATCCTTTACAGAATCTAAGTATTTTAACTCCAGACCTTCAGCAGTTAATTATAATGCAGCTGCCTCAGGAGCAAGCAATAAAGGAGCCTCTAATGTAGAATATCTGGCTGCTGTACAAAAGAGAATAGATACTTTTTTAATTCAGAATCCCGAAGTAGATAAAAGCGAAATCCCAATGGATTTAATTACTGCCAGTGCTAGCGGATTAGACCCTAATATTTCCGTACAGGCAGCAAAAGTACAAGTAAAACGGATTGCTAAAATCAGAAAAGTGTCAGAGCGCAGTTTATACGAGCTGATAGATGAACAAACCGAAAAACCTGTATTAGGATTTTTTGGACCAGAGAAAATAAACGTATTGAAATTAAATCTGGCGTTGAGTTCTGCCGAATAATTCAGATGAAAACGATAGTAATTCAGATAATGTGCCTGTTAACTATTTCAGTTTATGCACAACGTGAAGCTGGCTCTCTGCCTTTTAATTTTAGTGGTTATTTAGAGACCTATTATATTTATGATTTTAATAAACCGAAAGACAATATAAGACCCGGTTTTATATACTCACATAACAAACATAATGAAGTAAATCTAAATTTAGGATATATAAAAGCAGCCTATACAAAGGAGAATGTAAGAGCTAATTTAGCCTTTATGGCAGGAACCTATGCAAACACTAATTTAGCAGCAGAATCCGGCACATTACGAAATGTATATGAGGCAAATGTTGGAGTAAAAATTTCCGGATCAGAGAATATCTGGATAGATGCCGGAATTTTCAGTTCACATATTGGTTTTGAAAGTGCAGTAGGAAAAGATTGTTTTACAATGACAAGAAGTATTTCTGCAGAAAACACACCTTATTTTGAAACCGGAGCAAAGATATCATATACAACAAATAATAATAAATGGTTTATCAGTGTACTAGTTCTGAATGGGTGGCAGCGAATTGAGAAAGTAGAAGGGAATAATTCGCTAGCTTTCGGTCACCAGTTAACGTACAGACCAAACGAAAGAGTAACTTTGAACAGTAGTTCATTTATAGGAAACGATAAACCCGAAGAAACAAGACAAATGCGATATTTTCATAATTTTTTCGGTCAGTTTCAGATAAACAAAAGATGGGCGGCTATCATAGGCTTTGATCTTGGAGCAGAACAAAAAGAAAAAGGAAGTGCTGTTTATAATATGTGGTATTCTCCCGTTATAATTGCAAAATATACAGTTACAGATAAGATAAATATTGCAGCAAGAGTAGAATATTATTCTGATAAAGATGAAGTAATCGTTACAACAGGAACAACAAGAGGATTTCAGACTTTCGGTTATTCCGTAAATTTGGATTATGCAATTTATGATTCCGTATTATGGAGAATTGAAGCCAGAGTATTGAATAGTAAAGACAATATATTTATTAAAGAAGCGCAACTGGTCAATGATGATTACTTTGTAGGAACATCATTAGCGGTTTCTTTCTGAAAAAATTAATAACTTAGACTGCCATGGATAATGATATGACCGAAAAAGAACAAAATGTACAGCATTTCCTTGAATTGATTAAAAAATCCAGAAGAGGGAAGTTCAAGATCTATATTGGTATGAGTGCCGGTGTAGGGAAGAGCTATCGTATGCTTAAAGAAGCACAGGCGTTGTTGCGAAATGGAATTGATGTAAAGATTGGTTATATAGAAACCCATGGTAGAAAAGACACAGAAACACAATTACAAGGACTACCCGTAATACCACGTCGAAGACTATTTTATAAAGGAAAAGAGTTAGACGAAATGGATGTGCAGGCAATCATTAATCTGAGACCTGAAGTCGTTATTGTCGATGAGTTGGCACATACCAATATAGAAGGAAGTAAAAATGAGAAACGATGGCAGGATGTTATGGAGATTCTTTCTGCAGGTATCAATGTTATCAGTGCTATTAATATTCAGCACATTGAAAGTCTCAATGAAGAAGTAAAAAAGATTACCGGAATAGAAGTACAGGAGCGCATTCCGGATAGTGTTCTGGCACAGGCAGACGAAGTCGTAAATATTGATATGACAGCAGACGAATTAATAGACAGACTCAAAGAAGGAAAAATTTATAAAGTAGACAAAATTGAAAGTGCCCTAAAAAACTTCTTTAAAAGTGAACATATCCTCCAACTTAGAGAATTAGCATTAAAAGAAGTAGCCTTACAAGTAGAAAGAAAAGTAGAAATCGAAGTCGTTACCCGTGGTATTACAAATGTTCGTCAGGAAAGACTGATGGCGTGTATAAGCAGTAATGAAAAAGTAGCAAAACGAATCATAAGAAAAACAGCCCGCTTAGCCAATTACTACAATTGTAAATGGTATGTTCTGTACGTTCAGATTCCAAAAGAAAGTGCTAACAGAATAGCTTTGGATAAACAGAGACATTTGATTAATAATTTTAAACTGGCAACAGAACAGGGAGCAGAGATTATTAAAATTGAAAATAATTCCGTTTCCAGAGGAATTATAGACCAGGCAAAAGAAAAACAAATCACAACAATCTGTATGGGTAAACCCCATCTCAATTTATTAAATATAATTCTGGCAACACACGTTTTTAATGAATTATTAAACAAATTAGCAATGAACGATATTGACTTGATCATTTTAAGTTAATCAATATAGTTGATAAGGTATAGTTGATAGTTTTGATATAGATAAAGGATAAATAAGTTGATAGTTAAAGGAATAGGTATGAAAAATAGATTAGTAAGAAAATTAGTTGTATTTTTCAACTTGAATTATTAAGCCTCTCTCTAAGATATCGTTACAGGCATCAAAACTATCAACTATATAAGAATTATGAATAATAGTATTATTAAAGAAAAATCATTTGTTTTTGCTATTAGGATAGTGAGGTTATATCAACATATTTCAGTAGAAAAAAAAGAATTTACACTATCAAAACAATTACTTAGAAGCGGAACATCTGTTGGAGCGAATATTAGTGAAGCTTTACAGGGTTCCTCAAAAAAAGACTTTATTAATAAGATGAATATTTCACTTAAAGAAGCACAGGAATCAGAATATTGGTTACGTTTACTGTATCAAACAGACTATTTATCAGAAAAAGAATTTCAATCTATTTATGATGATAGTATTGAACTTATTAAAATGCTTACATCTATAATTAAAACATCAAGAGTTAATGAGCTGAAAAATAGTTGACGATATATAGTTGATAGCTGATAAACTATCCACTAACTAAACAGTATGATTATCAAAACTATCAATTGTCCACTATAAACTATCCACTAATTAAACAGTATGATTATCAAAACTATCAACTATACACTATTAACTATCAACTAACTGTGTTATGAAAATAAAGACAAAATTAACCCTTGGCGTTGGGCTTTTATTTTTTTTAATTGCTTTACTTGCTCTGATGGGGATCAGACAAATAAACTCGCTGGCTTCAGATACAGAAAATATCCTTGAGGCTAATTATATTTCATTGGATTTTTCCAGAAAAATGCTGAAATCAATTGATGATCAGAGTACAGATGATTTTGGTTATGATAAGTTTGAAGGATATTTAAAAAGTCAGCAGAATAACGTAACAGAAGTTGGAGAAGGAGAATTGACAGAAAATCTGGCAGGGCATTATAATTTGTTAAAACAAGATCCTCAAAATACCGCCGTTGTCAAACAGATTAGAAATGACCTGAATGACATTATGAAACTGAATATGGATGCTATCAAAAGAAAAAGTGAAGTAGCCTCCGAAACAGCAGATAATGCTATCCTTTGGATAGGTTTTGTTGGTACAGCCTGTTTTCTGATTGCCTTTACATTACTTTTAAACCTACCCAGTAATATTGCAGACCCTATTCAGGAGCTATCAGAGAGTATTAAGCAAATTGCGGCTAAGAATTATTCCCAACGTGTACATTTTGAAACCAATAATGAGTTTGGAGATTTAGCAAGATCCTTTAATACAATGGCAGAAAAATTACAAGAATACAGTGATACAACCCTTGCCAAAATAATGACGCAGAAAAAGCGTATTGAGACCTTAATAAACAATATGAATGATCCCGTTATCGGATTAGACGAGAATAACAATATCATATTTATTAATGAAGAACTACAGAAAATATCAGGATTAAAAGAAGCTGATCTAATTGGAAAACCCGCGCAGGAAGTATCATTATCAAACGATTTGATCCGTAGTCTGATCAGAGACCTTCTGATTGAGAATAAAAAGAAGAAGAACGAAGAACCACTTAAAATATACGCAGACGGAAAAGAAAGCTATTTCGAAAAAGAAATTGTAAACATATCTATTCTGCCTACCGGAGAAACAGAAAAGAAAAAGATCGGTTCCGTTATTATTCTGAGAAACGTAACCGCATATAAAGAGCTGGATTTTGCTAAAACCAATTTTATAGCAACCGTTTCACATGAATTTAAAACCCCGATAGCCTCCATGAAAATGAGTTTACAGTTATTAGAAAAAGAGCAGATCGGCAGTATAAACGAAGAACAGAAAAATCTGCTTTACAGTATTAACGATGATGCAGACCGTCTTTTGCGTACCACAAGTGAGTTACTGAATATAACCCAGGTCGAAACCGGAAAAGCACAATTAAACATCGTTCCCTGTCAGCCACAGACTATAGTAAAAGATGCAATAGAAGGCACATTAAACATAGCAGAGCAGAAAAACATAAAAATAAAAAGTGATTTTCCCAAAACAGTATCTCAAGTAATGGCAGATCAGGAAAAAACAACATGGATTGTATCCAATCTGATTTCTAATGCGATTCGTTATTCCTATGAAAACAGTACTGTTTTTGTTTCCATCATAGAAAACAAAGATACCATCCAGATTCAGGTTAGAGATACAGGAAAAGGAATAGCGTCCCAATACAAAGAGAAGATATTTGATAAATATTTTCGGGTACCCGGATTATTAGAAGAAGGTACCGGTCTCGGATTAGCGATTAGTAAAGAATTTGTTGAAGTACAAGGAGGAACAATCCATCTGGAAAGTGAATTCGGAACAGGAAGCACTTTTTCAATTAAATTAAAAAAAGTTGATAGTTCGATTAATTGATTTTTAGATAGTTAGAATTGCTATGCAAAATCTTTGATTTTTTGAAAGTGTCGATTAGTGTTCGAATAATCTAATAATCCAACAATCTAAAAAATAGAATTACTCAATAACAAGATCATATTTAGCCAATAATCCTTTCAGTCCCATTTTTGAAAACAGCGCCTTTTTCAGTTGGTTTTTTTCAGGATCAATGATATAATTGTAGCTGCTTTTAAAATCCGTTTTATTTGCTATTGAATTTTCAAAAACAGCCTTATGCAGATTACACGAATCAAAAAGAACCTCCGTTAAATCCGTATTCATAAAATCGACCGCAATCAAACTACAATTAGTAAACGAAGTCCCCTTTATTTTTAGATTATAGAACAAGGAGAAATCAAGGATACAATTTGTAAAATGAATTTCAAACAATAAAGGATTACACATTACAAAACTGACCTCCTTCATCGTACAATCAGTAAACAGAACCTTTCTGAAAGCCACATAGTTAATTTTGGCGTTATTAAAATTACAGTTTACAAACGTACAGTCTATAAAAGCCACACCTAAAAAATCGCACTGAGAAAAATCACAATTTGTAAAAACAGAAGCCTCAAACTCATTAAACAGAATAGCATCATCCAAGAAAATAATATCCTTTCTATCAATTCCGTAACTATAATTTTCTGTTGTCATAATTTTTTAATCTTCCGAAACTATAGATAAGATGTTTCATAGAATAGCTGTAAAATTAGATGATTTAAATTGAATGAATACTACTAATTAACAAAAGCAGTTTATCATCTAACTATCGAAAAATTCAATACTCGAATATTATTCCGTTGGACTTACAAAAGACTGAATTCTTTTTTGTCGTTGTTTCTCCAGTATTACATTCTTTATACGAACAGAAATAGGTCTTAGATCCTTTCTGGTAACAGGATGTTTTCCATGATAAGAAAAAATTTCATATTCACCTTTAGCAGACGGACCATACCATACGTTGGGCTGTTTATTTTTAAAGAAAGTAGTAGTATCAGTAGGTATTATTTTTCTAAAATTTTCCAATACAATTGGATCCAGTCCTATTGCTTTTACTCCATTCTCAGGAATAGTAGCAATCGTATCACAATGAATCTGTTCATAATGGTCTTCTTTCCAGATCATGCAGTTAACAGGAGTTGCACTGCCTGTTAATAAATATATTCCACTGCTTAGAACCATAAAAATAGCTAGTATTGTAATACCTGTTTTTAAAGGAGTTGTTTTTTTAGGGTTAGGAGTAGTAATGATCCCTGTAGGTGTAGTATTAGTATTAGATTGAATAGGAGATTCCCCTGCTACTTTAAACGGATTATAATTCTCCTTTTTCTGTTCATTATTGTTTTCACTAATAAATTTGCTATGTGGTCTGGGTTCAAAATCAACTAATAAAGCCGTTAAATTAACAGCAGGTTTTATAGTAAGATTAGTATTGTTTATTAAAAATTTCTGAATAGGTCTGAATTTATCAATATCAAATAAATCTATTTTTCGAGCCTTTGATTCAGTAGAATCATTAGGTTTAAAATCAAAAAAATCAGTAAAGATCTCCTGATCAGAGCTATCTGTTGTACTATTAAAAAGGAAATAACAGAAATCCCTTAGTCGGGCTGGGCTGGGCTGATCTAAAAATCGAGAGTATTGTCCTTTTTTTTCTATTTCATATTTTTCCCTAATAGCTTTTTTATAATCTTCCATCATTTAGTATTTATCAATTTTCGGAATTGAACCGGAATCCTGACGGAACTGACGGAATTAGCGGAATCCGTAGTGTCAGCCCTTTAAAACAGGCATAAATTTGCTTCAGAATTAGTTACAACATCAGTCAGCAATTGAGGCAAATGTACAAACTTGTTCTAATAGGATCGCTAAACAGATTTGAATAATTTATTCGGGAAGTATAACTCATTCCTTTCTGTTTTAGCATCCTATCACTTCCCAAAGCAAAAACAGAGTACCCAAAATTTCACAGCAAGGCTGTAAAAGACGATCTGAGCAAAATCTCAGACAGGGACTCTTATGTCTAATTTTTAATACTAAAGATCATGAAAAAATTATATATATTACCCGTATTATTTGTTTTAGGAACCACTTTATTCTCTTGTTCAGCAGATAATTTAGATGATTATACTACAGAAACAAAAAAAGAAAATCCGTCTGTTCGTAAAGGTGGAGGAGAAGATGGACATATAGAAGAAGAAGAAGAAGTTTAATTCTTTTTTCATTTTATCAGGAAGGAGGCTGTCTTTTTAGACAGTCTTTTTTTGATATATAATATATTTGGAGATACCTTTTATAAAATGAGTTTCTTATAAAGGTTTTCTTTTTACACATAATCTTTCACAATTAGTTCGTATCCTTGTTTTTAATTAAAAACAATAAATTAAGAAACAAATTTTTAGACTAGTAGCATTTATGGTTTTTAGGAACCGCTTTGTTCTCTTGTTCCGCAGATGATTTAGACGATTATACTACAGAAACAAAAAAAGAAAATCCGTCTGTTCGTAAAGGTGGAGGAGAAGATGGACATATAGAAGAAGAAGAAGAACCAAGATGACGATATAACTTCCCCTCTTTTGGAGGGGTGCCCAAAGGGCGGGGTGGATTTATGGAATCATACAGTTTATTTTAATTAAAATAATTAGTAAAGTATAGTATTTTTATTAATTTAGGGGGATGAGTCTACATTTTAAGTTTTGTTCCCCAATTTTAATGATATTACTTTTAATAGCATTATTTTCCTGTGAAAAGAAAAAAAATATTTCTGATACAGATACTACTATCGTTTTTGATTCTTCTGCTTTCTATCTGCAAAGAGCAATAGACACTACTCCTAATTCTGAAAAATTAAAATTAGTTAACAAAGGTTTATTGATAAAGCAAAATAAACAAGATACAGTTTTTTTAAGTCTTTTAGGCTATAAGGCTTATACACTGAATAGATTAAAAGAATATGATAGTGCATTATATTATTCCGATCAGTTAATCCGGTTTGCTCAACTTCAGAAAAACACCTTTTTTATAGCTAAAGGGTATTATCGAAAAAGCAGAACATATCGGTATCTGAATAATTATGAAGCAGAATTTAAAAATAGTTTTCTTTCAAAAAATGAATCATTGTTATTACAGGATAGTCTTCAAATAGGGAAGCGTTTACGAGAAATGGCGATAATACAGGAAAAAACAGGGGATTTTTTTGGAAGTCAGTCCAGTGCTACAGAAGCCATTCCTTATTTAGAAATATCAGAAAAAGCAAAATTATTATTACCGGGAGTTTATAATTGTATTGCTATGGGTTATAAAAAACAAAAGTTATATCACAATGCAATTGAAGAATATCAAAAAGCTCTGATTTATTCTGCTTCAAAAAAAGATAGCGTGACGATCTTAAATAATATAGCTAATGTTTATACACATATGAAAGAATATGAGAAAGCAATAACTACATGGACTCAATTGAATACAGAAAAAGATAAAACTATTCCTTTAACTATTATAGCAAGAATTATGGATAATTTAGCTTATACTCAATGGTTACAAAATCCGAAGAATGATATACTTAAAGATTTACAGGAAGCCTTACTAATACGGCTAAAGGAAAAGGATCAGGAAGGATTACAGGCAAGCTATGAGCATCTATCGGATTATTATATAAGAACAGATAAACAAAAAGCAGTAAAGTATACTATAAAATATTTAGAAGTTTCAAAACAATTAAAAAATTCAGATAATTACTTAGAAGCACTTAAAAAATTAGTTACCATTAATGATGTACCATCTGCTAAAAAGTATGCCCAACAATATATACAATTATCCGATAGTATCAATACCGCTCAGATGAGTGCTAAAAATCAGTTTGCTAAAATAAAGTATGATTATACAAAAGAGAAAGATGAAAACTTGCAGTTAAAAGCAGAGACAGCAGAAAAAGCCCTTTTAATAGAAAGGGGAGAACGACAAAATCAAATATTGATTTTTAGTGTTGTTATTTTAATTTTAACAGGAGTAGGATCTTATTTTGTCTATAAAAAGGAGAAAGAAAAGACAGCCTATAAAACGAAAATAAAATTAGCAGAAGAAATCTATAATACAGAAACCAGAATAGCCAAAGACGTTCATGATGAACTCGCAAATGATGTATATGGCGTAATGACCTTTATACAAACCCAGAATTTGACATCAGAAAATAATAAAGAAAAAGTATTAGGTTCATTAGATGCTATTTATTTACATGCCAGAGATATATCCAGAAGAAACAGTACCATTGATACCGAAAAGAATTATCTAAAACAATTGAAATCCATGTTATCAGAATACAATAGTGATCAGGTTGGTATTATTATTGATAAAAATTTAGAAACCATAGATTGGACAAGTATTCCAAAAGAAAAAAAAATCATTACCTATCGTGTCCTTCAAGAAGTAATGGTTAATATGAGAAAGCACAGTAAAGCAACATTAGCGATTATAAGTTTTGATTGTACTGACAAAAAAGTACAGATTAATTATTCCGATAATGGAGTAGGAATAGCATCCGAGCAGTTAATTCGTAAAAATGGTTTGCAAAATGTGGAAAACCGTATCAATTCCATTCAGGGAGATACTAAATTTGACTCAAATCCCAATGGAGGATTAAAAATTAGTTTAATGTATCCCATTTAAAAAGAATTGATAATGTTTAAAAAAATTTTAATAGCCGATGATATAGACACTACGAATCTGGGTCTTATCACTATTCTTAAAAAACTCCCTTTCTGCGAAGTGAACTACGTACCCTATTGTGATAAAGCTTATTTGGATATCGTAAGAGCCCATCAGGATAATATTCCCTATGATCTGCTAATTAGTGATTTGTCCTTTATAGAAGACAGTAAGCCAACAAAGTATAAATCAGGAGAAGAGCTGATAGAAGCAGTAAAGGAAGTACAGCCCGATCTTAAAGTAGTAGTCTATTCCAGTGATGACAGACCCTTTAAAATAAGAACCCTGTTTGATGATTTGAGAATTAATGCCTATGTTTTTAAAGGACGAGAAGGAACAAAAGAATTAGAACAAGCCATACAAAAGATAAGTGAAGAAGGCACAACTTATATATCGCCTCATTTACTCCCTGCGTTGAAAGGCGAAGCATATGAAATAGATGATCTGGATATTAGGTTACTAAAAAATCTGTCTCAAGGATTATCACAAGAAGAAATAAGCCTCCAGTTACAAAAAGAAAAGTATAAACCCTCAAGTATCAGCAGTATTGAAAAGCGTATTAATAAATTAAAAGTGACTTTTAAAGCAAATAATATAGCTCACCTTATTAGTACTGTAAAAGATCTTGGGCGAATTTAATATGTAAAATGTTTTTTGTGAGATGTAAAATGTAAGAAGTCACTCTTGATTTTGCTCTTCTCCTAACCCGTTTTTTTTAAACCTGTTAGGTATGATTCATTAAGAAAGGAATTGGCTTTTGACTACTACCGAAGGTAAAAAACAGAAAAACGTTTAATTATTAGATTGTTCGATTTCTCAAAATAGCCTTGCTTCAGCAAGGCTATTTTGTTTTAATTGATAGTTGTCAGCTTTATCTTGAACCACAAAATTGTTTTGAATACTGTGTACTGAATACTTTAATCCACTATTTTACGGAAACCTGTAAGGAATTCATTTTTAATTGAGATAAGTTTAGCGAATAGAAGATCTTACAGAATAAAAGAATTGATTTCAGTTATTCTGGTCTTAATTTAACTCCTGCAAGGTCTTTTTTTGACTTTGTAGGTATTCCAATCAATCTTATTTTTAAATATTTTTAAATTTATTTTATTTTTTCATTCAAAGATAAAATAAGAGAATATCGTTTTTAACAAACTGTTAGTCAGTGTCTTGTTTCTATAAAACAGACTCTTCCAAATCAAGAAAGAGCCTGTTTTATTTCGCTCTCTTTCCAAAATGAGGAAACCCGTAAATAATCCATTTCAAATCGCTATAAGTTTGGCTTATAAATAATAACCAAATAAAAATCCTCATTATGGAATACAAAGTAGTACCCTTTACCCCTTCAGTTGATCCTACTAAAAATACCTCAACTCAGGTATCAGAACATTTAGCAAATATGATAACCCATTATTCAGATCAGGGCTGGAAGTATGTCCGACTTGAAAGTGTAGTCACTTTTGTTAAGCCGGTAGCCGGATGTTTTGGACTAGGACAGCAGCAGGGTTATACAACAACAAGCCAAATGGCAGTTTTCAGTAAATAATAATGAAACATTTTCTTTTAATCATTATTCGATTGTACTGGATTACAATCCCTGAATCGAAGAGGAATCGATGTCTTTTCAGAAAATCATGTTCCCGTTACGTATTTGATATTACAGCAGAACAGGGATTTATAAAAGGGATAAGAGCATTTCATTACAGATTTAAGAATTGTAGGCACGGGTCAGTGGCATATACTGACCCCGTTACAGGAGAAAAGAAATTGATATTACCCAATCGTCAGATCATTGAAGAGAGTGAGATTGCAGAACATATTTTACGATTTTAAATAATAAAAAATTATGGAGTTACATGTACAACTTAAAAGTTTAGCAGATAAGATTAATCAGCTAAAAGACAAGATCGAAACAGAAGAATCTACAAAACATGCATTCGTATTGCCATTTATAAACCTTCTCGGTTATGATTCCTTTAATCCGATGGAAGTAGTACCGGAATTTACTGCCGATATAGGATTAAAAAAAGGAGAAAAAGTAGACTATGCTATTTTTCAGAACGGAGCACCCATTCTTATTATTGAATGTAAGAACTGGAAAGAAGATTTATCCGTTCATAATTCACAACTTTTCAGATATTTTCATGTTTCAAAAACACGATTTGCCTTATTGACAAACGGTATAGAATATCAGTTTTACAGTGATCTCGAAGAAAAAAACAAAATGGATGAAAAACCATTTTTAGAATTTGAGATTACCAATTTAAAAGACGTTACCATCAGTGAGATTAATAAATTCCACAAATCGAATTTTGACATTGATAAAATTGTAGACAATGCCAGTTCCTTAAAATATATCAAAGAGATCAAGAAGCAGATTAACGAAGAGTTGTCTGTCCCTTCACATGAGTTTACAAAGTTATTTGCCAGTAAAGTACATACGGGCAGATTAACCGAAAAAGTAATGGAAGAGTTTAAAGAGCTGGTTCAAAAAGCTTTTACACAGATTATCAGTGAAAAAGTAAACGACCGTCTCAATGCCGCATTGACTAAAGAAACCATCAAACAAAAAGAAGAAGCTGTAGTTACAGAAGAAGACAGTAGTAAAATAGTAACAACCGAAGAAGAACTCGAAGGTTACAGAATTGTACTGGCAATATTAAGACAGAAACTGCCTGTTGACAGAATAGCCTATCGGGATACCCAATCTTATTTTGGAATCCTGTTAGACGATAATAATCGTAAACCACTTTGCCGATTACATTTAAACGGAACTAAAAAATATATTGGATTATTCAATCAAGACAAGGTCGAAATAAAAGAGCCTATAGAAACCATAGATGATATCTATTTATTCCAAACAGAACTATTAGCAACCGTAAAATTATATGAAACAGAATAAAGATGAAAACAATACTATTTCTGATACTGCCGCTATATATGGTAATGACAGGTTGTAACCAGCAGGTAACAGCTCAGCCGCCTCAATCTCTTTTAACAATGCAGTCAGAAGAAAGCGGAGGACGAGGAAGATGTACAGGAGATGCGAACTGTAAAGCCTGTAAAAACTGTAGCGGCTGTAAACATTGCGCTTATGATGGAGGAAGTTGCGGTGTATGCAGCAGTCATAAACATACAGTCTATTCAAAATACAAAAAAGGAGATTTTATAGCCGTAACAAAAATTGTAAATATCTATAAAAAACCAGATACATCCAGTGAAGTTATTCAGACTGTTCTAAAAGGAGCAAACCTTATTTATATAGATGCAGTAAATGGCTGGGTAAAGATCAAAGTAGAGAAATCCGGTTTAATAGGATATATACCTGCTAAATCAGTACAATAATCAGATATAAAACAATGATATAAAAATACATTTGCTATGAGTATTAAATTTAGGTTATTAATTATAATGATTTTCTCCCTTTTTATAAGTTGCGGAGACGAAGAAGACCCTTTTAAAGTTGTAAAATTTGATGCCTTCGATACCGGTTTAAATCAAAGAATCGAACAATATCATACCACTATATTTCCAGATTCAGAAACAGTAAAAATTGGAAATCCGAAAGTATACATTGATTTTTCCAATGGATTGCATCAGGCGTATACAGACCATTCCGATAACAAATATTTGACACAATGGATCACGCAGACCCTATCCGCAGAATCAAATATCGAGTGGTTCAAATTAGCCAACAGTACCATTGAAGCAATGGATTTTAAACCAAAAGAACTGTATAATAAAATAGTAGAGCCTAAATCGTATTCAAAAGATATTATGGCTCCTATAGAAGAAGCAGTCAAAGAAATTACCACTTCCGCTAATGACGCCTTATTAATTACAGATTTTGAAGAGTTTGAATTAGACAATCAAACAAGAAGAGGAACAGAGCAGTTTCAGAATTTTGCAAAAGTATATTTTGAAAATTGGCTTTCAAAAGGAAATTCCATTACATTCCTGATTACAGATTTTACAGAAAAAGCAAAAGACGGGCGTAACGTTTCGAAGTATTTATACTATATCATATTCACTTACGGAAATCAGTCCGACAGCAGTATACTAACAAAAATAGAATATGCGTTAAAAGGTCGTTCGTTTGTTCCTGAACGCTTTGATCTGACCAATACCCCATATACAGTAACAACAAATTATGGAGTAGACAAAACAGGAGGAATATTCTATGACGTAGATGCTAAAGAAGGCAAAAAGAATGTGTTAGATTTCAAAAAAGACTCCTATCTCATCAGATCAGCACAAAACAATCCCTTTGAGTTTTATGAATTTGGAGTAAACTGGGAAACCATCCAAGAACTTAAGACCGATTATCAGAAACAAAATGCTTTTACCTATTTCTTCAAAAACCTGTTTATTAATTTAAAAAATGAAGATACCTATACAATCGATGCAATCGAAGTAAAAGTATACGATAGTACCGATGATTTTTTGTCTTTCGCCAAAAGCAAAGAAGTACTCAATCATAAACCGAAACTGGTAAAAGACAATAATGGAGAAAAGATAGTAGATCCCACAGAGACCGATGCAGTTGCTCTGACTTGCTATGATGAAAAAGGAATAGTAAAAGAAGAGTGGATGTATTCCCGTAAAGTATCTCAGCCTCTATCAGAACTATTTATGTTAAACCAAAAGCTATTTGAAAACACCAAAAAGACAGATCGATCAAAAGCAGAATTAGAAGTTCAGTTTCATGATAAGTTTAATATCCTCAGTATTCCAAATCCATCTGGTTTGATACGAGTAGATATTGTGATTACAAAAGTAACACCCAATATATCCAATCCTAAACTAGATCAGTTTAAATGGGATTCCACCACAAGAAAAGGAGAGACAAATCAAGCATTATACGAATCCATTCGCAATACCATTGGTTCAGAGAATATAAAACCAAAAGACAAAGTGATTTATTCCTATTATATCAAAACAATTTAAAAAAAACATACAATGGAAGCATATATAATTTCAGTATCAACAGCATTATTTTTAGTATTAGTTTCAGCAATCGTTGCTAACATGATACAATTCGAAGGAGGTTCAGATCCAAAAGACCCTCAGAGGCGAAAGATCTGGTTTTGGATTTTCGCCGTTTTAACCCCCGTTATAACATTCCTTTTAGGCTACTTCATATTCAAACCCGATGATAACATTATGGTTGTCAACAGATATGTAAAAGCATTAGGAATCGGAACCGGAATAGCATTAATATTCTATATAGCAGCAGGTTTCGTACTAAGTAAGTTATTTAGAAACAGCAAAATAGGAAACTGGTTTTAATTTAGTTGATAGTTTGATTCTCGTTCCGCAAAAGTCTCTGACTTTGCGGATGTGTCAACCAGTCTAAGACTGGAGTAATTAAAAGAAAAGATCAGTACAAGAACTGTCCACTAAACAAGAACTATCAACTATACATTATCAACCATTAACTAATAAAAAATGAATCAAGATAAATTATTTCTTATCGCTATTGGCGGTACAGGGATGCGATGCTTAGAAGCTTTCACACATTTGTGTGCCATAGGTATGTTTGACAGTAAAGAAATAGAAATATTAACCTTAGATACCGATGAAACTAACGGAAACAAAGCCCGTACAGAAAACCTGATACGGCTGTATAATCGTATCAAAACATCAGGAGGAACCAACGGAGGAAATCCGAATTCCAATACCTTTTTTTCAGCCAAATTAAACCTATACCGATTCTGGACCGTTTATAGTGGTAGCGGAAGAGAAAACTACCGTAATATCTCAAAATTAGACGTAGGAGATAAAAATAACATAGAAGAAAACAAACTGTTATCCGATTTGTTTTTAGATCAGTCCGTTCAGGATTTTAATCTCGCACACGGTTACAGAGCACAAACCCATTTAGGCTCCCATTTAATGTATCATGGCTTCATAGAAGCCGCCCGTAACCTATTAAAAGGAGTAGACGTAAAAAGTCAGGAAAAAGAATTACAGCTCTATATAGACAAACTTTCCGCAGCAGGACCCAACGCCAGAGTATTCGTATTCGGATCCGTTTTTGGAGGAACAGGAGCCTCATCCATTCCCGTTATACCAAAAGCATTAGACGATGCCATGCGCATTCGATCCGGTAATAAAGCATCACTTGACAAAAACGTAAAATTTGGAACCACATTATTAACAGAATATTTTTCTTTTAAAAAACCCGATGCAAATCAGATGGGAACAAAAGAAGACGGAGTTATTGCCGATTCCTCCTTTTTTTCACTGAATAGCCAGGCAGCCCTACAGTTCTATCAAAGCGATCCCACCGTTCAGACCGCCTATAAATATATGTATCATGTAGGCTGGCCTCTCGAAAGTAAAACAACAGGAGAAGAATCTGCCAAAACAATTACAGGAGGAGCAGAGCAAAAAAACCCGTGTCATATCACAGAACTGATATGCGCCTGTGCAGCCTATGATTTTTTTACCAAGAACAAAGGATTTGACAATATCAGAGCAGAAGTACTCTTTAAATCCGTTGATTTCAATAAAAACACGTTCAATTTTGATTTCAATGACTTCGTAGGAAAAGATAATAACGCAGGAAAAGTATTTGCCAATCGTTTAGGAGCTTTCCTTTCCCTCGCTCATATTGTACTTTCCCGTAACAAAGCAGCCTTTGGAGATAACGGTATGCAAGGCTTTATCAAACAGTTAAATAATCAGAAAATATATGATTATGACGCCATTACCCAAGAAGAATGCAAAGATATTGATATCTATATGAAACTATTTGCCTATGACTTTTCTGGAGAAAACCTAATAGACGGCTGGATTTATCAGATAAAAAGTACAGTAGGCTCAGGACAGTTTCTGTTTGACGACAAAGCCTTTACAAAAGTAAAAAAAGAGCTCGATGACATTGATGTTGGCGCATTGTTCAAAGACCCCCAGTATCATTGGGATAAAGGCGGATTACTTTCCAGTCGTTATGGAACCTTTGTAGACAGGTTGATTAAAGAAGGAGCACCAAAAGAAGAGCAGAAAGTAACCACCACAAAAGAAAAGTTTTTAGCACACGTATTCAATGCAATAAGTAATTCACACAAAAACTTAGTTTAAAATGGCAGAAGAATTAAAATCATTAGTTATAAAAGTAGAAGCAAGCGCACAACCACAAGGAGCAAAACACGTTTGGTCCCCAATGACAGCCATATTTCCTACTTTCACAAAAAAGATCATTACTCCCGCAACAGGAGAAGACAAACAAGGAAACAGCAAAGGAAACATAGGCGCCGTTGTATCCGGTATGCCCTCCGTTTTTGCAAGAGCAAACCTCTTTAAGAACGCATTAGACAATGTAACCGACCCCAAAGTACAAATCTCCGGATTACTTCGTTTTTATGGATCCCTAATAGACGAATGGCGTGGATTGATAGCCTCCATTGCCTTAAACTATAACGATATTCAGATAAAACGTATTCATTTATCCTATTCAGACGGAAATACAATAAATGACACAGAAAACATTTATGAACCCAAAGGAGCCTTTGGCAACGTATTATTCGAAAGAAAACCATTATGGTGCGATCAGTCAGTCCCCGTAAACTCATTAAAAACTCCCTTCATAGACATAATCCTGTACAAAGGAAAAGTAATAGGAGGAACATCACCCGACAGTTTTTTGTTTACATCCGTTTCCTATACCATTACAGAAGAAGAAGAAAAACCATTTATAAACAAACAGACTAAAAAATTTACAGACCCGTTGCATTCAGATATCAGCCCAAAAGAGCTAAAAGAACTGCATAGCTATGTAAAACATATCAATAACAATGTAGAAAAATTCAGAAAGAATTTTGATGCCCTAGAAGAAATATTAAAGCCCAATTACAGCAATATTAACGGTAATCTTCAATCATGGCTTACCGAAATAGAAAAATATGCAGTAGCAAAAGGAATCTCCATAGAAGAACAAACCCCCGAGGTAAGCTGTTTTCAGACCCCTTTCAGTTTGCTGTTTAATTTTTCCACAGAATTATATGGCTCAGAAGGCATTATTTATACAGAACCCGAAACAGGAAGAATTGTTTTTGATCCCAAAGACCTGTTATTAGAACCCCAACAATGTGAGATCGCAAATATAGACTGTGGAGAAAAGACGGATAGTTATTTAGTGAACAGATCCCTATATCTTTTAAAAGCAGAAGTAAAAGGAGAATACGGAACATACAGTTATTTTTCATTACCGTTATCCCCTTTAGGACTAAATGTTTTTGGTAAAAATCTTGGTTCCCTTTTAGGAACAGACAACAGTGACGTACGTTCCCGTATCTATGCAGAATACGATCCCAATTCAGAAATAGTAAAAGTAACCCTAAAACTATTTACACAAACCAACAGAGAAATTTCAAAAACTCAGAATTATAAAGTAGCAAAAAAAGTAATTCAGTATAAAGACATTCTGATCTGGCCCAACTTTATTTCAAAACAATGGAATAAATATGAAATGTATTCAGAGCTACCCCATAATTCACCGAACTGGCAGGCAAAACCAATGATTATGGATACAGAAGATGAATATTTCCGAATATTGACAGATGACAAAGGAGAACCTGTTTATCTAGCTTCCGATGGGAAAATTACAGACGAATCATTAGCCTCCCTAAAAATTGGTTATAACAACACTGTAGCAGACGTGCCCTATAAATATGAGATCTATGAAAGTACAAAACCTTTCAAAGGATTAAAGTTTTCCTTTCAGGGAAAAGACGGTGGTTTTACCATAATAAAATATGAAAATATGGAAGGGCAAGGAATTAGAAACAGAATGAATGATACCATATCATTAAAACAGGCAGCCTTAGGAATCGACTTTGGAAGTACAAATACAAGTGTTGCCTATTATTCCATTACCGATCAGCAGATTCAGAAATCATTTCAGTTTAAAAACAGACGTATTTCATTGTTGAGAAACGATGTAAAAAACAATGATGAAAGACATGCCGTAGAGAATGAAATATTTTTCTTTCAGAACGATGAAATAAGAGGAAATGCCATTAAATCAATAATTACCCTCCACGATTCAAAACGAATCCATAAAGAAAAAGAACAACAAACAACAGCTTCCTTACTATCCGAACCCATTATAGGCGGTTTCCCTTGTTTTGAAAAAAATCTACCTATAGAAGAAGGAACCGATAACCGATATTATTTAAATTATCTACCAGTACAAGAAGCAGAAATAGGAGTAGGAAGAGTAGAAATAGTACACAATATGAAGTGGTCTTCCCATGAAATAGAAAACAGTCATAAAAAAGCCTACTTAAGTACCCTTTTACTTCATATTTATGCCCAGTTATTTGAAGAAAACCATTTTCCAAAAACATTAAAATGGTCCTATCCGTCCTCAATGAGTCAGAGTTTAATAAGCGAATACAATCAGATATGGTCTACCCTTGACACTATTAATCCATTGATAGAGAATAACTGTAAACTAGAAGTTTTTACAAATTCAGGAATTAAATACAAGCAACTTGAAAGCGTTTTTGAATCTGGTAATTTTAATACAAATGATGGATGGGGAGCTAGTAATAACGCAGTATCAAACTGGGATGCAACATCAGAATTTGAATCAAATGAAAATTCAAAACCTACAAATGGATGGAGAACAAAAGAAGATAAAAGTTCAAAAATTCAGGAAATAAATATAAATAACGAACCCTTTAAATTTGATTTTGTTCAGTTAGACAGTAGCGCAGCATTAACAGAAGCCTGTGCAGTTGCTAATTATTTAGCCAATACAAACGCCATAGAGAATGATAAAAACAATCTGACCCTTTGCTTTGATATTGGCGGAAGTACGACCGACATCAGCGCCTTATGTCAGATGATGGGAAACAACGGACCCGGATTAGCAATGGTAAAACAAAGCTCCATTCGTTTTGCTGCTCAGTGCATTTCCCAAGCAACAAAGTATTCTAAAAATTTCCGTTCCGTATTAGTAACCATGCTCGAAAGAAAAGGAATAACAATTCAGGGAATCAACAAAGGAGAAAATAAATACAGTTCCTCCACAGCCCCTTATTATTTTGAACAACTCGTAGATCGATTAGAAGGAGAAGAATTTAAAGAGTTCTATAAATTACTCGAAGCCAACTGTAAAGAATTGATCTGTGTAAATCTCTACGTAACAGGTCTTATAATGTACTATGCCGGGCAATTATCCTATAAATTAAAAAAAGAAATAGATGCAAGTCCCGATAAAGTTCCCGGAATGGAAAACTGGGTACCAAAGATAAATATTGTATTTACAGGAAAAGGAGCCAGAATATTTGATTGGTTTGGAGCAATTAATCCACAAGCCAGCCAGCAGTATTATTTAAATCAGTTTATAAAAGGTTTTGGAGGAATACACAAAGCACAAGAGCACCTTTCAGGACCACCTAATATTAATCCCCTTTCAGAACTTGGGGATTTAAAATACGAAGTGTCCAAAGGATTGTCCTATCCGACACAACGTTTATATGTTCCCGAAAACAATACCGTTATTGAACTGATAGGAGAAGAGAATTTCCAATTGTTGCAAAAAGACGGGAAGTGGGTTGATTTAGCATTCGATACCTCCATTAACGGATTAATGTTTCAGAATATAGAAAGTTATTTTATTTCCACACCACAAGACGAGAATAAGCCCTGTCCGAAGTTTATGGAGTTTGCCAATGAATTTTATAATGTAACCACCCAGTTTTTTCAGTTACCACTTTCAAAAGCAGACTGTATGGATGGATTTAAGAAAATGAATATCTGTAGTTATATCAAGAACCTACCCGAATTCAGACAAGCCCAAGATAAAAAAACAGACGATGACAATTTTGATTTTTCAGCACCCATAATCATTTTAGAAGGGATGAAATTTTTAGAAGAAGTAGTATTGAAAAAGATGAACTAGAAATAGTTGACAGAAATAGTTTATAGTTGATAATGGATAGTTTCTGATTGTC
Source organism: Flavobacterium sp. AK-301 (assembly GCF_058310215.1). Taxonomy (NCBI): domain Bacteria; kingdom Pseudomonadati; phylum Bacteroidota; class Flavobacteriia; order Flavobacteriales; family Flavobacteriaceae; genus Flavobacterium; species Flavobacterium sp. AK-301. The sequence continues at coordinate 102,460 of NZ_JBZEES010000002.1, forward strand.
GGATAGAAAATAGTTATCAGTCATAGTCTTCAGTAAATAGCGATTGATAACTAAAAACTATCCATTATCAACTATCAACTGAAAGAAAACTATCAACTATCAATTATAAATTATAAACTAATTTAAGATGCAATATTGTGTAATTGTACATATAAGTCGTAATCAGATTACTTTTCATTATCAGCAAAAAGGAGGTAAAGTTACCCTGTTAGAATGGAATGGAGAAGCATCCCATCCATTATATTTCTATTCAGATAATCATACTTTTTCTTTTGGGTCCTTTGCAAAACAGCAGTTTCTGAATGGAGATCCTAATGCCTACGGAAATTATTTTGAAGAAATTATCAGTTCTGTGGGTTCATTTCCATTTCACGGACATACAAAACAGATAAAATTTTTGTTATACCAAGCTGTTGAGGTTGTATTGAATCATTTTCTGAGTACAGTAGTACATAAATCAATACTAATAACCTCCTGTAAAGCAGAGTTTCCATTACGATTTGTTTTTGAAAACGATATTCAGGAAAAAGAAAAAGCAGTAATAACACAATTATTTTCAGAAGCAGGTTTTCAGAATTTTGAAACATTTAGTATTGATCCGTTTTTACTAGAAGAATTAAAAGAGAATAACAAAACAGTAACCATTCAGGACAATATTATTAAGTTACAACCCGTAAACAGTTCCCTGCTGATTCTTTATTTTCAGTCCGGTTTATCAGTACCAAAACACAATAAATTATTTCCCGGTTTAGGTGCAGATCCAAGATTAAGAATTACAGCAGAGTTAATGTATACTGCAGCAGTAGCCAGTACACATGTCGTACTGAATAAAGAAGAAGAGATTTCAAACTTGATACCCTATGCACGACAGTTTTTAGAAAAAGGCTCAGCAATACCATCAGGAACTATAGAACTATCTGATGGATCAAAAGCATTCGTTCGTTTAAAAATCAGTGAAATAAACCAAAAGCTATTTTATTTAGGATTTGAGAATAAGTTATACAATGCAATAAATAATTTTCTAACAGAATTTTCCATAGTACAGAATCAAAACCTAAAATTTATAGTAGCAGGAGACGAAATAAACTCAGATTATTTTATAGAAAAATTGTCTCATAAATATCAGAATATTATTCCGATAAAACCGATTTTATTCTCTAAAGTATTAAACAGATTAGCTTTTACAATAGAAGAACAAAACTATAAAAGTTTAAAAAGCGTTCCTGTCTTACCCGAACCTTTAGTAAAAAAAAGAAGTATAGAGCTTCTGGTTGAACCACCAGTATTAAATAAAGTAGTTATTCCACTACCAAAATTATCCATAAAAAAGAAAGAAGTAGAAAATACCAGTTCGGCGATAGTCAAACCAATTGTTCCTGAAGTAAAGAAAAGTAAAAACACACCCGATTTGCCTCAGATCCCGAAGAAAAAAGAAGAGAAAATTATAAAACCAAAAATGGTAGAAACACCACCATTACCCGATTCAAAGAAAATAAATTAACCTAATAAATTAAATAATATGTCAATTAAATTAGAAAAAAAGAAACCGATCTCATTAGTAAAAGAAAAACCGGGTTTACAGAATATTATAGCAGGTCTCGGCTGGGATGAAGCAACAATAAACGGGCATAAAGTAGACTGTGACGTATCCGTTTTTATGCTTGGAGCCAATGGTAAATTACCACAAGATGAGTTTTTTATATTTTATAATAATCTGAAAAGTCCCGAAGGAGCAGTACAACATTTAGGAGACAGCAGAGGAGGAGAAGGAGATGGAGACGACGAATCCGTTACAATCGACCTGTCAAAAATAGACAGTAGCGTAGAGTTTCTATACTTTGCCGTTACCATCCATGAATCAGAAGAACACGGACACCATTTTGGAAACGTTCGAAATGCCTATATCAAGATTCGAAACGGAAACGATAATACAGTATTATGTGAATTTAGCCTTACCGATGTTTTTGAAGGACAAGATTCCATAATAATTGCTTCCATTTCCAGAAACGGAGGAAACTGGAATGTAGAAGCCTTAGGACAAGCATTCGGAGGAGGATTAAATACTCTGATAGAATTATATCAATAAAAAATAAAACCTTTTACAAGGTTAAAAAATAGCCTATCTATATCCTAACAGGTTTCTAAAACCTGTTAGGTATAATTCAGTAATATGTTTATTAAATCTGCTCTGCAAAGTTCCTGCAAGGTATTTTTTGACCTTGTAGGGATTGAACAAAATATATTAAATTCTAAAAATATAATAATATGGCTTTCAATCTAAGTAAAAATGACGGAAATAAATCTAAGATTAATCTTTCCAAACCATCTCAAAAGACAAATACATTTAATTTATCAAAAAGCAAAATAGATTCATCAGTAGCAACAGATGACGAACCTGTAAAATCAAAAAAAGGAATATTCATAACATTGGGATTTGCATTAATTGTTGTTTCTTTATGGTTTTTATTTTCACAAAAAGCGAATGATACATTTCCGACTGAGAACACAGATAATGGATTCTCAGAAACCACAGAGGAACCAGATGATGCAGTAAAACAAGCTATTTCAGATGTTGAGGTATCAAAATCAGTTGTTTCAGAATCAGAAATAGACAAAGTAGATTCAGATGTAAAAGTAACAGAATTCGTTTCGCTAGTAAACAGTTCCGATTTGAATAATAAAATCCCTGCAACATTCAATAAAGGCTCAGTATCAGTAATCACGATAGACGATTATATTGTAATTCAGATTATTTCCTATCTGAAGAACAATCCCGAAGCAAAAGTAAACGTAAATGGTTTTGCAAGTAGCGAAGGAAACAGTACTATAAATCAGAGATTATCACAGCAAAGAGCAGATAGTTTCAAAGCAATATTAGTTACAAAAGGAATTCATTCTAATCGTATTATTGCAAAAGGCAGAGGAATCGATAACCCCGTTGCATCAAACGATACAGAAGAAGGCAGAATAAAAAACAGAAGAGTAGAAATCACTTTTTAGTTAGAATCTGACTATATACGTTATCCTAACAGGTTAAAAAACCTGTTAGGTATATTCTAAATATACAATTTACGATAGCTTAGAAAAAGAATCAAGAGACAAGAAGAAAGATACAAGAGTAAACCGTTTCTCAGTATTCAAAAACTATCAATTATCAACTGTAAACTATCAATTAAAAACTATCCAGTTATCAAACGAAAGAATGAAATATTATCATAGTCTGTTTATCTATTTTATTTTTCTAGGTTCACTTTTCGGACAAGTAAAAGTATGTTCCTGGAATCTTAAAAATTTCGGAAAAACAAAAGCAGATTCAACCATTAATTTTATTGCTAATACCATTAGAGATTGTGATATTATTGCCATCCAAGAAGTCGTTGCAGGAGTAGGAGGAATACAAGCAGTAGCCAGATTAAACGAAGCATTAAATAAAAAAGGAGCAAAATGGAATTATTCAGTTAGTGTACCCACTATAAGCAGTGCCTATAAAACAGAGCGGTATGCCTTTATATGGAAAACACATAGAGTAAAGAAAAAAGGAAAAGCATGGTTAGAACAAACCTATAAAACGGTAATAGACAGAGAACCTTATTATTGCACCTTTGAATATGAAAAAAAGAATTTCACAGTAGTTAATTTCCATGCCATTACAAAAAAGAAGCAACCCGAAACAGAGATTAAATATTTCAAATTTTTACCCGCTCAGTATCCCGATAAAAATTTAATTTTTGTAGGAGATTTTAATTGTCCACAATCACATACCGTTTTTAATCCGTTAAAAAAGATGGGGTATAATCCCATTTTAAATAACCAGAAAACATCATTAAAACAAGAATGCAGACAAGAACAATGTCTCGCTTCAGAGTTTGATAATATATTTTATAATTCAATGAAAATCAATAAAATCAATTCAGGAATTATTCCCTTTTATAAAAAATTTGAATCATTGAAAGAGGCAAAAAAAATATCAGACCATGTACCTGTATGGTTTTCATTTACTGTTTTATAAAAAACGTTCAAAAGTAATATATAAGAATGTTACCTGGAAATTGATTGCTTATGCTTAAAACAATTTAGTTTTATTTAGAGAGAGTTAAACTCTCTCTAAATTTTCCTTTTGCTTCTTAATTAGATTTTTTTCTTTTCCGTTTTCTATTAAATTACTTTATATATTTGCCGCCTGAAATAAAACAGCTTTTTATATACAATTATATGAAAAGCTTGTTTTGTTTTAAAAGAATTTTTACTTTAGAATATCATTAATTAAAAAAGAGAATAATGCAGATTCAATATGTTTTTGAGTTGTTGGGAACCGTTTTTTTTGCCGTTTCAGGAACTTTGGCAGGTACAGAAAAGTCAGAACAGGATTGGTTTGGAGTAACCTTTATTGCCTTTATTACCTCAATAGGAGGAGGTAGTTTACGAGATGTATTATTAGGAAGTTATCCTTTATTCTGGATAGGAGACACCAATTTTATTTTTGCAATTCTTCTGGGGATTGTTTTATCCGGTATCTTTTTCCCGTTTTTCGCAAGATTAAGAAGAACATTCTTTTTATTTGATACTTTAGGAATCGCCTTGTTTACCATTGTAGGAACAGAAAAAGCATTACATTTTGGAGATGGTGTAAGTCCCGTTATTGCAGCTATTATGGGAATGTTTACCGCAGTAATGGGCGGAGTAACCAGAGATGTATTAACAAATGAAACCCCAATTATCTTTCATAAAGAAGTTTATGCAACCGCTTGTTTAGTAGGAGCTATTTTATATCTCGTTCTTAATTCTTTCGGAGTAGAAAGAAATACTAATTTTTTACTTTCAGGAGCAATAATTGTATTTTTGCGTATTGTAGCAGTGAAGTATAACCTATCTTTACCCAAGTTTGGAAGATAACTCAGTATTTTCTAAAATTAAGAATATTTTAAAATTCATCATTCAAAATAAGTAGTAAATGATTCGTACAGCGCCTTTTTATACCAAGTTAGCACAAGTTTTAATCAGTTTGATTTGTTTAAGTTATATTGCTATTATTGGTAAAACAGTTGTTGCTCCATTATTATTTGCTTTTTTATTTTCATTACTTCTTTTACCTTTTGCCGGATTTCTGGAACGCCGTTTTCGTATGCCACGTGTTATTTCCTCATTAGTAGTAATAATAGCTTTGACTGTTTTCATTTTAGGAGTATTGTTTTTATTAGGAACACAGTTAACAGATTTGTTACAGGATCTACCGGTTTTTAAGCAACAAGTTTTAGAAGCCACAACAAAATTACAGGACTGGATATCAGAAACATTTCATATTGATAACAAAGATCAGATAAGCTATATAAATAGTACAGCATCAGAAGTTATAAGCAAAGGAACTTCAATAGTAGGACAGGCTTTACTATCTATTTCCTCTTTATTATTATTTCTGATGTTTATTTTTCTGTATACTTTTTTTATATTGTTACACCGCAGACTATTATTGCGATTTATAGTTTCTTTATTTCACGATAAACATAGCATAGTAGTATATGCAGTAATTAATAAAATACAGTATATAGTAAAGAAATATATACTTGGGCTCTTTATTCAGATGATTATTGTTACAACATTAGCCTGTATTGCATTTGAAATAATAGGAGTTAAATATGGTTTTTTATTAGGATTGATTACAGGAATTTTTAATATTATTCCTTATATCGGAATTTCTGTTTCGATGCTTTTAACAGTATTGATTACTTTCACTACAATGACACCAAGCCATGTTTTATTTGTAATTATTGCAGTAGTTATTATTCACATTATTGACGGTAATTATATTATGCCGAAAATAGTCGGCTCCAAAGTAAAAATAAATACTCTGATTGCCTTACTAGGATTAGTAATAGGAGAAATGATGTGGGGAATAACCGGTATGTTCCTTTCAATACCCGTTATTGCTATTTTTAAAGTAATCTTTGATCATGTAGACAGTTTAAAGCCTTGGGGAATACTTTTAGGTGAAGATGACAGTGTCCCCGAATCAAAAAGAGTCATTAATGAAATAATAGAAGACGAGCAGGAGTTTCAGAGCGAAAAGGAGTAGTAAATGAGTTTACAGTTTCAGTATACAGTTTTCAGAACATCTTTGCGGTAAATAAGTTTACAGTTTTTATAAAGACTTTGCGAACTTTGCGTAAACCTTTGGTCCTCTGCGGTTAGCCCTACTTTTTACATCTCACAGATAACATCTCACAAAACTATCAATTATTAACTATTAAAAAACCCTGGAACTTCCAGAACTTCTCCAGCTTTCAGATCATTAAGATGAATATCTCCAACACGTACACGTATTAGTCTTAATGTAGGAAAACCAACAGCAGCAGTCATTTTCCGTACCTGTCTAAATTTACCCTCATTTAATGTTATAGAAACCCAAGAAGTAGGTCCGTGTCTTTCATCACGTATTTTTTTAGTACGAGCAGGAAAGTCAGGAGCTGTTTTTAGTAAATGAGCTTTACAGGGTAATGTCTGGTATTTGATCCCCTTAAATCCTATTTCTACACCTTGTTTTAAAAGAGTAATAGCTGTTTCATCTATAATACCATCCACTTGAGCATAATATTCTTTTGGTACTTTCTTACTACGTACTATTTCACTCATTTTACCATCTGTAGTAAGTAATAACAATCCTTCAGAATCTTCGTCTAAACGACCGATAGCCATAGTTCCTTCAGGAAAATCATATAATTCGCCCAGTAATTTTTTCTTTTTTAAAGTATATATAAATTGACTTAAATAACCATGAGGTTTATGAATAAGAAAGTGTTTATGTTCTGACATAGGTAAACTGGAATAATAATATGACAAAGATTACTCTTTAAATAATATAGAACAAATTTATTCTTCTGTTTAATTAGGGTGAGTTATTTAAATATCTATATGTTTTGTTTATGTGTAAAAAAAATGTTAAATTGGTAAAAATTATTTATTTTTTAGAGTAGAATAAAGATTTGAGTTATTAAATATATATTAAACGTGTTATTAAAATCCCCTATTATGAAACAAAAACTAGAACAAACAAAAATTTTTCAGGGATTAGAGAAATTTCAGCAAGACTTGTTACTAAGAAAGAAGTCTCTTAAAAAGTATAATGATTCTTTTATCCAGGCAAAAAATTTAGGATTGGAAAAATGGATTACAATTACGCATCCTTCCTATAATGAAATAAACATTATTAAAGAACTTTTAAAAATCAAATAATTTGAAGAGTGTTTTTTAATATTGAAAAGCATTTTAATTAAAAGGTCTGTGTTTTAAAACACAGACCTTTTTAATTGAGATATTTACTGTATTTATTGTGGCTTATAATTAGCCTCATGTAATACTAAAATAGGAGTTTCAGTATGATATGCTAATTTTCTGGAAACGCTTTTTTCAAACATTTCTCCAAAAAAACCTCTTTTATAAGTAAGCATAACCAATAAATCTGATTTTGATTCTTTCAGGTATTCAAAAATACCTTTCTGTACATTATTATTTTCTTTTATTTCAAAATTAAGATTTGTATTTTTAAATTCTTCTTTCCATTCTTTAATAGCAGTATCATTTATTTCTGTATTTGGAGATTTAATATGAAGACATGTTATTTTAGCATCAGGAGATTTTAGATTTGGAAAATTAAGGATTTCAGTTAGAGCCTCTTTGTCTTTTTCCTTAAATCGTGTTGTAAAAGTGATATTTTTGATACCATTATAATGACTTGTTTCCGGTACTCCAAGAACCCAGCATTTACAGTTCATTATAATGTTTCCCGTTGTAGATCCCAGTAATGTTTCCTGAAGACCTTCCGATCCTTTTGTTCCCATTACTATCAATTCGACATTTTCCTCTCTGGCCACATTTTCAATTGCAATAAGTGGTTGACCGCTCCTTAAAATATGTGTTAGTTTAATATTGGACAGATCATTATCAGAAGCAATCTTTCTTAATTGAATAACAATATCTCTAAACTCTTCCAGTTTTTCAAGTTCATAAGTAGTGTAGGCTCTTTCGATGTTTTCAGGGATGGTTCCCAGCTTTACAGAAGGGAAAGGATAAACGTGTAGTATAATAATTTCTGCTTTCGTAGCTTTTGCAAAATTTAAGGCATATAAGAAAGCATTCTCGGAAGTTTCTGTAAAGTCAGTAGGATATAATATTTTCTTCATAATAAAGGGTATTTAAAAGTTATACCAACTTTTAGTTTGATTAAAATTTGATAATAACAAGTTACGATTCTTTTTAAAGAATTAAAAATAAAAAAGCATGATATTTAATTTTAGATAAATATAATTTAATAATTATCACTATTTGCTTAGAATATTTCTAAATATATCGTTAGGTTATATAATGAATAAGATTCAGAAATTTGTTAGGTTGCCGAATGAATAATAACATTATTTTTAAGGATTTTTGAGATTGGACATTTTTCAGCTATTATTAATAAACGTTCCTTTTGTTCCAGAGTAACTTCTCCTGAAAACTGAATGTTTTTAGTAATATGAGTAGTTAGTTCTGGTGCGTTTTCCTGACTTAAATTCAGGGAAACTTTAATTTCAGGGATATTCCAGTTTTTTCTGTCAATATACATTCGAAGAGTAATAAGTGTACATCCGGCTAACGAAGATAAAAGAGTAGAGTAGGGATCAGGACCAATATCCTGTCCATTCATATCTAATGGTTCATCCATTATTAATGTTCCGTTTCGCCACTGTATTTCACATAAATAGTTTTTTGTTCCTATTGTTCCCTGAATATCTTCTTTTAAAATATTTTCCATTGTTTTTAAGCTTTAATAAAGTAGGACTACTAAAGTAAGTATTTAAGATCAGAAACGTATAAAGTTTGTTGTTATTCAAAATAAAAATAAAATGAATTTAAGTTTTGAAGTAGTGTAATTTCCTAATTTTATAAATATATTAGTATAGTTAAATAAAATGAAATAGTTATGAGTAAAAAAGTTTTAATGCTAGCAGGAGACTTCGTAGAAGACTATGAAGTTATGGTTCCTTATCAGGCGCTTTTATCAGTAGGAGTCGCTGTAGACGTTGTTTGTCCCGGTAAAAAGAAAGGAGATATGATAGCGACTGCTATCCATGATTTTACAGAATTTCAGACTTATATCGAATTGAGAGGACATAATTTTCAGTTAAATAAAAGTTTTGATGAAGTAAATCTGAATGATTATGACGGATTGTATATTACAGGAGGCAGAGCCCCGGAATATATAAGAAGAGAAGAAAAAGTACTGGAATATACAAGACACTTTTTTGATAAACAGAAACCCGTAGCCGCTATTTGTCACGGGATTCAGGTTTTAACAGCCGCTAATGTAGTAAAAGGCAGAACACTAACCTGTTATGACGCCGTAGCCCCCGAAGTTACTTTAGCAGGAGGGACCTATAAAAAAGTAGCACCAACACAAACACTAATAGACGGACATCTGGTTACCTCACCAGCCTGGCCCGGACATCCTACAATCCTTAAGGAATTTTATAAATTATTAGAAGTAAAATTATAGTAGTACTGAGCTGTTAGAATTGAGTATTGAGATATATAGAGGTGCGTTTTAACGCACCTCTATATATATTCAATATCGTAAATCTCTTGCTTCTTGATTCTTGCCTCTTTCTTCTAAAAATATCATAAATCTCTTTCTTCTTGGCTCTTGACTCTTTCTTCTGAATATCGTACATTAGGATTACACCAGATATTCAAACAAGGTCTGATCATTATTTAATTCGATAACATCAAATTTATACTCTTTCATTCTTTCCGTAAGAGAATTATAATCAGAAGCTTTTGTAAGTTCGATACCCACTAATGCAGGTCCGTTTTCCCGATTTGTTTTTTTGATGAATTCAAAACGGGTAATATCATCCTGAGGTCCCAGTACTTTATTAACAAATAGTTTCAGAGCGCCCGGTCTTTGAGGGAAACGAACAATAAAATAATGTTTTAACCCTTCAAATAAAAGTGATTTTTCCTTTATTTCCTGCATACGTTCAATATCATTATTTCCTCCACTAACAATACAGACAACCGTTTTATTTTCTATTACATCTTTTAACTGATCTAAAGAAGAAACAGCCAGAGCACCTGCCGGTTCCGCAACAATAGCATCTTCATTATACAATTTTAAAATAGTAGTACAGATTTTGCCCTCAGGGACTATAACTATTTTATTCAGCAGGTCGCTACAATATTTATAATTGAGGTCGCCAACCCTTTTAACAGCCGTACCATCTACAAAACTATCTATATGCGTCAAAGTTACCGGACCACCATTTTCTATTGCTTTCTTCATAGAAGGAGCCCCTGTCGGTTCAACCCCGATTAGTTGTACAGTAGGTTTCACTGTTTTTATATATCGGCTGATACCCGAAGCTAATCCACCTCCGCCGATAGGCATAATAACAACATCAACATCAGGCCGATCCTCATATATTTCAACGCCCACAGTTCCCTGACCTTCAATAATTTTTTCATTATCAAAAGGAGGGATGAAAGTCATCCGATGTGCTTCTGTATATTTTAAAGCCTCTTTCATACAATCATCAAATGTATCTCCGATAAGTACAATTTCGATAGTGTCACCCCCAAACATTTCCGTTTGTTTTATTTTTTGTTTAGGGGTAATCTCCGGCATGAAGATTACTCCCTTAACATTTAATTTTTTACATGAGTAGGCAACACCCTGAGCATGATTACCCGCACTGGCACATACAACACCATTTTTTAGCTGATCTGCTGAAAGTGTACTAATCATATTATACGCTCCCCGTAGTTTATAAGAGCGAACAACCTGCTGGTCTTCTCGTTTCAGATAAATATTCGCATTGTACTTTTCTGACAGACTGATATTATATTCTAAAGGCGTTCTTTTGACTGTATTACTGATTTTTTTTGCTGCTGCAATAAAATCTAGTTCTGTTTCTTTCTCTATATTCATATCTTATAAAAATTTATTGATGGCATCCAGATAAGCATTAGCAGAAGCTTTTACAATATCAGTACTGAAACCATAACCCAGATAAGCTCTGCCGTCATAAGATACCTTCATGTTTACTTTACTTACATCATCACTGCCGCCGTGCATAGCCTGTATATTAAATTCTTTTACCTGTATATCCTTTCCAATAATATTCTCTATTGCCTTTATAGTAGCATTTACAGGACCATTACCCTTTGCCATTCCTTCATGTTCCTTTCCGTTATATTCCAATTTAATATTGGCTGTAGGACTTAAAGAATCACCACAAACGACCTGCAGTAAGTTTAATTTATATCCGTTTTTATACGGATCTTCCTCACCATCGCTCATTAAATAAAGAAGATCATCATCCGTTATATCTTTCTTCTCATCTGCCATGATTACAAAACGTTCGTATATGTTTTCTAAATTGACACGCTCTATATCATAACCCAAACGTTCTAAATGGTGTTTTAAAGCATGGCGACCACTTCGGGCAGTTAAAATAATATCAGCTTTATTAATACCTACATCCTCAGGATTCATGATCTCATAGTTTTCTCTGTGTTTCAGAAATCCGTCCTGATGAATACCCGAACTGTGAGCAAAAGCATTTTGTCCTATAATGGCTTTGTTAGGCTGTACCGGCATATGCATCATACGACTTACCATTGAGCTGATTTCATAGAAATGTTTCGTATCAAGATTAGTATGTAAGTTTAGCGCATGATGTGTTTTAAGGATCATTGCTATTTCCTCTAATGCTGTATTACCCGCACGTTCTCCGATTCCGTTGATCGTACATTCGATTTGACGCGCACCATTTGCAATACCCGAAAGTGTATTAGCAGTAGCTAATCCCAAATCATTATGACAATGTACAGAAATGATAGCCTGATCTATGTTTTTTACATTTTCCTTTAAATAAAGGATTTTAGCTCCATACTGTTCCGGTAAGCAATACCCATTAGTATCCGGAATATTAACTACAGTTGCTCCCGCAGCAATTACTGCTTCGATCATTTGAGCTAAGAAAATGTTATCAGCACGTCCCGCATCTTCTGCATAGAATTCAACATCTTCAACGAATTTTTTAGCATATTTAACCGCATCAACCGCACGTTGCAGAATTTCTTCACGAGTACTGTTGAATTTATATTGAATATGAGTATCAGAAGCCCCTATACCAGTATGAATACGAGGTCTTTTTGCGTATTTTAAAGCCTCAGCAGCAATTTCAATATCTTTTTTATTAGCCCTGGTCAGAGCACATATAATAGGTTCTTTAACCGCTTTAGAAAGTTCGATAACACTTTGAAAATCACCCGGACTTGAAACCGGAAAACCAGCTTCAATAACATCTACACCTAATGTTTCCAATGCTTTAGCTATTACTATTTTTTCAGGGGTTGCCAATTGACAACCCGGTACCTGCTCACCATCCCTAAGGGTGGTATCAAATACATAAACTCTGTTAGGATCATGTAACATAAAATATTGGATTTAGTAGTTAATGTTTTCTTTTTCTGTAATAAATTTTAAAATAAGTTTACCCATTTCTTTCGTTCCTAATATAGAATTAGGTTGGGTAGATTCATCCGCAATATCGTTTGTTCTGAAGCCTTTTTTCAAAACCCGATTAACAGCATCGACAATCATTTTAGCTTCTTCTTTCAGTCCAAAGCTGATTTCCAGCATTAGTGCTACAGATAAAATAGAAGCCAGTGGATTTGCCAGATTTTTCCCTGCGATATCATGTGCTGAACCATGAATAGGTTCAAAAAACCCTGTACCGTCACCAATAGAAGCAGAGGCGAGCATACCCATAGAACCTGCGATTTGTGAAGCTTCGTCCGTTAATATATCACCAAATAAATTTGCCGTTAAAACCACATCAAATCGTTTTGGGTCTTTAATAAGCTGCATAGCAGCATTATCAATAAACATATGTTCCGTTTCAACTTCTGGATATTGTTTTGCAATTTCCTGAACCGTTTCTCTCCATAATCTGGAGCTTTCCAGTACATTTGCTTTATCTACAGAACAAAGTTTTTTATTACGTTGCATAGCTGCCTGATAAGCCTTATGAGCTATTCTTTCAACTTCATATTTATGATAGATCATTAAATCCGATGCCGTATTTCTGTCCTCAGAGCGTTTTTTTTCTCCAAAATAAACATCACCTGTCAGCTCCCTGAAAAACAAAATATCTGTACCTTTTAATATGCTTGATTTAATACTTGAAGCATTTAATAATTCATCAAATAGCAAGATAGGACGTAGGTTCGCATACAAACCCAGTTCCTTTCTTATTTTAAGTAAACCCTGTTCCGGTCTTATTTTTAAAGAAGGATCATTATCATATTTAGCATGACCTACCGCTCCAAAAAGTATAGCATCACTATTTTTAGCTTTTTCTAATGTTTCATCAGGTAGGGGATTACCAGTAGCTTCAATAGCTACGTGTCCCATTAAGGCTTCATCAAAAGTGAATTCATGATCAAATGCTACAGCAATTTGTTCCAGTACTGCTTTCCCCCAGATAGTTACTTCCGGACCTATACCATCTCCCGGTATTATTAGTATGTTTTTTTTCATTTTATAGTTTCCTTTTCTAATATACGTTTTGTGTTTTGTGCAATCCCGTTATTCAGGATTAGTCGATATTCAATACAGTTTGGTAACTGATTTTCAAAATGACCTACATAAATGAGAGAACGATCTTCTGCACATATACTATTTACTAAATTATTAAATAAAGCAGTCTGTTGTTGATCTAATCCCTGACATGGCTCATCAAGAATGAGTAATGGCGGGTTCTTAATAACCGCTCTAGCTAATAATGCCAGTCTTTGTTTTCCTAAAGGGAGCTGTTTTAATAAAGTATGTTCTTCCTCTTCTAATCCAAATAATACCAGTAATTGCTTTACTTTCTCACTTTGAGTAGCAGAAATAGTTCTGAATAACCCGTTGGTATCAAAGAAACCCGAAGCAATAGCTTGAAATACTGTTGATGACGGTTCAAAATACCATTGCAGTTCAGGAGATATAAAACCGATATTTTTTTTAATATCCCAGATACTTTCTCCCGTACCTCTTTTTCTCCCGAATAAATAAATATCATTTGCATAAGCCTGAGGATTATCACCATTTAAAAGACTTAATAAAGTAGATTTTCCAGAACCGTTAGGTCCTTGTAATAGCCATTTTTCTCCTCTATAAATCGTCCAGTTTATATCTTTAAGAATCTGTTTTTTTCCATATTCAATATTTATCTCTTTTAGTTTTATAACCTCATCAAAATTATAGTCCGTTCTTTTTAAGAATTCAGGTATAACCAGTAGATCTCTTTCATAAAAAGTGGCAGGATCAGTTTCTTTTGTCAGAGAAACTTTTATTTTACCCTTTTCTAATCGGGCAAATCGGTTGATACAAGCAGGCTCATCATTATCATTACTGATTAGAATAAGTTGCATTCCCAGACTACAGCACTCATTTATTAAAGTATTCAAATTCCTGCGTGTTGCAATATCAAGCCCTGTATAAGGATTATCCAAGATTAGCAATTGCGGTTTCAGAAGAAATGCTTTACATAACTGTAATTTCTTATGTTCCCCACTGGACAATTGAAGCAACGGAGCCTCTTTTCGATCAAAAAGCCCAAATGTTTTTAAAATATTCAGTCCATCCTGATACCCTTTATTTAGTTTTGCACAATAAGAAGATATTTCGTCCCATACTGTGTTACAATTTTCGGCTTCTGAACTGTTATAACGTTGTTGATAATAGAAACTAGTTGTTCCCTGTTTGTCTTTGAACGGAAACCATTGTGCCACATACAAAGTTCCCGGAGCTGACGTATCACAATAATTTATTGTGATATCATTACCAGTATGAAGTATTCCAGCAATGATTTTTGCAAGTGTTGTTTTACCACTGCCGCTGGCTCCTGTAAGTAACCATTGTTCCCCTTTATTTATTTGCCAGCACAAACTATCCAGTATCGTTTTATTACGAAATTTAAGTGTAAGATTTTCTATATGGACAAATGGTTCTGACATAATTATCTAATGTTATTTTTATTTTATTCCCCCAAAAGCTCCAAAACACATATTCTTATGTAGTATTTCAGTACTTTTAAATCCAACCTTTTTCATAAGATCCAGTTGATAGCTCATTGATCTTGGTGAATCTTCTTTAGCGATATAATCCAGTACTTTTGAACGGTATTCTTTACCCTCCAGATTTTCCAAATAATCACCATATCTTTCCCAGGTGTAATCATTCAGCATTTCGTTATCCTGTGTGATCAGATCTGAGATCATTAAGCAACCTCCCGGTTTGAGCAGTTTATAAAGTTTACCGAATGTTGTTTCCCAGTCCTTATCATCTCGCAGATGATGCAAAACCGCACCTGCCAGAATAATGTCAAAGTGATTTTCCGGTAGTTTAACCTCTCTGATGTCACCTTGTTTGATTTCTGTCTTCCCGTTGGTTTTATCTAATATTCTTTCAAAAGCTTTATTTAACATAGGTTTACTTAAATCAACCAGTGTACAGTTCAGATCAGGGAGTTTAGAAAGCATCATTATAGTATAATTTCCGGCTCCACAGCCAATGTCCAGTAAATTTTCGGCATTAGGCACAATTCTTTTAGAAGCTTCTGTGATAAGCTCTAATGATATTTTTGCATCAATAGTTGAGATTTGTCCTGTATCAAGATTTGAAAATCGTTCTACATCATTGTCAAATCGTTCTTTTATTTCTGCTACTGTTGATTTGTTCATTTTGTATTTATATTGAATTGTGATCTATCTCCTGTTTAATATTAAGCCCTTCTTTGTTCAAAAGATTCTATTGCTTCTTTTTGGTTTAATATAAAATCAATATCATCATAACCATTTAATAAGCAGGATTTTTTATATGGATTTATTTCAAACGTTTCTTCATCATTCGTAGATTCGATCTTTACAATTTGTTGTTGTAAATCTACCAATAACTGTGTTTCAGGATTCTGAGCTACAGCACTGAATATTTTCTGAAGGAATACATCAGATACCTGAATAGGTAATAATCCGTTGTTGAGTGCATTACCTTTAAATATATCCGCAAAAAAACTACTTATTACAACCTGAAAACCATAATCCTGAATTGCCCACGCAGCATGCTCTCTGCTACTTCCGCAACCAAAGTTTTTTCCTGCAACCAGTATTTCCCCTTTATATAGAGAATTATTTAATACAAAATCTGCTCTTTTATTTCCATTGCTTTCATAGCGCCAGTCACAAAATAGATTTTCGCCAAAACCTTCACGTGTTGTTGCTTTTAAAAATCTTGCCGGAATGATCTGATCCGTATCAATATTTTCAATAGGTAGCGGTACTATAGATGACGTTATTTTTGAAAATTTTCTCATAAGTATAGGTTAGTTGTTTTAATATTTGTTTTTAAAAGTTTAAGGTCTTTAACCGTAATGAACGCAAAGATTTACGCAAGGTTCGCAAAGCTGTTTTGAATACTGAGTACTGTAAACTGAATACTCTACTAATTAAATCAGCGTTCTCACATCCGTGATTTTACCTGTGATTGCTGCGGCTGCGGCTGTCAAAGGGCTGGCTAGAAAAGTTCTTGAATTAGGACCCTGTCTGCCTTCAAAATTTCTGTTAGAAGTAGACACACAATATTTTCCTGCAGGAATTTTATCTTCATTCATTCCCAGACAAGCGCTACATCCCGGTTCACGTAATTGGAAACCCGCGGTTTCGAATATTTTGTCTAATCCTTCCGCAATTGCCTGTTGTTCTACCTGTTTTGATCCCGGTACGATCCATACCGTTACATTTTCTGCTTTCTGTTTACCTTTTACAAAATCGGCAACCTCACGTAAATCTTCCATTCTGGAATTAGTACAACTACCGATAAAAACATAATCAATTGGTTTTCCCAATAATAAAGAATCCCCTTTAATTCCCATATAATCAAGAGCTTTCTGGAAAGAAGGTTGTTCCGAAGAAATCTGATCTTTAGTAGCAGGAATAGGCTGACTGATACCGATTCCCATTCCCGGGTTTGTACCATAAGTAATCATTGGTTCAATATCCTCCGCTTTAAAACGTAATATTTTATCAAAAGAAGCATCCTTATCACTATATAATGTTTTCCATTTTGCAACCGCCTTATCCCAGTCGTTTCCTTTAGGTGCAAATTCTTTTCCTTTAATATAATCAAAAGTGGTCTGGTCAGGAGCAATTAAACCACCTCGAGCACCCATTTCAATACTCATATTACAAATAGTCATACGAGCTTCCATACTTAATTTCTCAATTGTAGTTCCCGCATATTCAATAAAATAACCTGTACCTCCTGCGGCAGAAATCTGAGAAATAATATATAGAATAATGTCTTTAGCACTTACACCTTCTTTCAAATCCCCATTTACTTCAATTTTCATTGTTTTTGGTTTCTGCTGTAATAAGCACTGTGTAGCAAAAACCTGCTCCACTTGAGAAGTTCCTATACCAAAAGCAATACATCCAAAAGCACCATGAGTAGAAGTATGACTGTCTCCGCACACTATAGTAGCACCAGGTAAAGTTATTCCCAGTTCCGGACCGATAACATGAACAATTCCCTGAAAAGGATGACCTAAGCCGTACAATTCCACACCAAATTCAGTACAGTTTTTTGTAAGCATGTCCACCTGATAACGGGATAATTCTTCTTTAATAGGTAAGTGTTGATTTAAAGTAGGGATATTATGATCTGCAGTAGCAATAGTTTGTGCAGGTCTGAATACAGGAAGTCCCCTTTTACGTAGTCCGTCAAATGCTTGAGGACTGGTTACTTCGTGAATAAAATGTGTGTCAATATATAAAATGTCCGGAAAACCTTCATCACTTTTGACGACATGATCATCCCATATTTTTTCAACTAATGTTTTTCCCATTTTGTTTCGTGTTGTAAATAACCGCCACACAAGATTTTAAGAAATATCATATTAATTTTGATTTAGGGAAGACTATAAAAGTCTATTGATATGATATTATGTATCTTTTATTCCGTGTGACGGATGTTTATATTAAACTCTAATGTATTAAGCTTTTGATTCTTCTTCTACCAGTTGATTTTCAGGACGTAAACTACGTACCGCTTTACCAGCTTGCCATAATTCGCTATCATGAAGTTCCTTTAATTCCGCATTTAGTTTCTCACGATAATCAGGCTGACTGTTTAGGTCAATAGAACGTTGAGATTCTTTACCCGTAGCAACACTATGATACAATTCTTCAAATACCGGTTTAGTAGCATCTCTAAATTTTGTCCACCAGTCTAAAGCCCCACGTTGTGCAGTAGTAGAACAGTTAGCATACATCCAGTCCATACCGTTTTCAGCAACTAAAGGCATTAAACTCTGAGTTAATTCCTCAACCGTTTCATTAAAAGCCTCAGAAGGAGAGTGTCCATTAGCACGTAATACATCATACTGAGCAGCAAAAATACCCTGAATACAACCCATTAAACTTCCACGTTCACCAGTAAGATCACTGTATACCTCTTTTTTAAAGTCTGTTTCAAATAAATAACCACTTCCTACAGCAATTCCCAAAGCAACAACTCTATCTTTTGCTTTTCCTGTAGCATCCTGGAAAATAGCATAACTGGAGTTCAGTCCACGTCCCTGTAAGAACATACGTCTTAATGAAGTTCCTGAACCTTTTGGTGCAACTAAAAATACATCTACATCAGCAGGAGGGATGATACCCGTTTGTTCATTAAAAGTAATTCCGAATCCATGAGAAAAATAAAGAGCTTTCCCTGGAGTAAGGTGTTTTTTTACAGTAGGCCATAACTCAATCTGTGCAGCATCACTTAATAAATAACAGATGATAGTTCCACGTTGTAAAGCCTCTTCAATTTCAAAAAGAGTTTCACCTGGTACAAATCCGTCAGCAACCGCTTTATCCCATGATTTAGAATTTTTACGTTGCCCTACAATAACATTTATCCCATTATCTTTTTGGTTTAATGCCTGTCCCGGTCCCTGAACACCATAACCGATAACAGCTACCGTTTCATCCTTTAATACTTCCTGTGCCTTTGATAGCGGAAATTCTTCACGCGTTACTACATTTTCTACTGTTCCGCCGAAATTTAATTTTGCCATAATTTTGGTTTTTATAATTTAGATTTACGATTTAATTTATTTTAATTTTATAAAGTGAATACTTCATTTTTCTTGTCCAGAAATTCATTTTCGACAACATCCTGTCCCGGGTCTCTTCTTTCAAATTCCCGCAGTTTAGAGTTAAAACCTTCACTACCTTTGATAATTGCAACCCGAGCACTTCTTACAAATTCAATTAATCCGTAAGGCTGTAATACTTCAATTAGTTTATCCGTTTCCTCTCTGTGTCCTGTTGTTTCAAAGACAGTATAATCTTTTCGGATAACAACCGCTCGCGCGCCATTTTCTCTTAATAAGCGTTCTACCAGTACTTTCTCAGCAATAGTTTCAGTTGGCACCTTATAAAGCGCCATTTCCTGCCAGATAATATCCTCATTAGTATTAAAATATACTTTCAGAACCTCAACCTGTTTTTCTATTTGGCGGGCAAGTTTGCGAACAACATCCTCCGTTTCATGAATCACGATATTAAAGCGATGAATATGTTCGATCTCAGAAGGAGAAGTATTTAAACTTTCAATATTAATTTTTCTTCTCGAGAATATAATTGCAATTCGGTTCAGTAAACCGATTTGGTTTTCCGTGTAAACAGTAATTGTAAATTCCTGTTTATGGTTCTCTGATTCTATATTATTTTTATCACCCATGGTCTTTTATTATTTAAGTCTTATTTCACTAACACTACAGCCCTGAGGAACCATAGGGAATACATTATGTTCTTTTACTACCATGATCTCTAACAAATAAGAGCCTTTATTTTGAAGCATTTTTTCCAAAGAAGGGATCAGATCATTTCTTTCCGTAACTTTTTTCCCCGGAATATTATAAGAATCAGCAAGCTTTACAAAATCAGGACTAGTAATATCAACAGACGAATAGCGTTTATCGCTAAATAATTGTTGCCACTGACGTACCATACCCAGAAACTGATTATTCAGAATGATAATTTTTACATCAATTCCGCTTTGCATAATAGTACCTAATTCCTGTGGATTCATCTGGAAACCTCCATCACCAATGATGGTTACAACCGTTCTGTCTTTTGCTCCGAATTTTGCTCCGATCGCTGCCGGAAGTCCAAAGCCCATTGTGCCTAATCCTCCGCTAGTAATATTACTTCTGGTACTATTGAATTTTGTATATCGGCAGGCTACCATCTGGTGTTGTCCCACATCAGTCACAATAACAGCATCCCCTTTAGTTAGTCTATTTAATTGGTTCACGACCTCTCCCATAGTTAATTCACCCGTTTGAGGATTGATTTCTTTTTCGATCAGCTCTTCTCTTTCGATTTTATCAAAAGCTCTGAATTCCTTTAACCATTCCTCATGTTTTTTAGCTTCAATAAGCACCGTCAGAGCTGGAAGAGTTTCTTTACAGTCTCCCCATACAGGAACATCCGATTTAACATTCTTATCTATCTCTGCCGGATCAATATCTAAATGAATAATTTTTGCCTGTTTAGCATATTTATCAAGACGTCCGGTTACACGATCATCAAAACGCATCCCGATAGCAATCAGAACATCACAAGCATTCGTCTGAACATTAGGACCATAATTACCGTGCATTCCAAGCATTCCTACATTCAGAGGATGATCCGTAGGTATTGCACCTGCACCAAGAAGAGTCCATGCAGCAGGAATACCGCTTTTTTCAACAAATGCCTGAAATTCTTTTTCCGCTTTGCCTAATAAAACGCCCTGTCCAAATAAAACGAAAGGTTTTTTTGCTTTATTAATCAGTGCCGCAGCCTGTTCAATATATTCAGGACGGATAGTAGGTTTAGGTCTATAGCTACGGATATGGTCACAAAGAGTATAGCCTTTATAATCAAATAACTGTAGTTGAGCATTTTTTGTAATATCAATTAATACAGGTCCTGGTCTGCCACTTTTTGCGATATAGAAAGCTTTAGCAAGAACAGACGGAATCTCATTAGCATCTGTGATCTGATAATTCCATTTTGTAACCGGAGTAGTAATATTGATTACATCCGTTTCCTGAAAAGCATCCGTTCCAAGTAAATTAGCATATACCTGTCCTGTAATACATACTAACGGAGTACTGTCTATTTGAGCGTCCGCTAATCCCGTAATTAGATTAGTAGCACCAGGACCGCTGGTTGCAAATACTACACCTACTTTGCCGGACGTACGGGCATATCCCTGTCCTGCATGAATACCTCCCTGTTCATGTCTTACCAGAATATGAGTCAACTTTTCTTTATAATCATACAACGCATCATAAATGGGCATGATAGCACCTCCGGGATAACCAAAGATAATCTCTGTACCTTCAGCAATTAGCCCCTCTAATAACGCAACAGAACCTGTAACCTGAGTTATATTTTCAGATTCGGTTAATATGGCCGCTTCTTCTTGATTTAAATTCATTTAATATTATTTTAAGGTTGGTTTTGGTCGTTTTTTAATCCGTATAAGCATCCGTTACACAGCCTTCGCTTGCATCACTTACTTGTTTAAGATATTTATATAAAACTCCGTTTTTAACAGGAGGAGGTAACTGTTTCCATTCTGCTTTACGTTTAGCAAGCTCTTCATCAGAGATATTTAACCGAAGAATATTATTTACCGCATCAATAGTTATACTGTCATTATCTTTTACAAGACCAATGTTTCCACCATCCCAGGCTTCCGGAGTGATATGACCTACTACAAATCCGTGAGTCCCTCCGGAAAAACGTCCATCCGTAATAAGAGCAACTGATTTTCCCAATCCGGCTCCGATAATAGCAGAAGTAGGTTTCAGCATTTCAGGCATTCCCGGAGCTCCTTTTGGACCAACGTGTCTGATTACTACAACATCACCGGAATGTACCTTTCCGCTCTGGATTCCGGCAATAAGTTCCTGTTCCCCGTCAAATACACGAGCAGGACCTTCAAATTTTTCCCCTTCTTTACCGCTTATTTTAGCAACAGAACCTTTCTCAGCAAGATTTCCGTAAAGCATTTGTAAGTGCCCCGTTGTTTTTAAAGGATCTTTTAAAGAACGAATTATTTTTTGTTTTTCGAAGTCAAGATCCGCAGCATTCTCAACATTTTCAGCAAGTGTTTTTCCGGTTACAGTCAAACAATCTCCATAGATAAGACCTTCCTTTAATAAATATTTCAAAACAGCAGGAATACCACCTATTTCATGAACATCTTCCATTAAATACTGACCACTTGGTTTTAAATCCGCCAATACCGGAGTTGTATCACTTATTTTTTGGAAATCTTCTAATGTTAAATTGATATTTACCGATTTTGCCATAGCAATTAAATGCAATACAGCGTTTGTAGAACCACCGATGACCATTAAAGTAACTAATGCATTATGAAATGCTTTCTCTGTCATGATTTGAGAAGGAAGGATATTTTTTTCTAACAGAATACGAATCGCTTTACCGGCATCCTCACATTCCTGTTTTTTCTCTTTGCTTAAAGCAGGGTTGGAGGAGCTGTAAGGTAAACTCATTCCTAATGCTTCTATTACAGACGCCATAGTATTGGCAGTATACATTCCCCCACAGGCACCAGCACCCGGGCAGGCATTTTTTATAACACCTTTAAAATCCTCAGCAGAAATTGTATTATTGATCTTTTTACCTAAAGCTTCAAAAGCAGAAACGATATTTAAAGATTCTCCTTTCCATTTTCCCGAATGGATCGTTCCGCCATAAATCATAATTGCAGGACGATCTAATCTGCCCATTGCGATAAGAGAACCCGGCATATTTTTATCACATCCCACTACTGCAAGCACCGCATCATACCATTGTGCATTTACTACCGTTTCTATAGAATCCGCAATAACATCTCTGGATACTAAAGAATAGCGCATTCCGTCCGTACCATTAGAAATACCATCGCTTACACCAATAGTATTAAATATTAAACCAACTAAATCCGCATCCTGCACGCCTGATTTAACATCTTTGGCAAGATCATTTAAATGCATGTTACAGGTATTTCCTTCATATCCCGTACTTACAATTCCAACCTGAGCCTTCTTTAAATCTTCTTCTGTTAAACCTATTCCATATAACATTGCCTGTGCAGCAGGTTGCGTTTCATCCTGAGTAATAACCTTACTATATTTATTTAATGTATTCATTTATTATTGTTTTGATATTAAAGTTTCTGCCGGTTCTCTTACTAACTGAGAATAGCTTTCCTGTAATTTTTTACCCAGTGAACGACTCCATTCAAGTGGAAATTTTTTATCGTCAACAGATTCGATACCTATTATTTCTGCTGCTGTTCCACAATAAAAAGCACTATCAGCGTTTTTTAAATCTTCCGGAGTGTATAATCCTTCTTTTAATTCTATTCCTGATTTTTCACACAGTTCAATAACAGTTTCACGAGTAATACCCGGTAAAATGTTGCCTTTTTGAGGAGTAAATAAAACACCATCTTTCTCAAAAAATAAATTTGCTCCCGGACCTTCTGCTAAAAAACCTTCTCCGTCCAATAATAAAGCCTCATCATAACCTTTATCTTTTGCCTCAGTTGTTGCTAAAATGGAATTAATATAATGTCCTGATACTTTTGCCTCTATTTTTGTAGAGCGTGGATGCGGTCTGCAGTAAGATGAGATTGTTATACGTAACTGCTTATCTCCTAAATAAGCGCCCCATTCCCAGGCACAGATCATTACAGATACTTTATTAGGTCTTGTAAGCCCCATATTAGGATCACAAAATACAAGAGGACGGATGTAAGCATCTGTCATATTGTTTTCTTTTAATAATTGATAAGTAGCATCTATAAGTTCTTGAGGAGTATAAGGTAAAGGGATATTGATAAGGTCACAAGATCTTTTTAATCGATCATAATGTTCTTTTTCTTTAAAAATTTGTATACCGTTTTCCGTATTGTAGGAACGGATTCCTTCAAATACGCCATATCCATAATGTAAGGTCTGACCGTATAAATCAGTTGATGATTCTGCTGCTTTTACAAATTCCCCATCAAGGAATATAACAGAGTTGTTATTGTAATACGTATTCATATAAATTGATTTTTAATTAGTTTTATTTAATAAAAAAAGCCTTTCTCAATGGTATGAGAAAGGCTTACTATAAAGACAATAATCTACCTTACTCATTCCGGAGGGCGAATAATAATGAGGATAATGACGATTATGTTTTTTACTGTTTGCATATATATTTTATAAAAAAAACCTCTGATTTTATATCGAGAGGTTTAAAAAATAATTTTTAAATATGGTTATACCATTCCCTCTCCGGATGTGATTACCACATTCAGAATAATGACAGAGAGAATAATGTATGAATTTTTCATTTTCGTTGTTTTAACTTTTGTAAATGTAGGCAAAATATTTACAAACCAACTATGTTTTCCATAAAATCATAGAAAAAAGTTTTTAAACAAGTTTTCAGACCCGTTTTTAAGTTTATTGTTAAAGTATTAAAAATTAATGAAATTGTTTGTTTTATAGCGTTTTACAAAGAGAATTATTGTATGATAATTGTTAAAATATTTTATGTGTGTGTTTAGGAAGTATTTTTGTGTTTTTATAGGAAAAGGATGTTTTTAATTCATACAATAATATAAGAAATGGAAGATAGAATAATTGATATTACAGATAAAAAGCAGATTTCAGTATACGAGAATAAACTTTTAAAAGCAATGAAGAATTCCGACGTTGTAACTTTAAACGAACTTCTGCATGAAGATTTATTGTTTAATATTTCCCTCTAAAAAGAAATAGCCATTATAAACAATGAGATGTAAGTTTTATATAACTAGAACCAGCCTTAAATATTTATATATTTGCTGATAATAACTACTATTACCGTGTTTTTAAACTATTAAGATTAGTTTGTGTTTTTTAATTGAAATTAAGAATTATAACAGGTAAGGTAATAAAAAAATTGAATGATACATTTTTTAGATCTAAATTGGAGTACACTTTTATTAGTTTTTTATTATCTTATTGTTGTATCAGTATGCTGTGTTATTATTTACAATACAAAATCTTCTTCTAAAGCAGCAGCTTATATATTATTAGCAGCGTTTGTTCCCGTTGTCGGGATCTTTATTTATTTTTCATTTGGGTTAAATCACAGAAGAAATGAAATCTATTCAAAAAAAATAACCAGTGATGAAAATCTGCATAGTCGCATTGTGAATGCTATTAATGATAACTCACAAAAGATACTTGAAGATAATAAGGAAGTATTTGGAAACTTTGGTAGTGTAGCAAAAGCAGTTCTTCAAAATGAAAATAGTCTTATTTCTAATTATAATCAGATAGACTTATTAATTAACGGTGAGCAGAAGTTTCCCCGATTTAAAGAAGATCTGAGAAAAGCACAAAAGCATATTCATCTGGAATATTATATTTATGAAAATGATATAACCGGAAATGAAATAGCCGATATTTTAATAGAAAAAGTAAAAGAAGGTGTATCTGTTCGCTTCGTATACGATGCTTTTGGAAGTTCAGGAATAAAAAAACTAGCTAAAAGATTAAAAGAAAATGGAGTAGAAGTATATCCTTTCTACGAGATTATTTTTTCTCTTTTTGCTAACAGAATAAACAATCGAAATCACAGAAAAATTTTGGTGATTGATGGGAGAGTAGGTTACGTTGGCGGAATAAATATAAGCGACAGATATATTAATAATTTAGAATTTAAAAATGAGTATTACTGGCGTGATACCAGTATTCGTATAGAAGGAGCAGGAGTATATAATCTGCAGTTCACTTTTTTAAGCGACTGGAATTTTGCTTCCGAACAATTATTAGGTCCCACAGAAGAATTTTTCCCTTCAGAATTAAGAACAGTAGATATTGGTACTAAAATTACGCAGACAGTTGCCAGTGGAGCAGATTCAAAGATAGCCTCTATTATGCTTTCCATGTCACAGACAATTATGTTAGCAAAGGAAGAAGTCTTTATAACATCTCCTTATTTTATTCCTGATGAGACTATACTCAATGCCATAAAAGTAGCCGGTTTAAGCGGAGTAGATGTAAAAATACTAGTTCCCGGAGTTTCTGATTCCAGAGTTGTAAATGCAACTTCCAGTTCTTATTACGGAGAATTAATGGAGTATGGTGTAGAAGTTTATCTTTATCAAAAAGGATTTGTACACGCAAAAACAATGGTTTGTGATGGTCAGTTAGCCATGGTAGGTACTGCAAATATGGATTATCGAAGTTTTGATCTGAATTTTGAGATCAATGCGATTGTTTATGATACTGAATTTTCAGAGCAATTAAGACAACAGTTTCTCGAAGATATAAAAAATGCAGAAAAGATAGATTTTGCTCAATGGAAGAAGAGATCTTTTATCCAAAGATTTACCGGAAGATTACTCCGTTTAGCAGCACCGCTGATGTAATTCAGTTATTCAGTTTACAGTATTCGGTCACAGTACTCATAACATCTTTGCGACTTTTCGAGCAACTAAAAACCTTTGCGAACCTTGCGGTTACTCCCACATTTTACATCTTACAAATAACCTCTCACAAAAAACTATCAATTATCAATTATTAACTATCAACTATTATAAACATAAACAGCATCCAGAATCAGTTTTATCGTAAATAGAATAGTAAGTACATATACCGTTATAGTTACCTCTTTATAGCGACCTGAAAATACTTTTATCAGGCAGTAACTCAATATTCCAAAAACAATTCCCTGTGCTATACTATACGTAAAAGGCATAAATATTATGGTTATGAAGGCAGGGAGCGCTTCGGTCATTTTATCAAAATTAATCTTTGTTACAGCAGAGAACATAAATAATCCTACAACGATCAGAGCCGGAGCAGTTGCCGAGCCGGGGATTATAGAGAATAAAGGTGCCAGAAATAAAGCTAATAAGAACATCATAGCCGTACTTACAGAAGTAAGACCCGTCCTTCCGCCCGCAGCTACTCCCGAGGCGCTTTCAACATAAGATGTGATTGTACTAGTTCCCAGAACAGCCCCTACAGTTGTTCCAAGAGCATCTGCAAATAAAGCTTTTTTTAGTTGAGGAAAATTCCCTTCCTTATCTGCTAATCCCGCTTTTGAAACAACGCCAATTAAAGTTCCTACGGTATCGAATAAATTAACGAATAAGAATGTAAAAACAACAATAACCATATCTAATGACAGAATCCCTTCCCATTCAAATTTAGCAAATATAGGAGTAATAGAAGGAGGTAAACTCACCCAGTCAGAAATACTGCCCGGCATATGTATATCTCCCAGAAAAACCCCAAAAACAGTAGCAGTAATGATTCCTATCAGTATCGCTCCGTTTATATCCAACGCCAGTAAAACCCCTGTGACTAATAAACCTAATAATGCGATCCATACATGATGATTAGATAGATGTCCCAAGGTTATAAGTGTATCCGGATTAGAATCGATTATTCCGCCACTTTTAAGTCCGATTAAGGCAATAAATAAGCCTATTCCCACCGGTATAGCTTCTTTAAGTACTAACGGCAGACTTTTTACTATTAGTTCCCGTACATTAAAAAAGGTAAGAAGAATAAAAATAATTCCTTCTATAAAAACGGCAGTTAGTGCAAATTCCCATTTATACCCCATCGACATGACTACCGTAAAAGCAAAAAAGTTATTTAAGCCCATACCCGGAGCCTGTGCAATAGGCAGGTTAGTAAAGAAAGCCATAAATAAAGTAGCGATTACTGTAGCTAATACTGTGGCTGTAAACAAAGCACCTTTATCCATTCCTGTTGTACTCAAAATATTAGGATTAACACTCAGGATATAAGACATTGTCAAAAAGGTAATAATACCCGCAATAATTTCTTTACGGACAGTTGTATTATGTTCCTTTAGTTTAAATACTTTCTCTAACATGATATGGTTTAATTATGGATTGAAAAAAATCTTTTCCTGCGTTATTATTTAAGGTGATACTTTGTTTCCTGCAATAATGAAAGAAGCCAAAATTAAGGATAATCTTTATTTTAATCTTCCATTAAGAGAATAAATATTTTTTGAAATATACTATCCTAATTTTCAAAATATAAAGAGGTATTTCAGATACTGTATATTTATTTTGATGCTATTAGGATTATTGGAATATGATTATTGTTGTGTCATTATCATATTGATTTAAGTTTACTATTTTTTTAACGAAAAGAGTATTTTAAATATAATATTTTTATAAATAAGTAGTGTTTCTGTTTGCTTTAGCCGTAATAAATAGAAATAATTCTAATAACGACTCTTAATACCCCTCTTTTTTCAATAGTATACCATTTATATTCTATCTATTTGCACCCGACTTTAGGTGTTAAAAATATAGATTTCATATAAATTATAAATATAACAAAGCAAGCAAACAGTATTAAAAAGCTTAATTAGTTAAGTTATAAGTATTATGTATATCGAATTAGTTAATAGAAAAAAGGTTGTTTATAATGTTAATTTAAAAAGTAAAAGAATGCAAAAAAGAGTACTATTATTGTTTTTTATTTTTATTGGTTATACTAACTGTTTTGCTCAGGCAAAAATAGGAGGAAATAGTCGTTTTCCTCCAAGTGAATATGCACAATTAGAAATTGTCTCCGGATCTAAAGGAGTAATCTTTCCACGTATTGGGTTATTTGATATTAAAAGACCAAAACCTATAAGTGACTATCCCAGTCTGGTACCCAGAGGTTTATTCCTTTATAATACCAGTACAGCTAGTGGTCTTCGTCCGGGTTATTATTATTGGGAGAATACTAAATGGAATAGATTACTGGATAGTGATGATCTTTTGTTTACAAATATAATTGAAAGAGGAGGAGTTGGGAATAATCATTTTACCTCAATAGTTAACGGAGTAAAAGCCTATACAAATATAATACAAAGTTCTTCCTCTTCCCTTACAAGTAAAGGTGTTTTACGGACGGTGATAAATGGAATTACTACACAGGTGGATATCGCTGTTATAGAGCCCTGGAATGTATCAGGGTTTAAGAATAATAAAGCGACCTCTAATACTGAAAATATTTATCAAATGGGAAATGTAGGTATTGGAACAGATAATCCGGCTGCAAAACTTCATGTAAAAGGAGCGGTTAAGTTAGAGGAGCTTAGGAGTTTTGTTTCTATTAATGATCCTACTACTACGGTACCGGTTCATATAGATAGGTCAACAGGAATGCTTTATTCTGGAGCCAGTGGCGTTTTTAGTCGCTCGGTTTCGGTTGGGCCGAATAGTGGTATTACTGCATCTCATAATAGTACTTTGGTGCTTTTTGCGTCAAGAGAATCGGATAGGTTTGATCTTCCAATATCTTCTAATTATAAAGATAGAGTTCTTTATTTAGTTTGTGCTACTAAATACACAGCCTGTAAATTTTCCAGAAATGTAAATATACGATTAGATGATAATGGTAATAATATTAAAGAGATTCCTGTAGGTAAAAGAGCGACTATAATAAGTGCTCTTACTTATGGTGCGTCGTCAACAAGTTATAATTGGTATGTTATAGCAAAAGATTTCTAGTTTCAAAATCTATGTTCTTCTTTAATTTAATGACATTGCGCTCACGTCAGTCGGGTAAGTAGAGATGTTTACCCGACATTATAAATAGGTATTTGAAAAGAATGTTAGAAAAGTATTAGGAAAGAATCAGTATAATAAGTACAGTTATTTTTTAAAAATGAAAATTGTTGTATTATTAGATAATTCACAAATATTGAGTTATTTTTCAATGATATGTATTTAAAAAAGAATATTATTTAAAAATCATACTTTGATTGTATAAAATTTGTATTTTAGCCCACGCTGTTTTATTTGTATTTTTAAATTTTTTAGCTTACAGTTGAGTTATATTAAGGTTGATTTAATGTAGTGTTTTAGTTATAGTTAGTCATTTATTTATTTTGTTTTAGTATTGAGTTTTTTTTATGCGTATATATGATATTTTTTTTGTTATTTTGCGCAAATAGTAGTTTTAGGTTAATTATTGTCTGTTTAAAATGATACGTTTTACTTCTTTTTAATTATAATTAAAACACACGATGTTTAAATAAAGACAAAGTGAGTTATTAATGACAATATCTTTACTAAAAAAGATAAAAAGGCATCTCCTTATTATGACGATTTTTTATATCAGGAAAGAGACTTAGTTTATTAATTGATTTAAAATAAGTAGACATTGGTTAAAAATAAGTAGACATTGGTTAAAAATAAGTAGACAAGGAGCGATTAGTATTTTATCAGATTGTTTTAGACAATATATCAAAAAGGATTTTTAGGTGAAATTTAGGATGGTAAGTCCTTAATTATATTAAAGAAAAAGTAATAACCCCAATTTATTTAAATTATATGAAGCATATATTACAATTTTATTTTTATGTTACAATAATAGCTTTTTTCATAAGTCCCAAAGCGAGCGCACAGAGTATGAAGGAGGCAGATGCACTTTATGATTCTTATGCTTATGCAGAAGCAGCGAATATGTATGAAAAACTTTTAAAGAAAGATAAGAATAGATCTAAGGCAGCCCTTATGAAGCTTGCCGACTCTTATTATTTTAATGGAAAGTATATTAAGGCATTACAACCTTATAATCAAATCATGAAAATGCCCGGAACGGTAACGGCAATTTATCATTTCAGATATTCTCAGTGTCTGAGAGCTAATGCTGAATATGCAAACTCAGATGAGCAACTTCTGAAATATTATAATATGATTGGGAAAGGAGATCAGATTATAGAAAAGCTGAAAACGAATTACCTTGATGAAATTAAACAAAATGAAGCTGTTTATACTGTAAAAAGACTTAAAATAAATAGTGAAAGTTCTGATTTTGGAGCTTCGTTTTATGAAAAAGATAAATTAATTTTTGCTTCTTCACGAGAAAATAAAATGTTATTTAACAAAACACAAGGGTGGAACGGGGAGCCATATACAAAGTTATATGTGTCCACAATAAAAACAGACGGAACCTTAGAAAAACCTGTTTTATTACCGGGAGATGTTAATACAAAATATAATCAGTCTTCCGTTGCTATTACAAAAGACGGGAACACGATGTATTTTACAAGAAACAATTATTTTAAAAAGAAATTAGGAATTTCAGATGCTAAAGTCAATTATTTAAAAATTTACAGAGCAACAAAAGTAAATGGAGAATGGACTAATATTGAGGATTTACCTATTAATGGAGACAACCATGCTAATGCGCATCCTACATTGAGTCTCGATGATAAAACATTGTATTATGTTTCAGATAAAATGGGAGGCTATGGCGATACTGATATTTATGCAGTGGAGATTTTAGAAAATGGTGGTTTTAAAACACCCGTTAATCTGGGAGATAAGGTTAATACCATGCACAAAGAGACTTTTCCTTTTATAAGTGAATCCGGTATTTTATACTTTTCCTCTAACGGTCATTTGGGACGAGGAGGATTAGATGTTTTTGCGGCTTATAAAGATATTAATACAGGTGAATATCATGTTTATAATATTGGAGGTGAAATTAATTCGACAGCAGATGATTTTGGTTTTATTATTAATGAACAAAATAAAAGAGGTTTTTTTACCTCAAACAGAGGTAGAGGAGCACAAGATAATATTTATGCTTTTGAACAGGGATCACCGCTTCTAAATCCATTTGAGATTAAAGTGAAATTTAATGTTACAGATTCTTTAAGTGCTGTAAAATTAGATGATGTCAAAGTAATTATATACGATCATAAAGATAATATAGTAAATACTATACATGTAAATTCAGGTAGTGAAACAGAAGTAGGGCTTTCAGAATTAGATAAATATAGATTTAGGTTTGATAAAAAAGGTTATATCAGATATGAAATGATTACCAATATAAAAGCAGAAGGATTACATTCTTTTGATATAAGGTTACTTCCGGAAGCACCAGGTGAGCTTACTATTGTGTATGATAAAGATAAAGTTATTCAGATTTCCTCAGGGGATGATTTAATGAAAAAGATAGATCTGAATCCTATTTATTTTGATTATGGAGGATATAATCTTAGAACATCATCAAAACGAAATTTAAACAGATTGATTCATCTTCTAGCGGAATATCCTGATATTGTTGTAGATATTCGCTCTCATTCCGATAGTCGTTCTAGTCCTGATTTTAATCTTGATTTATCAAAAAGAAGATCTAAAACAGTAGTAGATTATATTGTTGCCTCAGGAATTTCACCTGACAGAGTAACTGGGCGCGGTTATGGAGATACACAAATATTAAATCATTGTAAGAAGGGAGTAGAATGTTCTTCAAAAGAGCATCAGGTGAACAGACGTTCTGAAATTATAGTATCTATTAAAAAATAATAGTTTTATAAAAAGGTGTAAGAGGGGTGTTCAATTTCCTCTTTCTCCGTCAGTTTAAACCAAAGAAAACAAAGAGAGGCTGTCTATAATAGACAGCCTCTCTTTTATGTCTGTCTTGTCCTAAAAAGCGTTTGGATCCATCCGTTAATCCTAATATCAGATTTAGATAAAGAGATTAAAGATATGAGCACATGAAAATATTCTAAAAATAAAACAAGAGTAAATTTTATTTTTAAACACATAAGGAGAATAATTTTTGTTATCTATACTTGATTTCGGATTGAATTAATGTTTGTTTAATCATTAATCAGAGATTTTTTTAGATATAAAGAAAAAAATATTTTTTTATAAAGTCTGATAATGAAATGATTAAAAAAAGGATATAAAAAAAACAGTAAAAATGTTTCCATAATCAAAAAAGCTTGCTATATTTGCACCGCAATCAAGGACATTGATTGCCTTACTGGAGAAATGGCAGAGCGGTCGAATGCGGCAGTCTTGAAAACTGTTGACTGTAACAGGTCCGGGGGTTCGAATCCCTCTTTCTCCGCAGATTCTAAAAGAAAACCCTTGTAAATTTTAATTTACAAGGGTTTTTCAT
Source organism: Flavobacterium sp. AK-301 (assembly GCF_058310215.1). Taxonomy (NCBI): domain Bacteria; kingdom Pseudomonadati; phylum Bacteroidota; class Flavobacteriia; order Flavobacteriales; family Flavobacteriaceae; genus Flavobacterium; species Flavobacterium sp. AK-301. The sequence goes on from NZ_JBZEES010000002.1 coordinate 135,540, forward strand.
TTTTTGGATACTTCTCCTTGATGAGATTATTTTTTAAGACAGGTTGAGCTTCTTAAAAATCTTTATGAAACAATTACAAAAAGTATAAGTATTTAAAATAGCTTTATGAAAATCCAATTAAAATAATAGACGATCATCCTATGGTCAGCTATTTCACAAGCTAAAAGATGCCTTTATGGTCATTTTCGAAATAATAAACCGCTCTATTTTTTTTACAATCTTTTTTACATTTTGTCACAAAAAAATGTACGATTTACCAATCTTTTTTGTCTTTAAAAATATTTCTTTGCCGCACTATAATATAATGTTGTTTTATGATACCGGATGTAACATTAGATTTGAGGTTGCTTAAAAATATTTACCCGGATACCTATTTAATTCATTAATAATGGTTAAATAAAATATAAAAATAACAAAAAATAAGGCTTATTCTTATAAGAATTATTTTTTTTATATTGTAATGTTATAAATTTGTGTACTATAATGAACTGATCTTTTGACGGTTTAGTAATGACAGAATGGATTATTTAAAAATTCTTTTTACTTCTATCTACATCTTTTCATCTATAATAGGTGGAATTATTTGTATTGTTTCTTATCAGGGTAAGTTTACTTTTGAAGAAAAGCAGATTAAAAAACTACTTGTATTTTATTATCTGTTATGCATGCCAATGTGGTGTATTATAAAGTTTTATATTTCTACTGAAGGGAAATGGCAATATTTTTTTCTTCTATATAGCCTGTTCTATCATATTATTCAGGTTGTTTCTTACAACTTTGTTTATTGTTTAACTCCTCTGAATAATAATAAAAGCATTTCATCGGTACATTATGTTATTCCTTTTATACTTTTTTGTACGACATTAATATTTTTAATTGGTTCCTTAGATATTATAGCATATCCACATACAATTTATTCTTTTCTGTTTCCATATATTATTATTTCATGTGTTGCTTATCAGGTGTATTATATTTACTTATCTGTATATAGATTATACATTTATAGGGAAAGTGTAATTAAGAGGCTTGGTAAAGAAAAATGGAATATGGAATGGGTTTCTGTGATTCTTTTTATAAAAGTAGTACTCTTTTTAGTGTATTCAGCATCTGTTTTGTTAGATCAGACCTTATATTTTTTGGAGATATTCCTTTCTGTTGTTTTTGCTTTAAAAAATATTATTATTGTGTATAATATAACACAACATAATTATTTGTTGACTGTTCCCAGAAAAATAAATAATGTTTTAGTTTCATCCGGGGATATAATTCCTTTAGAAAAAGAAAAAACTGCTGAGAAAGAAAGTGATACAGCAATGGAATCTCCTTTTTTTAAAACAAAAAAGATATTAACTCAAACTGAATTCCAACAATATTTTGAAGAGCATAAACCTTATCTGAATCCGGAATTTAAGATTACTGATTTAGTGGATGTTTTTGAAATGAATCGTACTTATTTGTCCAAATTTATTAATACAGCATTTAATCTGAATTTTAGCCAGTATGTCAATCAATTACGTTTTGAGGAGGTAGAAAGACTTTCTCAAATGAAAGTTCATAAAGGAAAGACTATAACAAATTTAGTTCTGATGGCTGGTTTTGGTAGTTATCGAAGTTATTTAAGAGTAAAAAAGACAAATGACACAAGAAGAGGTTACTTATAAATAAAAAGATAATACTATAAAAATGGAAATACGGGATTTAATATTAGCGATGTCCTTTTCGGCTACAATTTTTTCAACAATTTTTTGTATGATGTTGTTGTTGTTAAAATTTGTTTATGTTTATTCTGAGCAAGTAACAAAGAGATTTATTGTTTTATTGATCTCATCTCATTTGATCTTATTAGTTTATCTTATTACTTCTTTTCTTTTCTACTTTGAAAAAGAAGTATATATTTATATTACTTCAATCAATTTAATTAGTATGCTTCTTGTTCCTGTTTTTTCCTATTATATTGTTTTTCAGATAACTAGGATACAAAAAGGGGAGGTTTTTTCATATAAAAATTATCTGTTACCTTTTATAATATTTTTTATTTATTTGATCTGGTCATTTAATATTCCTTTGGATCAAAGGATTATGTTAATTAAAAAACAGGTTTTTCTATTAGATAATTATAAATGGTTCTCTATTTTTGAGCGTTCACGTATAGTAATCCGTATTATTATTAATGTTTTTTATCTTGTACTGTGTATAAAGAGAATTATGGTTTATCGTAAGAATATTATGTATTATTCGGCTGATATAAAACGATCTTCTCTCAGTTGGCTTTATAAAATAATTTTATGTGATTTATTTTTATTTCCTCTTCCTTTAATTTTTTTCTTCATAAAAGAAGGGAGTATATTATTTCAAATTTTAATTATATTCTCAAATTTATTTTTTGTGGTGTTTACTATAATAATATGTTATAATTTATTCAGAGGTAATTTTATTATGGTTGAAGGGATTATTAAAGATTCGCTGCAACAGGAATCGGTTAAAAAATATTCCATAAATAAAAATAAATTTGAAAAATATATAACAGAGCAAAAACCATATCTTAACTCTGAACTGAAAATAACGGATCTGGTTACAGCACTTGGGACAAACAGAACCTATCTGTCAGCATTCATTAATCAGAATTATGATATGAATTTCAGTACTTATGTCAATAAAAAAAGACTGGATGAACTGGAATCAATGAAAGCGAATAAATTATATTCTAACCTTTCTGAAATTGAGATGATTTATCTTGTTGGTTTTAGTAGTTATAATAGCTTTAGAAAAACAAAAGAGTATGCAGATAAATAACTTTTGAATCTCATATTTGTTCAAAATCCTTATGACAAAAAAATAAATCATTTAGTATTAAAGAGTATTCTTTGTGTTAAGTAATTGAGAAATAAGGCACTAAGCGTTACTTATTATTTTTTTTACAATTTGTCATAATAAATTGTACACTTTTTAAGCATTTTCTTTTATGTAATGTGTCCTTTTGCTACCTGAATAGTATTTAAAAATTATTTATTTGAAAAAATGAAAAAAAGAATGATTATATTTTTATTAACTTTAATATTTGCTAAGATGGATTGTTTTGCTCAATCCACCGTATTTCCGCATCCGGATGCAATTGTAGATTTTAATACGAATAATAAAGGGTTGCGTTTACCAAGAGTAAAACTTTCAGCTACGGTATTACCGGTTCCTCTTTCTGAACATGCTAAAGGGATGGTGGTATACAATACAGATTCAGATGATGTTTCCGAAGGGGTATATTATAATAATGGAGAGAGATGGGTTGGAATGTCATCCGGCAGTAATTCGTGTTCCTGCGGAGACAACGTTAAGTCTGTGACTATGAATGGAGGAACATATACATTAAAACCGGATGATTGTTTTGTATATATAACATATAAACAAGATTCTAAAAATAATACGATATTATTACCGCCACCTAATGACTTAAAGGGTAAGATGTATATTTTAGCAGCACCCTATTGTTTGTATAATAATTGTCCAACTGTTCAGGGTGTTAGTATTACCCGATCACCTGGTTATGATGGTAATCCATGGTGGTCGTATGTTAGAGTAATTAGTTTAGGAGATCAATGGGCTGTTTTTAGAGCAATTTAAATTACCCGGAATTAAAAAGAGATCTTCGTTTCGTCAGTGTTCTTTTACCACAGAACATTATTTGAATTATACTTAAGGTGTATAATTTCTTATAAAAAATTATTTATTTAAAAAATGAAAAAAAGAATTATTGTGTTTTTATTAGCTTTAATACTTGCTAAGATGGATTGTTTTGCTCAATCTGCCGTATTTCCGCATCCGGATGCAATTGTAGATTTTAATACGAATAATAAAGGATTGCGTTTACCAAGAGTAAAACTTTCAGCTACGGCATTACCGGTTCCTCTTTCTGAACATGCTAAAGGGATGGTGGTATACAATACAGATTCAGATGATGTTTCCGAAGGGGTATATTATAATAATGGAGAGAGATGGGTTGGAATGTCATCCGGCAGTAATTCGTGTTCCTGTGGAGACAATATTAAGTATGTGGCTAAGCCACCTTATACAGTAAAACCAGATGATTGTTTTTTGTATATAGGCGGTACTTCTAGTAGTAGTGGCAGTATATCACTTCCACCACCTGATGGTTTAAAAGGTAAAATGTATATTATAGCAGGAAATATAAATTCTGGTCTTAGCGCTCCAAGTGTTGTTGTTAGTACTCCGAGTTATGAGGTTGTACCAATTTATAATAATAATGGTAATGGCTTCAGTTGGTCCTATATTAAAGTAATTAGTGCAGGTGATAGATGGCTTTTTATTAAAGGTGGTTAAAGGGAACTAAATTACCGGAAGCTAAAAAGCCTTTATTCAGTATAATTCTGAATAAAGGCTTTTTCATTTTTTAATGAAGTACAGTTTAATCGAGGATCGAAACCGGATTTTTATGTTCATCTACAGCAACAAAAGCAAATGTACCTGAAACCACATTTTCTCTCAGATCAGTATACATTTGTTCCATATAAATATCTACCTGAATTTGACAACTGGTATTACCTACTTTAATTACATGCGCAACAAGCTCGATTAAAGTACCTGCAGGAATCGGTTTTTTGAAATCGATCTGACCGGTAGATATGGTAACTACTTTTTTTCTGCTGAAGCGGGTGGCACAAATAAAGGATACCTCATCCATTAACTGTAATGCTGTTCCTCCGAATAACGTATCATAATGATTCGTTGTATTTGGAAAGACAGCTTTAAATATATGTGTTTCTGAATTTTTTATTCTTTCTTCGATAGACCCCATTTATATCTTTTTATGATTAATAATTGACGTATTCTGTTATTTCAAGACCGTATCCGATCATTCCAACGCGTTTGCTCTGTTCGGAATTAGATACTAATTTTATTTTAGAAATATCAATATCATGTAAAATCTGAGCTCCTATACCAAAATCTTTATTATCCATTTGGATCTGAGGCGCTTTTTGTACTCCTCCGGCTTGTAACGTTTTTAGTTCAGATAAACGATTCAGTAAGTTATTGGTCTGTAATTCCTGATTAATAAAAAGAATAGCACCCTTACCTTCATCATTGATCAGTTTAAACATATTGTCCAGTTTCTGATCGATGTTGTTAGTCAGCGTACTTAGAAGATCATTGTTTACAGTAGTTGAATTGATACGGGTAAGTATCGAATCACCTAAGTTCCAGGTTCCTTTTGTTAAAGCAATATGAACCTGTTTATTCGTGGTTTGTTCGTAAGCTCTTAATCTGAAAGATCCAAAGCGGGTGGAGATCTCAAAATCTTCTTTTTTAACGATCAGGCTGTCATGTTGCATTCTGTAGGCTACCAGATTTTCTATAGAAACGATTTTCAGATCGAATTTTTTAGCTACTTCGATTAATTGAGGAAGACGCGCCATGGAACCATCTTCATTTAATATTTCTACTAATATTCCTGCGGGTTTTAATCCTGCCAGTCTTGCAAAATCGATTGTAGCCTCTGTATGTCCCGTTCTTCTTAGAACACCACCTTGTTTAGCCCGTAAAGGGAATATATGTCCCGGGCGTCCCAGATCTTCCGGTTTAGTATCATCGTTAACTAAAGCCTGAATGGTTTTAGCTCTGTCATGAACAGAAATACCGGTAGTACATCCGTGACCTTTTAAATCTACCGATACAGTGAATTGTGTTTCGTGTAAAACAGTATTATTAGTAACCATTAGATTTAACTCCAGTTCCTTACAGCGGCTTTCCGTTAAAGGAGCGCAAATAAGCCCTCTTCCGTTTGTAGCCATAAAGTTGATCATTTCCGGGGTTACTTTCTCAGCAGCAGCGATAAAATCACCTTCATTTTCTCTATCTTCATCATCGACAACAATAATAATTTTACCTTGTCTGATATCTTCTATTGCTTCTTCAATAGTATTTAGCTGTATATTGTGGTTATTAGACATAAATCTTGTAGTTATTTTTTTCGTTTAAAGAATTCTTTAATTTTTTCAATTATTTTCTGAACAGGCATCGTTATCACATCTATATTAAATAATCCCCGGTCATTCGTTGCTCTGTGAATTAATAATACTGCAAAAGGAGTTAGGATAAAAGAAGACATCCAGGAACCTAGAAAAGGAGTCATTCCGTCTTCTTGCGCTACTTTCCTGCCGAAGGTATTTATAAAGTGAAAGGTAATAAAGATTAATACTGCAAATACAATAGGTAATCCAAGACCTCCTTTTCTTATAATTGCTCCGAGAGGGGCACCAATAAAAAACATTAATAAACAGGCATAAGCAATTACAAATTTCTCATAAAAGGCAAGCCAGTGATTATTAATATTCTTCTGTTTGAAATCCAGTTCTACTTTAGAGTTTGTGATTGTAAATTTAGAACCTAAGACAGTACTGCTTGCAATTTCCAGAATTTTTGACTGATCGTCTTTACTAAATTCTTTTAATAAATCAGAGTTTAGAACTTCTTTAGAAGGTTTTTCCTGTGTTTTGGGAACGGTAGTAATCCCAGTTCTCTGATAAGCATTATCAGTAAAAGAAACCAGTTCATTTTTATAGTTTTTAGAAAGAGAATCCAGTGTATATTTTAACTGATTTATATTCAGCATACCATTGGTATTAGAAACCTGTTCCTGATCGACATTAATATTCAGTTTACTCAGATCACTTTTAATGATATATTTTTTAAAAGCACTTTTTACAAAAGGATATTTATTCCGGTCTTCATATTTTTTAGGAATGATATTTTCATAATAGTATCCGTTATATAAGACCATTTGTAATATATTGGATTTCTCACTGCTGATTAGTTCTCCGTTTTTAGCTTTGATCACAATAGTGTTGCTACCACTTACATTTCCTTTTTTATGAATGGTGATACCTTCCAGTTTTTCACCTTTTTCACCTGATTTTTTGTCTACTTTGATATTATGTGTTCCGAGATCACTGAACTGACCTTCGGCTATTATCATGGCGGGTTTTACCTGAGCAAGGTTTTTTCTGAAATTAATAAATTTATATTCAGAATAGGGGATAACATTGTTTGCGAAAAAAAAAGCGGCAATACTCAAAAAAACTATAAAGATAATTAAGCTTTTCATTGCTCTCTGTAGTGAGATACCGGATGATTTCATTGCTGCAAATTCATAATTTTCGGCAAAATTACCAAAAGTCATGATAGAAGATAGCAGTACTGTTAGTGGTAATACTAATGGTATTAGTTTTGGTGAAGCAAACAATAAGAATTTAATGATCAGGAAAAAATCCAGATCCTTTCCCGCTAATTCAGCTATAAATAACCATACGGTTTGTAAAATAAATATAAAAAACAAAATTACAAATACAGAAGCAAATGTAGTTAAATAGGTTGTTAGAATGTACCGGTCAAGAATTTTCACTCAAATGTTAATCTAAATTATTGATATAGTAATTTGGATATTTACTTTCTGTAAAGGTAAAATGATTTTTTGACAATGGCTGGTTCGTTTTAAAAGAATTAACTGTTAATGTTGTTTTACTTCCATTTTTTCCCATTTCGATCATAGTGTAGATATGTTTGGTCTGTATATCTATTCCCAAAAGGATTTCTTTACGGCTGTCTTTAGCATTCAGAGGAACTAATTTAATATACTGAATCTTCCTTCCTTTGATATCCTGTAATATATCCCATGAATATTTATACCCGCTGTTAAAGAAAGTAAACATTTTAGAAGGAGTAATGGATTTATCATCGTTTGCATCATATTTAGAAATGCTGATTTCTTCATCTTCCGGAGTGATAGTATATGTTTTTTTTCCATCAAATATCTTACTGAATCCCATAAAGTTCAGAACATACTGATTTCCTTTTAAAGTAACATCACCACGGCTTTCCTGATTGATGTTTTCTTTGGGATTATTTAAGGTATATTTAAAAGTGATAGCGATATTATCGTAACTCTTTACTTTAGCTGAAACATCGTCTAACAGATCTTTTGCTTTTTTAGCATCCTGTGCGTGGATAGAAAAGCTAAATACTAGTAATAATGTAAGTTGAAAGACTTTTTGCATGTTATAAATTATTTTGTTCATTGTTTAGAAAATGTTCAAGAGATGTCAAATCTGGGATTAAAACACCACGCGCTTTGCTTCCTTCAAAAGGTCCTACAATTCCGGCTGCTTCTAACTGATCGATCAGTCGTCCGGCTCTGTTATAGCCAAGCTTTAATTTTCTTTGAAGCAGTGAAGCAGAACCTTGTTGAGCGGTTACAATTACTTCTGCAGCTTCTCTGAACATAACATCTCTTTCTGAGATATTTATATCAATACTTATGCCATTTTCTTCACCAACATATTCAGGAAGTAAATAGGCATTCGGATATGCTTTCTGAGATCCGATATATTCTGTTATTCTTTCAACTTCCGGAGTATCAACAAAGGCACACTGGACACGAACAACATCATTTCCGTTTGTATAGAGTAAATCTCCGCGACCAATTAACTGATCTGCTCCCTGTGTATCAAGGATCGTTCTGGAGTCAATTTTTGAAGTTACCCTGAAGGCGATACGAGCAGGAAAGTTAGCCTTAATAATACCTGTAATTACATTTACTGACGGTCTTTGTGTTGCAATAATCAGGTGGATACCGATAGCACGGGCTAATTGTGCCAGTCTGGCAATAGGTGTTTCCACTTCTTTACCGGCGGTCATGATCAGATCGGCAAACTCATCGACTACTAAAACAATATAAGGGAGAAAACGATGACCATTTTCCGGGTTTAATTTTCTGGATTTGAATTTTTCATTGTATTCTTTAATATTTCTGACCATTGCATCTTTTAAAAGATCGTAACGGTTATCCATTTCAATACAAAGAGAGTTCAGGGTATTAATTACTTTTGTGTTATCTGTAATAATAGCATCATCTGTATCCGGAAGTTTTGCTAAATAATGTCTTTCAATTTTGTTGAACAGGGTGAGCTCCACTTTTTTAGGATCGACCAGAACAAATTTTACTTCTGCCGGATGTTTTTTGTATAATAATGAAGTTAGTACAGCGTTTAATCCAACGGATTTACCCTGACCAGTTGCACCTGCCATTAATAAGTGTGGCATTTTTGCCAGATCGACTACAAAAGTTTCGTTAGAAATTGTTTTTCCCAGAGCGATAGGCAGTTCCATTTCTGCCTGTTGGAATTTTGTAGATACGATAACACTTTTCATAGAAACCATGGTAGGATTCTTATTTGGAACCTCAATACCGATAGTTCCTTTTCCGGGAATAGGGGCAATAATACGGATTCCCAGAGCTGAAAGTGATAATGCGATATCATCTTCCAGACTTTTAATTTTTGAAATTCGGATTCCGGCTTCCGGTACAATTTCATATAAGGTTACGGATGGACCTACGGTTGCTTTGATCTGGGCAATATCGATCTTGTAGTTTTTTAGCGTTTCTACAATACGGTTTTTGTTTTCTTCTAATTCTTCCTGATTAATGGTAATACCACCTGTGGTATATTCTTTAAGCAGATCGACAGAAGGAAACTTATAATTTGACAGATCCAGTGTAGGATCGAACTCTCCAAAGTCTTCAACCAGTTTTGCGGCTAAGTTTTCTTCTACTGTTGTTTCTTCTTCTACTTTTTCAATAACAAAAGCACTGTCATTAGATTCTATTCTAACGGGTTCAGTAACTTTAACCGGATTTAAGGTTATTTCAGAAGGATTACTGATAGTTGGTTTTAAAGCCTCTTTATTGATTTCGAATTGTGAAGGAACTGTTTTAAGGGTTATTTCACCAGTTTCTTCTTCTTCAGGATAGGAGTAGTAGTTTGGTTTCTCTTCAATATTTAAAACCTCCTGTTCTTCAGAAAAAGGGGCTTTTTCCTCTTTGTTTATATGAGTATCAGTAGTTTCTTTTTTTCTTTTTTCAAAAAAGGACTGAATGCTTTCCGGTGAAATCTGGATTTTGAAAATAAGAAATATGATTATCCCGAAGATTAATGTCAATAGTGTGCCTATTTTACCCAGATAATCCTGCATGAACAGATTCATTTCAAAACCGATAGTTCCTCCGAGTTCCGGTATAGTTTTACTAAAAAAGCCTAGTGTAACGGAAAGAATAACAATTGCAAACAAATCCCAGAACCATATCTTTTTAAGCTTTGTAATCGACATATCTAATACTAAATAGGTTCCTGTAAGGAAAAAGAGTCTTACAAACAGGAAAGAAGCAATACCAAAACCTTTGAAGATGAAAAAATCAGCTAAAAAAGCTCCAAATTTACCTAACCAGTTTTGAACTTCAGCATCTCTGTTCTGAAAAGCGGTTAATTCGCTCTGATCATATTTACCATATAAATAAAAAGAAATAAAGGCTAATAATAAGGCAATAGAGAACAATACAAATAAACTCCCAATAAGGATTTTTTTTTGTTTACTTATTTTCCAAGATGTTTTTTTATCAGCAGGATTTGCCGTTTTTTTATCAGTAGTTTCGTTTTTATTTACTTTGGCCATTTTAGGGGTTATGATTTTACAAAAATAGAAAAATTATAATAGCAGTTATTATACTAAGGCGATTACTATGGGTAAATAGATAATCAATCCTATTGTTACGGCATTCAGAGCTGCAATAAATACGGCTCCGGCTGCAATATCTTTAATAATACCAATTTTTTCATGGTAATCGGGATGAATAAAGTCAGCTATTTTTTCTACTGCTGTATTTAATCCTTCTATACTTAGTACTAAACCCATTGCGAAAATTTGAAACATCCATTCTGTACTACTGATATTGCATATAAAACCTGCAATAATAGCTATTATACCAATACAACATTGTGTCATGATACTATGTTCAGTAGTGACCAGCCTAAAAGCTCCTCTATATGCATAAACAAAACCTTTTAATCTTCCTTTAATGAATGAAATGATTTTCATAAATGAATTTAGTACTAAGTCTGGGAGATTAAAGTGTAGCTAATGCTTTATCATAATTCGGTTCTTCTGTAAGTTCAGCCACCTGTTCAGTATATGATATTTCACCTTTTTCATCCAGTACAATAACAGCACGGGAAGATAATCCGGCTAGAGGACCGTCAATAATTTCAAGACCGTAATTTTTACTGAATGTTCCTGTTTTAAAATCAGACAGATTAATTACATTTTCTAAACCTTCAGCACCACAAAAACGAGCCTGAGCAAAAGGAAGATCTCTTGAAATACAGATCACTTTTGTGTTTTTTAGCTGACTTGCTTTTTCATTAAATTTTCTGACAGAAGTAGCGCAAGTACCTGTGTCAACGCTTGGGAAAATATTTAAAACAATTTTACTGCCCAGAAAATCAGATAAGGAAGCGGTAGAAAGGTCATTTTTCACTAATGTAAAATCAGGTGCTTTAGTTCCTGTTTTTGGTAATTGCCCTGAAGTATTTATCGGGTTTCCGTGTAATGTGATTGAAGCCATTTTTTATATTTTTATTGGTTTATAATTATAGTTACAAAAGTAACTATTTTTTCACGAAATAGTAGTATATAAAAAAAGCACTTTTACGTAGAAAAGTGCTTTTTTATGCTTGATAATGTATTATCTGATATTAGATGTTTTTCTGTTTATTTATCTATAGAACCCATAACGCGTTTCATAAATGTATTCAGAGCTTCTTTTTTGTCGACTCCTTCTTTTACCATTTGGTTTACTTCAAGGGCTCCATACATATTAGAAATCAATTCAGCAATAACATCTAACTCTTCATCTTTAAGAGAAGGAAGTTCTGTTAAGTTTTCCAGAACTTCGATAGTCTCTATCAGATAATCTTGATCATTTTCCTCAATAAACTGAGTTAAATGCTTAATTACTGGTAATTTCATTTATTAGATCTGTTAGAATTTCTTGTTTATTAGTTTGTGTCTGATTTACCAGTGTTCCGTTAACGAAAGTTGCAAACGTTGGCAGATTGCTCACATTAGCTAATTTTCTGGATTCAGGAAATTTTTCAGCATCTACAATAACAAATGTAAGATTCTCATTTTCTGAAGCCATTTTTTTAAATTTTGGTTTCATAATTCTGCAATTACCACACCAGGAAGCTGAATACTGAACAACTACTTTTTCGTTATTAGCAACCAGATTCTGTAATCCGTCATTATCTAATTCAATTAGCATATTTTCTGTATTTTTAATTAGTTACTTAAGTAGCTTGCAACACCTTCTCTTGTAGCCTGCATAGCTTCTTTTCCTTCTTCCCAGTTTGCCGGACATACTTCACCTTTTTCCTGAACGTGAGTATAAGCATCAACTAAACGGATATATTCGTTTACGTTTCTTCCTAATGGCATATCATTAACACTTTCGTGGAAAATTTTACCATCTTCATCTACTAAGTAAGTAGCGCGGAAAGTAACGTTAGACCCTTCAATAAGAACAGCGTCAGTATCTTCGTCATAAGAAGTAGAATCAATATCAAGAATACCTAAAATATTAGATAAGTTACGGTTTGTATCTGCAAGTATAGGATAAGTAACACCTTCAATACCTCCATTATCTTTTGCTGTGTTTAACCATGCAAAATGTACTTCGTTAGTATCGCATGATGCTCCGATCACGATTGTATTTCTTTTTTCAAATTCAGGTAAAGCGGCTTGAAAAGCATGTAATTCAGTTGGACATACAAAAGTGAAATCTTTTGGATACCAGAATAATAATACTTTTTTATTTTTCTTTGTAGCTTCTTCGAAGATGTTTATTTTTAAGTTATCACCCATTTCTGAAATAGCATCAACTTCAATATTTGGGAATTTTTTTCCTACTAATGACATAATAATATAAGTTTAAAGATTAATTTTTCAACTAGTACAAAAGTAACAAAATCAAACGCAATCTTCTATTTGTTTTAATTATAAAATTTTATCACGCTATAACTTATGTCTATAGTTGTGAGGGAAATCTGTTATAAAATATCAAATATCTTTATTTTTAGTTAGATTGGTCTACATGTTAATTTTTTGTATTTAACAAAACTTATTTTACGAATTGCTTTTATATATTTGTTTATGTGTATTTTAAAAATAGTGGAGAAACCATTATTTAGTTTTATTATAATAAATTGATTTTATGGCTTTTTCCGGTTTATTTAGAAAGAAAACAGTAGAAAATATTTTAGCAGGAACTAACAAAGAAAATAATTCGTTGGCTAAACATTTAGGAGTAAGGGATCTTACGGGATTTGGAATAGCGGCTATTGTTGGAGCCGGTATTTTCAGTACTATCGGAAGGGCTAGTTATGAAGGAGGACCAGCTGTCGTCTTTTTATTTCTTTTTACAGCGGTTGCCTGTGCTTTTACAGCTTTTGCTTATGCCGAGTTTGCTTCTTTGGTTCCTGTTTCAGGAAGTGCATATACTTATAGTTATGTCGCTTTTGGAGAATTATTTGCCTGGGTAATCGGATGGGCTCTGATTATGGAGTATGCAATAGGTAATATTGTAGTTGCTATTTCATGGAGTGATTATTTTACTGCTCTGATTAATGGGATACCCGGGATGCATATTCCCGAATGGATGACAATGGATTATTTTACAGCAAAGAATGGTTTTGAAGTAATAAATGCACAATTGCAAAACGGGAGTACATTGGAGGCTTTAGCAAGTTCAGAGTTTGCCCAGGATATACCGAAATATTTAGCATATGCAAATGCACCTCAGGTAGGGTTTAATCTGGTTCTGGATATTCCGGCTTTAATGATAACTTTTTTACTGACAGCTTTGGTTTACAGAGGTATCAATGAAAGTAGAAAAGCAAGTAACATGATGGTACTGATCAAGATTGCCGTTGTTTTGCTGGTAATTATTATAGGTGCTTTTTATGTAAATACAGATAACTGGGATCCTTTTGCTCCTAATGGAGTAGCAGGGGTTTTGGGAGGGATCAGCTCCGTTTTCTTTGCTTATATTGGTTTTGATGCCATTAGTACTACTGCTGAAGAATGTAAGAATCCACAAAGAGATCTTCCAAGAGGTATTTTTTATTCTATTATTATATGTACTGTACTATATATAGCAATTGCTTTGGTTATTACAGGTCTGGTTAATTATTCAGAATTAAATGTTGGAGATCCGTTAGCCTTTGTTTTTAGTAAAATTCAGGATTTGAAATGGTTAAGTAAACTGGTTGCTATTAGTGCGGTTGTGGCTATGGCAAGTGTATTCGTTGTATTTCAGATTGGACAGCCCCGAATCTGGCTGACTATGAGCAGAGATGGTTTACTGCCGAAATCATTTTCTAAGATACATCCAAAATTTAAAACACCTTCTTTTGCTACTATTTTTACCGGTTTTATTGTTGCTGTACCTATTTTATTTACAGATTTGAATTTAGTTGTAGATGTTTGCAGTATCGGGACTTTATTTGCTTTTGTATTGGTATGTGCGGGTGTTTTAAAATTAGAGAGTACGCCTAACGGACCTAGAGGAAAGTTCAGAACTCCCTATCTGAATTCTGCTTATGTAATGCCTTTTGTTTTTGTAATAACTGTTTTTATTTCCGGATATTTTTTTAAGACTGAAACGATTGATTTTTTTACAAATAAGGCTAAGATATTTGATGTAGAAACGTTTGTTTCTTCTCTGGATAAAGAAGAATTAAAATTGGTTTCAGTAGAAGCAGGAGTATTTAATAATGTGAAATTAGATGAAAATCCAATTCACCTTCTAAAATATTTAAAGAGCCTGGATGAATCGGTTTATCAGAATACTATAGATCAGTTGTCTTTATCTCATGCAAAGAAATATGAACAGGGACTGGCATTGTTTAAGCATAAAATACCAATGTGGATCTTTATTTTTATTTTCCTGTTTATGACTTATAAGAGTATTGTTAAGAAAATGTCGTTTATTCCGTTAGCAGGTATGTTATGCTGTTTTTATATGATGGCAGAACTAGGCTGGAAAAACTGGATCATGTTTCTGATCTGGCTGGCAATCGGATTAGCTTTGTATTTTTCTTATGGTGTAAAACACAGTAAATTGAATAAAAAAAATCTGATAAATAATATTGTAGAATAACAAGAAAACCGGTGTTTTTAAGGCTATTCTGAAATTAAAAAAGGGATTCCAAATTGTTTGGAATCCCTTTTTCTGTTCTGCAAAAAGAGAAGATTACTATAAAATGATTGCTTTACAATTTATGCAGATCAGTCTTAATAAGATTGGTTACATGAACAGAATTGCTAATTTTCCATTCTGTTAAGTGCTTCAAAAATATTCTTATTCTAGTGTGATAATTCGTGTATATAAAAAACCTGCTATTCTATATTTAATACAAAATAGCAGGCGTGTTGTTAAAACAACTAATAATCTGTTTTTAGTTTTCTGCTGTTTTTTCAGTATACACTGAATCTCCGAAGTTTAAAGTAAGAGAAAATCGAAGGGTGTTTTCCAGAGGATTCTTTATTTTTGATGTGGCGAACATATAGGCAAGATCTATTGTTGCTATATCGTATTTAAATCCTGCACCTAAGCTGAAAAATTTTCGGGCACCTTTCATATTACTTTCATTAAAGTATCCCATTCTGAGTGCAAATGCATCTTTATAAATGTATTCTGTTCCTAAAGCGTAGGTGATTTCTTTTAGTTCTTCACTGAAACCGTTAGGAGCATCGCCAAATGACTTGAATATTCCTGATACCCATCCGATTCTTCTGTATTTTTCATTATCACTTCCATCAATAACTCCGTCATTATTGAAATCTTTTGGTGTTGGAACTAGTAGTTTATTGAATTCTATGTTTACTCCTAATTTATTGTCTTCATCAAAGATAAAATCAAAACCGGCACCTAATTTAAGATTGGCAGGTAAGAAATTAGAATTAACATCTTTATTTTCATCATAGCTCATTTTCGGACCTAAATTTTGTAAGTTGAAACCTGCTCTCCATATTCCGTTAAATTTATTATAGGCAATTTCTTCAGACTGGTAAAATCCGGCTATATCAACAGCAAATGTATTAGCGGATGAAGCATCTGTACCTCTATTTGGTGTTTTCAGATTAGAGCGTATATATCGTCCTGCAACTGCCATAGAAAAGGATTCATTTAATTTTAAAGAGTAGGATAAATCCAGAGCTAATTCATTTGGTTTTACAGTGACTGCCATGTCATCAAATGATTGTCGCAATTCTATTTCACCTAATCCGAAATAACGTAAACTTGCAGCAAAAGCGCTTCTTTCATTTATTTTATTATAGTAAGTAGCCTGACTCAGTGAGATATCATTAGCTATACTGGATAAATAGGGGGTATAACTGACTGAAAAACCTTGTTTGTTTTGGGAGAAGGCATATTTAGCAGGATTCCATTGCTGAGAGAAGGCATCTGGGGAAGTAGCAACTCCCTGATCACCCAATCCGGAAGCTCTTGCATCTGCAGAAATTAATAAGAAAGGAACTGCTGTTGTAATAGCTCTATTGTCCTGAGCGTTGACAAAACAAAAGGTAAGAATTGTCAGAGATAATAAGATTATTTTTTTCATTCTTAAAGTAGGTTTTAACAGGTTTATTTTGTTTTCGTGATATTTAATATTCTGTTTATATCTAAAACTATTATGATTTAAATCGATAGTCGCTGATATGTTATTAACTTCCTCATTAACATAATATTGTATATTTTATGTTTTCTATGTTATAATTATTTATAAATACTTTTTTTTTGCTATAAATATATATTATTCCTTCTTTTTGGGATAAAATTAAATGTATTAATCTGTTTTAACATGTCATTAAGATTTTGATTTACAATACTTTAACATATATAATTATAGTATGACTTTAACTTTGTTTTTTTGATAAAAATAGTAAATTATTATTATTATCACTATAAATATTCAAAAAAATAATAATTATATTAAAAATATTGTAATTTATTTTTGATTGTATTTATATTTTTATTTAATTTGTTTTAATATCAAAAGCTATTTTTTCTAAGGAAATTAAGTAGATATTAAGAATTTTCCAGACCATATAAATTTACTAAATTATTAAAATTAACGATTAATTATTTAAACGAAGTATCCATGAAAAAAAAATTATTATTCTTTTTTATATTTTTTACACTGGTCATCGGTTCTCTTTTTGCACAACAAACAGATGATGTCGTTCCCGGTGTTATTCGTGTAAAATTGACACCGGAAGCAGTGCAAACGATTGAACTAAAAATGAAAACAACAGGAAAAATTGTAGCAAATTCAGCGCAGCCTTTTTCTACAGGTTTATCCTCTTTTGATAATTTGTGTAGGCAGTATAATGCTGTGGAAATGAAAAGAGTTTTTCCTTATAACAAGAAATATGCAAAAAGACATAAAGAAGCAGGGCTTGATTTATGGTATGAAATAAAGGTTAGTGAGCAAACTCAGACCGTAATGGCGAGTAAATCTATGCGAACCGATAAAAATATAGCATATGCAGAGCCGGCTTTAAAAGTAAAATTATATGGTGATCCGCCAAATGATCCTTTACTGAACAAGCAATGGGCTTATAATAATGTAGGTCAGACCGGAGGAACTCCAGGTGCTGATATTAATTTATTTGAAGCCTGGAAAACAACAATGGGCTCTGATAAAGTTACTGTAGCCATTATTGATGGAGGAATTGAAACAACCCATGATGATCTTAAAAATGCATTATGGGTCAATGAAGCCGAGTTAAACGGTACGCCGGGAGTTGATAATGATGGTAATGGTTATATTGGTGATATATACGGATGGAATTTTGTTAATAATTCAGGAACAATCACAGGACATCCTCATGGTACACACGTAGCCGGTACTGTGGGTGCTGAAAATAATAACGGTATTGGAGTTGCAGGGGTTGCTGGAGGGAATGGAACTCAAAAAGGAGTTCGATTAATGTCCTGTCAGGTATTTATTGAGGGAGGACATGGAAATTTTGCTCAGCCTTTTGTTTATGCAGCAGATAATGGAGCTGTTATTGCTCAGAATAGTTGGGGATATACATCTCCGGGACAATATGATCAGCTTGTTCTGGATGCAATTGATTATTTTATCAAATATGCAGGTAAAGACGAAAATGGAAATCCACTTCCCGGTACAAAAATGAGTGGGGGAATTGTGTTTTTTGCCGCGGGTAACGATAATGCGAATGCACTTTATTGGCCCGGATGTTATGATAAAGTATATGCTGTATCTGCTTTAAATCAGAATAATAAAAAAGCATGGTATTCTAATTTTGCAGACTGGGTAGATATTGCTGCTCCCGGAGGAGAAGGAGAGGGAACTGAAGCAATATTAAGTACAGGATTGAATAATAGATATGTGAGTTTTCAGGGAACTTCTATGGCATGTCCTCATGTATCAGGTATAGCTGCATTGGTTTTGAGTGTGTTAGGAAATGAACAGTATACTCCGGAGATGTTATGGAATAAATTAATTAATGCTACAAAAAGTATTGATCAACTGAATTCTAAATATGCCGGTCTTTTAGGAAAAGGTATAATTGATGCAGCATTAGCAGTACAACTCAATAGTGGAATTCCTCCGGATAAAACAGAAGATCTGAAAATAAAATCTGTGGCACAGGATTTTGTTGATATAACCTTTACTGCTCCGGCTGATGCTGATAATCAGAAAGCAAATCAATATGAATTGCGATATTCTACTAAAATGATAACAGATGATGCTTCTTTTGAAAAATTACCGATGGTTTCTGTTTCTGCAAAAGATGCCGGTCAGCAAGAAACATTCAGAATTCCGGGTTTACAGGCAAAGACATTGTATTATATCGCTTTAAAATCAATAGATATTTGGGGGAATAAATCTTCTCTGTCAAATGTTGTTTCTGTTACTACTACCAGTTATCCTAAACTGAATGTATTATTAGATTCTTTGAGTTTAACGATTCCTAATGTTGCATTAAATGCTTCTGCAGAAGCAACTTTTTCTTTTGGAAATATCGGGGAAGGGAATTTAGCTTTTTTATTAGAGAATGCACAGGTAGATGATCCTCGTATTGAGAACAGACCTTTTATAGATACATTATCTTCTTTTGTATCTAAGAAAGATTATATAGATTTTCTTTTTGGTGATGATGGGGCGTCGGATCCGTTTATGGCTGCTACAAAATTTACCGTTCGTTCTGATAGTTTTAACCTTTCTCATGTGATGGGTGTTATTCGGACGTTAACAAAAGATGGAAAACAACCTGTTGAAAATTTTCATATTAAAATTTACAGAGGAGGAAACACACCGGATAAAGGCATATTGATTTATGATAAAGCATTCAGTGAGAAATGGTCTTCAAGTACGAAAAAAACTCTTAAATTAGGAGAACGTATCACCTTTAATAAAAACGAAAGTTTTTGGATTGTTTTTGATTTTCCGAAATCATATAAACAACCAATAGGTTTAAATACCGAAGCAACAAGTGTATCCGATCCGAGTTTTTATAGTAGTGATGGTGTGAACTGGACAAACGTAAATACACTGTCATATACTCCGGGTATTGCTTTTGATATCTATGCTGTAAGCGATAAAGCGGTATTAGGTACTGATTATATAAGCTTTACTCCATCAAAAGGAGATCTTTCAAATGGAAAGTCAGTTACTGTTACTGTCAAAGCAGAAGGACAGAATTTATTTGACGGAACCTTTCATTCCTATATTAAGATCATTAATAATGATCCGGAAAAAAGGATTAGTTATAAACCATTGAAATTGATTGTAGATGGTCATAAAGCAGCGTATTCTGCACCGGATAAACAGGACTTTGGTATTGTAATTATAGGAAAATCAGTTACAAAGGATATTCTTATAAAAAATAATGGGAAGGGTGTCTTACATTTAGACTCTTTATATACCACTAATACTGCTTATGTTGTTGCTCCGGATAAACTAGATATTTTACCAAACGAATCGAAAACAATAAGAGTTATTTTTACCCCGACATCGCCTAAATTATATACAGAAGGATTAAAGATTGATATAAAAGGAAAAACAGAAATAATTGTTTTGAATGGTATTGGTACTGAAGCTCCGGTTATCAATGTTAATCCAAAGGATTTACTAGTTGAAATTGCTGCAGGCACTACAGAACAAACCGGGTTTACAATTCAGAATACCGGAAAATACCAGTTGGAATATGCTATATTATCCAACAAAAATGTAGTAAAAGCTCCTATTCAGGATAAAATCACGGGTTATTCTGCGATAACAAGTCGTGATGCTAATGGTCCTGTATTTAAATGGATGGATATGACAGGTGCTCAGGATATTACTAAAGAGTTACAAGCTACAAATTCACATATTAAATTAGATTTAGGATTTTCTATAAATTATTACGGTAAAATATATAATGATTTAAGTATTACAAAAGGAGCAATTTTTGCTTTAGGAGAATTAAAGCACCGCATAAACAGTACTCTTGATTTTCCTATGAAAAATGGTCCCGGAAATACTTTTACCCCATTGTCTTCAGGTGCTAACAGTTTATTATTAAATGAAGGTAAAGTTACTTATAAAAAAGGTGCGGGCTATTTTGTAGTACAGTTGGAAAAGTTAGGTTTTCCGGAAGCAGCTATCTTTTTGGGAATAAAAGCTCCGGCAACGGGGACTATAGATATTCAGGTAGTATTGTACAATAATGGACTTATAGAGTTTTATTATACTAATTTTGTACAAACAGATAAAAATCGTTCCCTGATGGAAGAAATAGTTGCCGGTTTTGAAAATTCAACCGGAACAGACGGAGCGAATATATCTAAAAGGGATTTAAAATATATTTTACCAAATGAAAAACTGGCGGTAAGAATCATTCCTTCGTTACCTTCTTTCGTCAGTAATCTTACTTCAACAACAGGACTGGTATTACCGGGGGATTCTGTAAAAGTGAATATGGATATTACAGCAGATGAATCATTACTAGAGGATACCTATACTAGTTTCTTATTGATTAATACAAATGATCCGGTAAATGAAACGGTAACATTGCCTATAAAAGTAGTGGTGTCTGCTGTAGCAAAACCGGCACTTTTAGTAGAAGAAATTGATTTGGGAGAAATTCCGGTTTCTTATACAAAAGAAGCAAAAGTATATGTAAAAAATGAAGGAGGAAAATCATATACTGTAAATAATGTTGCGTTTCAGACCGGAGAGGATATAACTGCAGCACTTTCAGAAGGAACAAGCTCTGAAGTAAAAGGTTTTGCTTCCTTAGCCTATACATTAAATTTTACACCAAAATCAGTTAAAACCTATAATGACACTCTGTTTATTGCAACGAATGTGGCTGAAAAACCACTTTTAAAAATTGTAGTAAAAGCAAAAGGTATAAAAGCTTCAAAATTAGTACTTGAAAAACCGGAAAATCTGGCTTATACTTTAAATGCCGGACAAACGGTAGATACAACACTAGTGATTAAAAATGAAGGTGAAGGAAATCTGGATTTTATAATCACTAAAAATAACTGGTTACAGATTGATCCGGCTACTATTACAACCAGTAACAGCGGACAGGATCGTTCCGGTTACTATTGGATTGATAACAGTACAAATTCAGGGGTAGACTTTAATTGGATAGGAGTAGAAAATGCTGTTGCACAGACTGCTTTGGTTGGTATTATTAGTGCCGTTCAATATGAACTGCCTTTTGATTTTCCATATTATGGTACAAAATATAATAAGATAGCAATCGGAGCACATGGACAGATTACTTTTAATATTGCAGAAATGGATCAAGTACGTTATGGAAATCCAATAGTATTTCCAAAAAAGGATAATCTGAATAACCTGATTTGTGCATTGCGAGTAGCATTATATCCAGGAGGTAGTTTAGCCAAAGACGCAAAGGTATATACAGAGAATTTTGAAGATAAAGTAGTGATAACATGGAATGAAATAGCATCCGGTATATTTGCATCTAATATGACAGGAACAATAGTTACTTTTCAGATGATTTTATATAAAGACGGACGTATTAAATTCCAGTATAAAGATATAAATACAGCCTTATGGGCAAGAGAAGCCATTATTGGTATTGAAAATAAAGAGGGAACAGATGGTTTTATGATTGATTTTATGAATGGATATGCTGTAGATAACAAAGCGGTAATGATTACTCCCGGTATACAATATACACTGGAAGCCGGAAAAACAGCTACTGTACCGGTAAGAATTACTGCCGAAAATTTAAATGATGGAGAATATGAAGATCATATTATTGTAGCCGCTACAGATTATACCCGTTTAACAGATTCTGTAAAAGTGAATTTAAAAGTGATAGGGAAACCGGATATTATTGTTACAGACACACTTCATTACGGATTAGTTTATGTTTATGATACTGCAGGAAAGAAAAAATCATATACTAAGGATTTAGTTATTAAAAATGTAGGAACAAAAGAGGCTATTTTTAAATCCATTACATTACCGGCAGATTATACAATTGAAAATGTAAGCTATCCTCTTGTAATTACTCCAAAGAAAGAAGTAACCTTAAAAGTAATTTACACACCGGTAACCGCTCCGGAAAATGAGTGGACAGAAGGTGTTATCCATTTAAATTACGGAGGAGATAATGATGGTGTAGTTCTAAAAGTAGTTATGAAAGCGAATGTTCTGTATCCGCCAAAAGCAGATATGATCAGCGGTTTGGAAAAAGATTTTTACCATGCAAGAGTAATGCCGAATGGAGCAGCTACCCATACATTTTCACTAGGAAATATAGGGAAGTCTTCATTAAACTACAAGTGGGAGATTGAATATCTAGATGAAAGTGAATTTAATAAAGTGAAACCAAATTCAGTATCAAATCCAAATAAGATTGATCTATTGAAAAAAACGAATGGTACTATAAATAATACTATACAACCATATCATAGTTTTGTTTTTGCAGATTCATTAGGTTATGGTCATTATCCTTATATGAATGCTGTAGTAGTAAATACGCTTAATGAGGTCAGAATGGCTACATTATTTCAATCAGGTAACGAAGGGTTTAATCTGACACATGCAGGTAACTGGTATAAAGCTTATGATGAACAGCAAAAAATTGATGTTATTATCCTTAAAGGAAAAGACTATACCACAGCAAAAGAAGTATTTAGAAAGACCGTTGATGTGAATATAGAAGACGTAGGACTAAAAGTATTTGATTTAGAAAAATCACTTTATTTTTATCCCGGAGAATATTTTTGGATAGCTTATGGATATCAGTCTCCAATCTTTGAAACAGGTGTTATGATATATGAAGACCCTTTGTTAGTTAATAATTTTGTAATTCAGATAGGAGATAAAATTCATAAATTAGGGGATTTAAATGGATTTAAAAATACAGGATTCATAGCCGAAGCTTATTCAATTAAAAAAATATCCGATCAGAAAAGCTGGTTAACACTTTCTTCTGATAATGGACAACTGGATAAAGATCAGAAAGATTCTATACAAATAAATGTAGATACAAAAAATTTGAGTGATGATTTTGGAGATCGTTATGCTGCTGTACATTTAAAATCAAACGATCCATTACAGGGTGAAAAAATCATTTTTGTACAATTAGCTATAAACAGCGGACCCGTATTTAAAATTGATACTGATAATATTGTAGTAAATGAGAATGAAGTGTTAAACCTTCCTTTTGGAGTAACAGATAATGATGGAGAAGAATTTACAGTTCAGCTTTTAGATACAACAGAAGAAGGACAGCCGTTAGGTACTGTTACTAAATTAGAAGCCGGAAAATATGAGTTTACGATTTCTCCCGATTATGATGCTGCCGGAAAATGGACATATCAGTTAGAAGCAACAGATACAAACGGTCTAAAAACCATTCAGGCTTTTATCGTTTCCGTATTAAATGTAAACAGACCTCCGGTGGTCAGTACACCGTTTAAAGATCTTACAGTATATGTAGGAGATTCTCCGGTTTCAATATCCTTAACAGAGTATTTATCAGATCCGGATAAAGAAGACAAACTGATTTATAGCGTTGCCAAAGATACTTTAGATATAGTTGGCTTAACTATAAATGATACAACCCTGAAAGTAGTAGGCTGGAAAAATGGAATAACAGATGTAACTGTAGAAGCAAAAGACCTGGAAGGAGCAACCGTAACAACAACATTCAAAGTTACTGTAATAGACGATCCGTCAGCAGTAGCCGGATTAGATAATCTGATAGCTTATCCGAATCCTGTTGTTGATATACTGACTGTTCTTCCTGCCAGAGACTGGACAGGAGCTGTGAATATTGTTATTACAGATCTTTCAGGGCGTATAAGCTTAACTAAGAAGTATGATTCCGTACCGAGAACAGGAGAGAAATTAAATTTATCTTCTTTATCTAAAGGAGTCTATATCTTTACTGCTACCGCAACTGGTAAAAAGAAAGTCTTTAAATTGATAAAAGATTAATATTTTTAGTAAATAAAAAGCTAATTATATTAAAACCCCATTTAGATTATGATCTAAATGGGGTTTTTTTTTGAAAAATGATATTAAACGGTTACTAATCGTAAAGATTTACGCTTGTATCCAGGCTAATTTTTTTTGGTATCTATACACGTATTCTATTCTAAAGCGTAAGTGGGATTTCTTTCAGTTCTTGTACGTTATTTAATTAAAATAAAATGTATTTATTTGTTTTTAATAGATTATTAATGTCTTGATTTACAATTTTTTAAATGTATGATTATCTATATTTAATTGTATTGATTTTTTAGACAATTATAACATATAATTATCGTTTTTATTATAAATATTAAAAAAAATAATAATTATATTAAAAATTTAGTAGTTTGTATTTGTTTTTTATTTAATTTGTTAATGTTAAAAACTATTAGTTTTTCTAAAAAAAAAGATAAAACTAATGACTCAATAAGCTCTATAAATTTAACAATTTATTAAACTATTAATTAAACTAAAGTATTCATGAAGAAAAAATTACTATTATTTTTTATGTTTTTTGCATTGATTACCGGCTCTCTTTTTGCACAACAAGCAGATGATGTCGTTCCTGGTATCATTCGTGTAAAATTGACACCGGAAGCAGTGCGAACCATTGAACTAAAAACAAAAATATCGGGAAAGATTGTGGCAAATTCAGCGCAGCCTTTTTCTACAGGTTTATCCTCTTTTGATAATTTGTGCAGGCAGTATAATGCTGTGGAAATGAAAAGAGTTTTTCCTTATAACAAGAAATATGCAAAAAGACATAAAGAAGCAGGGCTTGATTTATGGTATGAAATAAAGGTTAGTGAGCAAACTCAGACCGTAATGGCGAGTAAATCTATGCGAACCGATAAAAATATAGCATATGCAGAGCCGGCTTTAAAAGTAAAATTATATGGTGATCCGCCAAATGATCCTTTACTGAACAAGCAATGGGCTTATAATAATGTAGGTCAGACCGGAGGAACTCCAGGTGCTGATATTAATTTATTTGAAGCCTGGAAAACAACAATGGGCTCTGATAAAGTTACTGTAGCCATTATTGATGGTGGAATTGAAACAACCCATGATGATCTTAAAAATGCATTATGGATCAATGAAGCCGAGTTAAACGGTACGCCGGGAGTTGATAATGATGGCAATGGTTATATCGGTGATATATACGGATGGAATTTTGTTAATAATTCAGCAACGATTACAAGTGATAGTCATGGTACACACGTAGCCGGTACTGTGGGTGCCGAAAACAACAATGGTATCGGAGTTGCAGGGATTGCCGGAGGGAACGGGACTCAGAGAGGGGTTAGGCTAATGTCCTGTCAGGTATTTAATAATGGAGAATCAGGTGATATAGCCCCGTCCTATGTTTATGCAGCAGATAACGGAGCTGTTATTGCTCAAAGTAGCTGGGGACATAGTGTTCCAGGATATTATGATCAGGCGGTTCTGGATGCAATTGATTATTTTATCAAATATGCAGGTAAAGATGAAAATGGAAATCCACTTCCCGGCACAAAAATGAGTGGGGGAATTGTGTTTTTTGCCGCGGGTAATGACAATGATGATGGACTTTACTGGCCCGGATGTTATGATAAAGTATATGCTGTATCTGCTTTAAATCAGGACAATAAAAAAGCATGGTATTCTAATTTTGCAGACTGGGTAGATATTGCTGCTCCCGGAGGAGAAGGAGAGGGAACTGAAACAATATTAAGTACAGTATTATATAACCGTTATAAGGGACTTCAGGGAACTTCTATGGCATGTCCTCATGTATCAGGTGTAGCTGCATTGGTTTTGAGTGCGTTAGGAAATGAACAGTATACTCCGGAGATGTTGTGGAATAGATTAATTAATGCTACAAAAAGTGTTGACCATCTGAATCCCGGTTATGAAGGTCTTTTAGGAAAAGGTATAATTGATGCAGCATTAGCAGTACAACCAAGGACTGGAATTTCTCCGGATAAAACAGAAGATCTGAAAGTAAAATCCGTGACGCAGGATTTTGTTGATATAACCTTTACTGCTCCGGCTGATGCTGATAATCAGAAAGCAAATCAATATGAATTGCGATATTCTACTAAAATGATAACAGATGATGCTTCTTTAAAAGAGGTACCTCTGATTTCTGTTTCTGCAAAAGATGCCGGTCAGCAAGAAACATTCAGAATTCCGGGTTTACAGGCAAAGACACTGTATTATATTGCTTTAAAATCAAAAGATATCTGGGGAAATGTATCTCCCTTATCAAATGTTGTTTCTGCTACTACTACCAGTTATCCTAAACTGAATGTATTATTAGACACTTTAAGTTTAACGATTCCTAATGTTGCATTAAATGCTTCAGCAGAAGCAACTTTTTCTTTTGGAAATATAGGAGAAGGAAATTTAGCTTTTTTATTAGAGAACGCACAGGTAGATGATCCTCGTATTGAGAACAGACCTTTTATAGATACATTATCTTCTTTTGTATCTAAGAAAGATTATATAGATTTTCTTTTTGGTAATGATAGGACACCGGATCCGTTTATGGCTGCTACAAAATTTACCGTTCGTTCTGATAGTTTTAATCTTTCTCATGTGATGGGTACTATTCGGACATTAACAAAAGATTTTCAAATACCTACTGAAGATTTTCATATTAAAATTTACAGAGGAGGAAATACACCGGATAAAGGCATATTGATTTATGATAAAGCATTTAGTGAAAGAGAGTATATGCCTCAGAGAATGACTTTTAAGTTAGGAGAACGCATTGCCTTTAATAAAAACGAAAGTTTTTGGATTGTTTTTGATTTTCCGAAATCATATAAACAACCAATAGGTTTAAATACCGAAGCAACAAGTGTATCCGATCCGAGTTTTTATAGTAGTGATGGTGTGAACTGGACAAACGTAAATACACTGTCATATACTCCGATTGTTGTATTTGATATTTATGCTGTAAGCGATAAAGCGGTTTTAGGCACTGATTATATAAGCTTTACTCCATCAAAAGGAGATCTTTCAAATGGAAAGTTAGTTACTGTTACTGTCAAAGCAGAAGGACAGAATTTATTTGACGGAACCTTTCATTCCTATATTAAGATTATTAATAATGATCCGGAAAAAAGTGTTAGTTATAAACCATTGAAATTGATTGTAGATGGTCATAAAGCAGCGTATTCTGCACCGGATAAACAGGACTTTGGTATTGTAATTATGGGAAAATCAGTTACAAAAGATATTCTTATAAAAAATAACGGGAAGGGTGTCTTACATCTGGAATCTTTATATGCCACTAATACTGCTTATGTTGTGGTTCCGGATAAATTAGATATTTTACCAAACGAATCAAAAATAATAAGAGTTATTTTTACCCCGACATTGCCTAAATTATATACAGAAGGTCTAAATATTGATATAAAAGGGGAAACAGAAGTTATTATTCTAAACGGTATTGGTACTGAAGCTCCGGTTATCAATGTTAATCCAAAGGATTTACTGGTTGAAATTGCTGCGGGCACTACAGAACAAACCGGGTTTACAATTCAGAATACCGGAAAATACCAGTTGGAATATGCTATATTATCTGGTAAAGATTCAGTAAAAGCTCCTATTCAGGATAGAATTACGGGTTATTCTGCGATAACAAGTCGTGGCGCTAATGGTCCTGTATTTAAATGGATGGATATGACAGGCGCTCAGGATATTACCAGAGAGTTACAGACAACAGACGTACATGTTAAATTAGATTTAGGATTCTCTATAAATTATTATGGCAAAATATATAATGATTTAAGTATTACAAAAGAAGGGATTTTTGCTTTGGGAGAATTAAAGCACCGTATAAACAGTGCTCTTGATTTTCCTATGAAAAATGGTCCCGGAAATACTTTTACCCCATTGTCTGCAGGTACTAATAATTTATTATTAAATGGAGGTAAAGTTACTTATAAAAAAGGTTCGGGTTATTTTGTAGTACAGTTGGAAAAACTAGGTCTCCCTGAAATTGGCTTTTTAGGACGGAAAGTTCCAGCAACCGGTACTATAGATGTGCAGGTAGTATTGTATAATAACGGACTTATAGAGTTTTATTATACTAATTTTGTACAAACCGATAAAAATTTTCCTTTAATGGTTAGAGTAGTTGCCGGTTTTGAAAATTCAACCGGAACAGACGGAGTAAATATATTTAAGAAGAATCCATATTTTATTTTACCAAATGAAAATCTAGCAATACGAATTGTTCCTCCATTACCTTCTTTTATCAGTAATCTTACTTCAACAACAGGACTGGTATTATCGGGGAATTCTGTAAAAGTGAATATGGATATTACAGCAGATGAATTATTGATCGATGGTACTACCTATACTAATTTCTTCTTAATTAATACAAATGATCCGGTAAATGAAACAGTAACATTGCCTATAAAAGTAGTGGTGTCTGCCGTAGCAAAACCAGCACTTTTAGTAGAAGAAATTGATTTGGGAGAAATTCCGGTTTCTTATACAAAAGAAGCAAAAGTATATGTAAAAAATGAAGGAGGAAAATTGTATACTGTAAATAATGTTGCGTTTCAGACCGGAGAGGATATAACTGCAGCACTTTCAGAAGGAACAAGTTCTGAAGTAAAAAGTTTTGCATCTTTAGCCTATACATTAAATTTTACGCCAAAATCAGTTAAAACCTATAATGATACTCTGTTTATTGCAACGAATGTAGCTGAAAAACCACTTTTAAAAATTGTAGTAAAAGCAAAAGGTATAAAAGCTTCAAAATTAGTACTTGAAAAACCGAGAGATCTGGCTTATACTTTAAATGCAGGTCAGGTTGCAGATACTACGTTAGTGATTAAAAATGAAGGTGAAGGAAATCTGGATTTTATAATCACTAAAAATAACTGGTTACAGATTGATCCGGTTGCTATTACAACCAGTAACAGTGGACAGGATCGTTCCGGTTATTACTGGATTGATAACAGTACGAATTCAGGAGTAGACTTTGATTGGATAGGGATAGAAAAGGCTGTTGCACAGACGGATTGGGTTGGTATTAATAGTGCCGTTCAATATGAACTACCTTTTGATTTTCCATATTACGGTACAAAATATAATAAGATAGCGATTGGAGTGCATGGGCAGATTACCTTTAATATTGCAGAAATAGATCAAGTTTGTTATGGAAATCCAATAGTATTACCAAAAGCAGATGATTTGAATAATCTGATTTGTGCATTGCGGGTGCCATCGACAGTTAGTTTAGAAAAAGATACAAAAGTATATACAGAGAATTTTGAAGATAAAGTAGTGATAACATGGAATGAAATAGCATCCGGTATATTTGCATCTAATACGGCAGGAACAACAGTTACTTTTCAGATGATTTTATATAAAGACGGACGTATTAAATTCCAGTATAAAGATATAAATACAGCCTTGTGGGCAAGAGAAGCCATTATTGGTATTGAGAATAAAGAGGGAACAGATGGTTTTATGATTGATTTTATGAACGGATTTGCTGTAGATAACAAAGCGGTAATGATTACTCCCGGTATAAAATATACACTGGAAGCCGGAAAAACAGCTACTGTACCGGTAAGAATTACTGCCGAAAATTTAAACGATGGAGAATATGAAGATCATATTATTGTAGCCGCTACAGATTATACCTGTTTAACAGATTCTGTAAAAGTGAATTTAAAAGTGACAGGAAAACCGGATATTATTGTTACAGACACACTTCATTACGGATTAGTTTATGCTTATGATATTGCAGGAAAGCAAAAATCATATACTAAAGATTTAGTTATTAAAAATGTAGGAACAAAAGAGGCTATTTTTAAATCCATTACATTACCGGCAGATTATACAATTGAAAATGTAAGCTATCCGCTTGTAATTGCTTTGAAAGAAGAAGTAACCTTAAAAGTGATTTACGCACCGGTAACCGCTCTGGAAAATGAGTGGACAGAAGATGTTATCCATTTAAATTACGGAGGAGATAATGATGGTGTAGTTCTAAAAGTAGTTACAAAAGCGAATGTTCTGTATCCGCCAAAAGCAGATATGATCAGTGGTCTGGAAAAAGATTTTTATCATGTAAGAGTAGTACCGAATGAAACAGCTGTTCACATATTCTCATTAGGAAATATAGGGAAATCTTCATTAAACTACAAGTGGGAGATTGAATATCTGGATGAAAGTGAATTTAATAAAGTGAAACGGAATTCAGTACCGATTTCAAAGAAGATTGATTTATTGAGAAAAACAAATGGTAAAGGAAATCATACTATCCAACCGTATCATAATTTTGTTTTTGCAGATTCATTAGGATATTCTGAGTATGATTATGCAGGTCGTTTATTAACACATATCAAATGGAAAACGGCTACTGTTTATAGAGCCGGTAAAGAAGGGTTTAATTTAACCCATGTTGGAAACTGGTGTACAGCTTATGATGAACAGGATAAAATGGATAGTAAGGGTAAAATGGATATTATTATCCTTAAAGGAAAAGATTATACTACAGCGAAAGAAGTATTCAGAAAAACAACCATTGTAAACATAGGTGATGAAGGATTGAGGGTATATGATCTGGAAAAATCACTTTATTTTTATCCCGGAGAATATTTTTGGGTAGCTTATGAACCTAAGACTTCAGGTATTGAAACAGGTTATATGGAGCAAAGTGATCCTGCTTTAAATGATAATTTTATAGTTTATTTGGGTGCAATTTATAAATTAAGTCAATTTTTGGGAAATATCAAAAATTTTGGATTTATTACAGAAGCCTATTCCATTGAAAAATTATCCGATCAGAAAAATTGGTTAACCCTTTCTTCTTATCAAGGACAATTGGATAAAAATCAGAAAGAATCTGTACAAATTAATGTAGACACAAAAAATATAAATAATGATTTTGGACATCGTTATGCTGCCGTACATTTAAAATCGAATGACCCGGTACAAGGAGAAAAAACGATTTTTGTACAATTAACCATAAACAGTGGTCCCTTATTCACAATTGATACTACTAGTATTGTTGTTAATGAAAACGAAGTATTAAACCTTCCTTTTCAGGTAACAGATAATGATGCTGATGAATTTACTGTTCAGCTTTTAAGCACAACAGAAGCCAGACAACCGTTAGGTACCGTTACTAAATTAGAACAGGGAAAATATGAGTTTACAATTTCTCCCGATTATGATGCCGCCGGAAAATGGACGTATCAGTTAGAAGCAACAGATACAAACGGTCTGAAAACCATTCAGCTTTTTACCGTTACCGTAGTAAATGTAAACAGACCTCCGGTGGTCAGTACACCGTTTAAAGATCTTACAGTATATGTAGGAGATTCTCCGGTTTCAATATCTCTGACAGCGCATTTATCAGATCCGGATAAAGATGAACTGATCTATAATGTTGTCGAAGACAGCTTAGGTACAATTGGCTTATTAATCATAGACGGTACAACTCTGAAAATAATGGGCTGGAAAAATGGAGTTGCAGATGTAACTTTAGAAGCAGAAGACCTGGAAGGAGCAACCGTAACAACAACATTCAAAGTTACTGTAATAGACGATCCGTCAGCAGTAGCCGGATTAGATAATCTGATAGCTTATCCGAATCCTGTTGTTGATATACTGACCGTTCTTCCTGCCAGAGACTGGACAGGAGCTGTGAGTATTGTTATTACAGATATTTCAGGGCGTGTAAGTTTAAAGAAGAAGTATGATTCTGTACCGAGAACAGGAGAGAAATTAAATTTATCTTCCCTATCAAAAGGAGTCTATATCTTTACTGCTACCGCAACTGGTAAAAAGAAAGTCTTTAAATTGATAAAAGACTAATATTTTTATTGAGTCGCAAAGGTTCAAAAAACAGATTTATAGTTTCAAAGCTTGTCCGGACAAGCTTTGAAACTATAAATCTTTTAAAAAACTATTTCAGATGCAGTTTAAAATAATCTGCTATTTTCTGATTTAAATGTACCCTGTCTTTTCCAAGCACATTGTGTTCATGAGTAGGATAAAGGAAGTAATCTACCGGTTTATTCAGATCAATACATGCTTTAATAAACTCCATACTGTGTTGTTGAACCACTACCGGATCCTGAGCACCATGAATAATTAATAAATTACCTTTTAATTTATCCGCTTTATTAATCACACTTGATTTTTCATATCCTGTGGGATTCTCTTCCGGAGTATCCATATATCTTTCTCCGTACATTACCTCATAATATTTCCAGTCACATACAGGACCGCCGGCAACGCCCACTTTAAAAGTTTCATTTTGGTTCAGTAATAAAGAAATCGTCATAAATCCGCCAAAACTCCATCCATATACCCCAATTTTATCCTGATTTACGAATTTTTTGGATTTTAAGAAATCAATACCTTTTATTTGGTCCGCCATTTCATTTTGCCCTAACTGGCGGTGTACAATATGTTCAAAATCACGACCACGGGAATCGCTCCCTCTGTTATCGACCGTAAATACAATATAGCCCTGCTGTGCCATATAATAATCAAATAAAGTAGCACCGCCCAACCATTTGTTCGTTACTAGCTGAGCATGAGGACCGCCATAAACATAAACTATTACAGAATATTGTTTATTTTCATCAAAATTAGCAGGGTAGATCAGTCTGCCGTTTAAAGGTGTTTTTCCATCAGCAGAAGTAATAGAAACCAATTCCATATTTGGTAATTCCGTTTTCCCCGCATAAGGATTATCCGCTTTCAGTAACGGAAAAGATTTTTTCGTTTTCAGATCAATAACAGCTACTTCATTAGGAGTAGTAATATTAGAAAGATGATCCAGTATAAAGGCTCCGTCACTGCTTAAACTTCCTGAATGTGTACCTGATACCGCAGTTAAAAGAGTTGTTTTTCCAGATTTAAGATCTACAGCATAGAATTGTCTGTCCAGTCCATTGTTAGCCGTTCCGATATAAAAGGCTTTTTTACCTGCTTTATCAAATCCTAGGAATTCCTTTATAACAACATCCTTATATCCTAGTTTTTTAATTTGTTTCCCATCCGTATTATACAAGTAGAGTTGTTCATATCCATCTTTTTCCGTTCTGTATAAAAACTCTTTAGATTGATTAGGAAGAAAAACAAGAGTATTCAGAGGCTCCACATAAGTAGTTGCTTTTTCTTCAAATAAGGTTTTAATCAGATTACCCGAAGTAGCATCATACTGATTTATTTTCAGGTGGTTTTGTTCTCTATTCAGCACACCCGTATAAATAAAATCACCACTAGGATCCCATGTTACAGAAGTTAAGAACTGTTCCTTTGGTTCACCCGTTTTCAGTGTCACTGATTGGCTTGTTTTCAGATTATAAACAACCAGAGTAACTTCCTCACTTTTCATACCTGCCATTGGATATTT
The DNA here is from genome assembly GCF_058310215.1 of Flavobacterium sp. AK-301. NCBI lineage: Bacteria > Pseudomonadati > Bacteroidota > Flavobacteriia > Flavobacteriales > Flavobacteriaceae > Flavobacterium > Flavobacterium sp. AK-301. The sequence goes on from NZ_JBZEES010000002.1 coordinate 169,371, forward strand.
TATATCCTTTACTTTAGCAATTCTTTGTTCAAAATCAATAAGAGGGTAATCCTTTACCATACTCTGATCCTTTCTGTAATACAATAACTGATTGCTGGCAGGATTCCACCACATACCTTCCTTGATGCCAAATTCATTGCGGTGTGTATTACTACTTCCATTTACGATACCTTTATCTTCATCATTAGTAATGTTAGTATTTGTTCCGTTATTAGAAGTAATAACAATATTATTATCCTTTAGCCAGGCAACTGTTTTTCCGTCAGGAGCAATGTTTTGTTCCGTAGCTTCCTTGTTTAGAACAAAAGCATCTTGAATTTCTTTTTTGTCAACGTTATATAGAATAACATATTTAGAATCTCTTCCGTCAATCAGAAGATTTAAAGTGCTTTTATCATTCCATTGGTAGTTATAAGGAAATATTCTTAAATTAAAATCATCAGTCGGAAATTTACTTTTCAGAGCCTTTTGAATATCCTCTTTTGTAACAAGAGTAGTTTCAGCCCATTGATTTACCAGCCTTCTGGTTATTAATTTAGAATAAGTATAGTCCAGATAAGTAATAGAATGGCTATCTTTTCGCCATTGGTCAGCAACAAGATTTTTTGGAGCAAAGCTACGATACTGACCTAGAGTAGCTTCCTCAATCGTTAAATTCTTCTGAGCAAAAGCAATTACTCCGATAAACAGGAATAATACCGAAATTTTTTTCATAAAGTTATAGTTTTTAAGAAAGCGAAGTTACTGTCTAATTTGTAAAATGTAAAATGTTTTTTGTAAAAGATGAGATGTGAAAAGTAGATAAAAAAGGATAGATCCTGTTACAGGATTCCTAATTCATTCATACAGGTTTTCATCATCAGGAAAGTACGCTCAATATCATTATCCAGTCCAATAGAAAGACGTATCAGACCATCCGTTAGCCCTATTTCCTTTTGTTCCTCCGGTGGAATTTCACTTGAAGTAGAAGAACCCGGAGAACTGAATAACGTTTTATAGAATCCTAAACTTACGGCTAAATATCCTAAATTTTTATGCTGCATCAGTTCCATTAATTCATTTGCTTTATTTGCTGAGCCCACATCAATTGTTATCATCCCTCCGAAACCATATTCAGTATTAATCATTCCTTTATATAAAGTATGGCCCGGATGACTTTTTAATCCAGGATAGACTGTCTTCAGACCTTCTGTTTCAAATTTTTCTGCTAGATACATAGCATTATGACTGTGTTGTTTTATACGAATATGTAGTGTGCGTAGATTCTTTAATATACTTGCAGCTCTTAAACTGTCCATGGTAGGTCCCAGTAGCATAGCAGCTCCATCATTCACATTACGAAGATCATCTATGAATTTCTGTGTTCCACAAGTTACCCCACCTACGGTGTCACTGCTGCCATTAATAAATTTAGTAAGACTGTGTATTACCACATCAGCACCCATTTTTGCAGGAGAAACAGAAAGAGGAGAAAAGGTATTATCTACTATCAGTTTCAGATTGTGTTTTTTAGCTATTTTAGCTAAACCCTTAATATCAGCTATTTCCAGAAGAGGATTGCTGACAGATTCACAATAAATAATCTTAGTATGAGGCGTAATAGTCGCTTCAACCAAATCAAGTCTTGTAATATCAACAAATGAAGTTTTAATAGTAAGACGAGGTAAAAAATTCTTCATAAAAGCATACGTTCCGCCATAGATTGTTCTACTGGAAACAATATGATCTCCACTGCCACATAGTTGAAGCAGGGCAGAGGTAATAGCTCCCATTCCCGAAGCAGATACATTAGCCGTTTCAGTTCCTTCCATTGCCGCCAGTGCCTGACCCAGATATAAATTACTAGGAGATGAGTGGCGGGAATACAAATAACACCCTTCTGCATTACCTTCAAAAGTATCAAACATAGTTTTAGCAGAAAGAAAAGTGTAAGTAGAAGAATCCGATATTGAAGGATTTACACCTCCGAATTCTCCAAAATACTGTAAATCCTGAATGTTGTTTGCGGGATTAAATGACATAAATATAGTTTTTAGGGGTTATTTCTTATTTAAAGTTTAAGGTTTAAAGTTAGCAGAGCTACTAATTAAGCCCAATAATCAATTGTAAAAGAACAAAAGAACATAGAGCCACTAATGATATTTTACAGACAATAATTTATAGAAACTATCAACTATCAACTATCAATTATCAACTTATAAAATCCTTCCTACTTTAAACTTAATTCCTTAGTTTTGTAATTCGTTTATAAAAATACAATATAAATTTATATAAGTAAGGAAACTATGAGTTCATTTGATGTAGCCATTATAGGTTCAGGTCCCGGAGGATATGTAGCAGCGATTCGTTGTGCACAATTGGGAATGAAAACTGCAATTATAGAAAAATATTCAACTTTAGGAGGTACCTGTCTTAACGTAGGCTGTATCCCTTCAAAAGCCTTATTAGATTCTTCCCATCACTATCATGATGCCGTTGCTCATTTTGAAGAGCATGGTATTTCTATTGAAGGAGAAGTTAAAATCAATCTTGAAAAAATGATCGCTCGTAAACAGGCAGTTGTAGATCAGACTGCAGGAGGTGTTAAGTTTTTGATGGATAAGAATAAAGTAACTGTTTTTGAAGGGTTAGGATCATTTAAAGATGCAACTCATATTACTGTTAAAAAAGCAGACGGATCAGAAGAAACCATTGAAGCAAAAAATACGATTATTGCTACAGGTTCAAAACCATCTAGTTTGCCTTTTATCAAAATTGATAAAGAAAGAATTATTACTTCAACAGAAGCTTTAAAATTAAAAGAGATTCCAAAACATCTTGTAGTTATTGGCGGAGGTGTAATAGGGTTGGAGCTTGGACAGGTTTATTTACGCTTAGGATCTCAGGTTTCTGTAGTGGAGTTTATGGACAGAATTATTCCGGGAATGGATGCAGGTTTATCCAAAGAACTTACCAAAGTACTGAAAAAACAAGGAATGAAATTCTATACTTCACATAAAGTGAAATCAGTAGAAAGAAAAGGGAATACAGTACAAGTACAGGCAGAAAACGCAAAAGGAGAAACCATTACATTAGATGGTGACTACAGTTTAGTATCAGTAGGTCGTCGTCCTTATACTGACGGGTTGAATACAGATGCTGCAGGTGTAAAAGTTACTGACAGAGGACAAATCGAAGTAAATGATCATCTGCAAACAAGTGTTTCTAATATTTATGCTATCGGTGACGTTGTTCGTGGCGCCATGTTAGCACATAAAGCAGAAGAAGAAGGCGTTTTTGTAGCTGAAATATTAGCAGGACAAAAACCACATATTGATTATAATTTAATTCCCGGAGTAGTATATACCTGGCCGGAAGTATCAGCAGTAGGGAAAACAGAAGAACAGTTGAAAGAAGCGGGTATTGCTTATAAAGCAGGTTCTTTCCCTTTTAAAGCTTTAGGAAGAGCACGTGCAAGTAGCGATACAGACGGATTCGTTAAAATATTGGCAGATGCTAAAACAGACGAGATCTTAGGAGTTCATATGATTGGTGCTCGTGTAGCAGATTTAATTGCTGACGCTGTTACAGCAATGGAATTCAGAGCGTCTGCTGAAGATATTTCAAGAATGTCCCACGCACACCCAACATTTGCAGAAGCAATTAAAGAAGCAGCATTAGCTGCAACAGATAATAGAGCATTACATGTATAATTATAATACCATATAAATGTAAAATTTTTATTGTATTATAACATTTTTCAAAAGAATAAAAGCCTTGTTTTTAATTTAAAAACAAGGCTTTTTATTTCATATATACTTACTGAAATTCAATAAGCTATATACTTTATTCCATAGTTAGATATGTAATATTCAAATTTAATATATTGATTTTTGTTTTTATTTATTTCATAAAGAGTATCTGTTATTTTAGTTTATTTTTAAATAAAAAATTAGAATATAATATGTAGAAATTATAAATAATATAATTTTCCAAAAAAGAACATGTCTGACTTTGTAATACAGTTTTTATTTAATAATTTTGTTTTAATTTAAATTACTTAATATGGAAACAAGATAAAACGATAAAATAGTATAAAACAAATTATTATAAGAGTTGTCATAAGATCACAAATAATTATTTTATAATAATATTTAAAAAACTTTTTCCCCCGACTAAGGCTTATTAAGTATTTTAAAACACGACGAATTGTTGTTTATTATTGTGATAAAAAAGTATACTATATAGTATAAACTATGAATTAATATTTGCTAATTAAAAGATCCCCTCTCTGTTTAGTTAGTGTTAAAAATCCCAATCTATCAAATCTTACTGTAAAAACACCATTATATGATTTTATTATGGTGATAAAATGTAATTAAAGCTAGAAGAAATAAATGTGATTGTCTGTCCCGGAAATTACGTAATAAGAAGAGCAACTTCAAATGGCTTTGTTTTATAAATAACAATAGCTTTTATCTCCGGATATGATTTTTTCGTCTTGTCTTAAGTTAGTCTTACAGCATTTTAGTTATCGCATAATAAAAATAAAAACAAATGAGTACTATACAGGATTTTAAAAAAATATTTTTCACTTCTTTTTTCATAATATTAATCTGTTTCACAGGATATTCCCAATCTAAAATAAAAGATGAAACAAGAGGAAGTACTGAGGTAGTTCCAACAAAAGGAGCAATACTTGAATTAGAAAGTAAAAATAAAGGTTTTTTAGCCCCAAGACTTACCATAGCAGAGCGTGATGCCATTCCTATGGAATTTCTTACAGACGGATTATTAATTTTTAATACCACAACCAGTTGTTTCAATTATTATAGATTATTAGATGATAGCTGGTTGAGTCTTTGTGGAACGCCACCACCAGCCGAATTTTCATTTTCATGCGTAAATGTAACGGTTATGGGTTCCTATAAACAAGGAGAAGAATTAAACAGTAGTCATATTATTAAAATGTATGTTGATGTTAGTTCTCCGGGTGATTATACTATTAATGGTACTACTGAGAACGGTTTTTATTTTGAAAAAACAGGAACGTTTCCCAATGCAGGAAAGAGCATTCCGGTTATAGTTGATGGAAAAGGAATTCCTAATCGGGGAGAGCCTACTGAAATCTCTTTTTATTTAAATGGTATAGAATATAAAAATTGTAACAAAATAGTAAATATAGATCCTGCTGCTGTTAACTTCAGTATGGATTGTATAACAGCAAGGATTAAGGACGGTTCACAATTTTTACAAGGAGTAAAATTAAATCCGAATAAAGATATCGTTATTGTAAAAGTTATGGTAATCAGTCCCGGACGTTGGTCTATTGATTCCAATAAAATGGCAGATAACGGTAATTATTACCTTAGTGGAAGTGGTGCTTTTACTGAAGAGGATGTGTTGAATTCTCCTATAGAAGTTGAACTGGGAGGATCAGGAACTCCTTTAAAAGAAAAAACAGACGTGTTTACATTAACATCAAACGCATCCGATGTAGCTAATAAGACCTGTTCACCGATTACCATTGTAATTCCAGAAACAACCTATACTCTTGATTGTACACCCATTACAGGTATAGTTGTGAATGACAGCTATATGCAGGATACAGAATTAGACAAAAATAAAAATACAATAACTTTAAAAAATATAAAGGTAGAAGCAACAGGAGCTTATACAATAAGAGCAACTTCATCCGGTAAAAGTTATTCTTTTTCAACTATTCCAGGAGAAAGTTTTGTTACAACAGGACTTCACGATGTTGTGTTATATGGAACAGGAAAGCCCGGATTAGCCGGAACAGATACCTTTACAATAACCACTAATGGAGTAGTATCCGGTTGTACCGTAGATATAACAGTAGATCCGGCTCCGGTACAATATACAGTAGATTGTTCCTCTGTGAAATTAAACGGTATTTATCGCCCTAAAGCTGTTTTAGATGAAACTCATTTTATTACTTTAACCGTAAACGCAGTATATGGAGGTGTTTACAGCATTAGTACAGACGTTGTTAATGGTCTTTCCTTTAGCGCAACAGGTATACTTACAAGAGGACCTAACATAATACGATTACACCCTAAAGGGTCTCCTTTTAAAGAAGGTAAATATAAATATAGTATAACAAATACATCAAACGCACAAAGCTGTCCGTTAGAGTTAATAGTAGTATTCAAGACATTGAAAATAGCTTCAGTTGCATCAACAACATATTCTATGAACTCTACTAACATGAAAAATATACTTAATAATAAATCTGATTTCGGGCCATCCGCCACAGCCAAAGTAAATGTAGAAGGTTTTATTCATTCCGGTACAACTTCTACTAATACAGGAACTATTTTAGCACATTTAAATGACAACCTGCCAGATATTATTTATTTTGGATATAACACCAACGGAAGCTTGCTTCCTGCCGTATATGATTGGGCAAAAGCAAGAAAAATTCCGGTAATAATATCTGCCGAGTCCGGTGAATCAGCAATTATGAATCACATATATGGTACAGGAGTTTTTACCTATGGTTCTACTATATCAGGGAATTTTGTACTAAATACCACAGTAGCTGCTAATGATATTTTAAAATACGGCCCTTTTAGCCCTGTAGGAGGGATTATAGGACTTACTAAAAATGGCGGCGGTGATCACTGGTTGAATTATACTGTCTTACCATCTACTGTGATTCCTTACATGTCAAATGGAAATACAAATACAGTAGGAATATTCAGAGATGATTCATTAGGAATTATATGGTGTCCTGACGGAGGAATACTTGGTGGTAGCCCCCCCGGCAATGTGCAGCAGTTTTATAAAAATGCAATTGCATGGGCTATACAATATATTATAGATCATGAATAAATCCTTAATCTTAAATTTAAACCGGAAGTTACACTTTTGAAGAGATAAGTTTCCAGTTAAAAGTTTTCATGAAATATTTTCTAAATTAGATGTTCTTTATTTTATATTGCTGTTATATAATGACTTATAAAATATTTTTTAATTTGGTTTTGACAGGATAATAATTATTCTATTTAGTTTTTTGTAAATTTGTAACACCGAAAATACATAATATTTCATTTTATTATATTCCTGATAATAATACATGTTACTATAATAGCTTAAAATTTTATAAAATCAGATTATTTTGTGATTTAATTTTAATGTATTAAAAAAAAAGACAAATCTAATTTAGAATTGCTATTATTTTTTCGGATTTTATTATTTTCAATTTATATGAAAAATTATACTCTTGTTTTTATATTACTTGTCTTTATTAAGACTACAGTAACTTTAGCTCAATCTTATAATGAGAGACAGGTGGATAGTTTATTACTTATTGCAAATGAGTATTTTTATAGTGATCCGGAAAAATCTATTTCATTAAGTTTAAATATTATAGATTATTCTAAAAACATAAAATATACTAAAGGAGTTATTTCAGCTCATATATTGGGAAGCTTAGGATTTTATCATTTGGGAAAGTTTAGAGAAGCGCTGATTTGTATTGATGCAGCAGAAAAAAGATTAGGTACAGCGAAGGACAATGATCTTTTAGCACAAATAAATAATATTAAAGCTTTGAATTTTTCAGCTCTTGGATTTTATACTATTGCCGATCAAAAATTAAAAAAAGCATTAACAGCAGCTAATAAAATAGAAGATACTGATATTCGATATGTTAGAATTGGTCGTGTCTATCTGCACAAAGCAATTAATCTAAAGAATAGCGATCAGTCTATAGATTCAATAAAGTATTATTACAGAAAATGCTATAATGAGTTTCTGAAAATAAAAAAAGATACTATTTTGAAAAACAGGTATTTATCCTTGGCAGGTATGAATATTGGCGCAGGTTATCTTACGATGAAAGAAATAGATTCTGCTAAATACTATTTACATCAGTCTTTAAAATTAAGTTGTGAATTAAATTATAAACTGATGAATGTCTATAATTACAGATTTTTAGGCAATTTATATTACAATGAAAAAGAATATTATAAGGCAATCGATTATTATAATAAAGGAGTTAAGGAAGTAGCAGAGATTAAAAATATTTATAATTTAAAAGAATTGTATGCAGGACTAGCAAGAACATATGACTCTTTAGGTAATTATGAAAAAGAAAAAAAATTTCGTCTTAAGTATATACATCTTAGTGATAGCTTAATTAAAGTAGAAAAAAAAATAGTTGAATTACCTATACAAAAAATAGTAGATGAAGAACAAAAAGAATCAAAAACAACTGAAATGAGATTAATTCTGATAATAGTGATCATTATTATCGGCACAGTGATATTTTATTTTAATTTTCGAAAATTGAAAAAAGAAAAATTACAAAAGGAGAATCTGCTTCAGGAAAAACAAGAAGCCTTAGAGTCTTTAACAGATATAAAATCCGTTACCCTTGAAGAAGTGTTACGATTAGCTGTCAACAGAGATTCTTCTTTTTTTATTAAATTTCAGGAATTAGAACCGGATTTCTGCGAAAAGATAACTCAAAAAACAATTGGATCTCCCCTTGGTGCAGGTGAGCTTATGTTCTGTGCTATGATACGGCTTGGATTTGTTACAAAAGAGATTGCCCAGAATCTTAATTTAACCGTGGCAGGAGTAGAGAGTAGGAAATATCGATTAAGAAAAAAATTTAATATGGTATCTTCTCATCAGGATCTTACAGTATGGATTATGAATATTTAATTTTGAGATTTCTTACTGTATATTTTCTTTTTTTCTTTTAATTTTTTGGCTTTAAAAAAACTATATTTTTATTAAGAAAACAAACTCCATATTCTATTAGAGAGATATCAAAATAGGATTTAAATTAAGATAGCTTTTAGAATTAACTAATCTCCAGTTTATTTTTAGAATGAGTTGGAGATTTTTTATTTATTGTAGTTTTAATCTGAGTTTTTAAGAAGAAGTATTTTTTTATTTTTTACTTTTCTAAGTAATTATGGTTTTTTTGTTTAAATTAATTAAAAATAATAGACTTTATTCTTGTTTTTAAAACCGCTATCTTCTCTCATTATTACTTGATTACACTCAAAACTACTTTTATTTTTATAACCTTTTTGGTTTTAATACATTGATTTTCAGTAATTTAAATTATTTTTTTATAAACGTCATAATACGATAATTTTTTTTTAAAGCTATTTTTTTCTTTTTTTCTTTATTTGTAGGAGAAATGAATACAGATTAATTAAAAATGTATTAAGTTATATTGTTAAGTGAAATTTATATAAAGAAATTATGGATTTAGTGAAAAAAAAAATGAAATACAACGCATATATTATTGATGCAATAAGAGATCGTTATAGTGTTACAGATGATTTTATAAGAAAATCGCTAAGAGGAGACCGTACAAGTAACACTTCATTAGAAATAGTTAAAGAATATTATGAACTTTTATCTGAATTTGAAAGTCTTATTCAATACTATAAAAATGCTTAATAAATGCCCCTTGCAGAGCAAAGAGCTGTATAAAGGATTAGGAAGTTATACTAATAGGAACTGGGAAACCGACTACCCCCAGAATCGATATTTTTACCGTAACTATCAATGAAAAATTTGCAGATTGTGTATTTAATGTACTAGTAAAACGTAAGTCGTTGGGATAAAGTAAATTATGGTAATACCACTAGCGGTAGAGCAACGGTTTATGACAGTGCATTTTATATCAATGTAAGGTCTCTGATGAATTAGAGGCCTTTTTTATTTTGAGATAAAATCAGATCAATCAGATGCAATACAAAATACTTACTTAATTTTATATTTTAACATAATTATAATAGATTATTTGATATAATATTTTATGATATATTTATATAAATATGTTAATAATACTTTTTTTATATTTTATATTTATTAAAAATAAGATTATTCATAATTTATAACATTTAAATATTTTTATATTTTTATATTATAAATTAATGATATTCAATGATTTAATGTGTTTTTTATTTTTTTAAATTATATTAAATTAACATTTATGTGAATAAATTTTATATATAATTTTTATAATAGAAATAAAGTTTATATGTTTGCTTTATTATTTAGAGACTATAAAGTATGTTGAGTAGACTAAAGGCTAGATAAGGTATCATTAAACAATACAAGTAAGGAAAATAAAACAGTATATAGTATTCAATAGGAGTCATAAAACTAATGTTTAATTAAATTTGTAATTTTCTGAGATAATTGAAAATATTTATTTTACCGAATGAATAGATTCTAAAATAAAATAACTTATTAAAATAAATAAGATATCTGCTATTCGGTATGTATTCTTATAGGATACAAATTATTGTTTTTATAATTGAGAATTTGAATAAGAAATGAATCATCCTTATGAAAAGAATCAACAGAATAAAAGTTTTTATGCGTAAAGACTCAGAGCTATAATTAATTTAAATTGTATTTTTTTCGATACATAGTAGTGAAAATAAAATAATTATTAAAGATTTGTAGATACAATTAGATTTAGTTTAGAAAAAGATTAACTCGTTAATATTTTAATATATCAGATTTCAAATCTGTATTCTTTAACGATACTTTAGAGTAATATTAAATAAATAAAGAAGCTCTAAAGAGAAAAAAAGCTATTAATATAATTTAGAAACTAAGAATGAAAAAATCATTAAAAGAAAAAAACAGAATTCGATCCGAATTTCTTTTGTTTTAAAAACAGTAATACCAAAAAGTTATTTATACAAGAGATCGAAATAGCGGAATTCTTGAAGTTGAAAGCTTAAATAGATGAAGTAATACATAGAATTAGAAGTAATATATAGAATTACAAAAAATATAATCATATATATTTAAATTTTTGAAAAGAAGAAGATAACTTATTAGTTAAAATTAAAGAAAGAATGAAAAAAAAATCTCTAGAAATAAAAAATCAATACAATTCTCTTGCTGTAAAAGCCTTGATGCAACGATATGGAATTACAGGTGATTTCGTAAGAAAGTCATTGCGTGGGGACAGAACCAGTAAAATGTCTCAAAGAATTAAAAATGAGTATGAAACATTATTATCTGAAATTAATTTAGTTATTGAAAGATATGAAAATGAGTAAAAAGAAGCTTAGGTATAAAATAAGCAGAGTTTAGTAACTATTGTATAATGTAGTAATATGAGGTTTAAAATATTGTTTTTAAATATATTGAAATTTTATAAATTGGCAGTTGTTACTATTTTTTAAATAATTTTAAGTCTATTATCTATTAATTAATTTGCAGTCATTATTATTATTAAGAAATAAAATGGCTCAATAAATAATACAATTTTACCATCTACATAAGTTTAATTCTCAATAATAGATTTTTTCCTAATCCGAGCGCAGAAACATAATTATTTTTTTAATAAATTTTTGCTTTCAGAATACTATTTACTGCGTGAATGCAAGAGCTATACCAATGCAATTAGTCCGAGCAATGGATTATGTATAGAAAAATCGTCCTTAGTCTTTAAATTAATTTAGTTGTTTTAGTATTGAAGAGGTCTCTGATTCATTATGAATCAGAGACCTCTTTTTATTTTAAGATAAAATACACACAATAGGTAGTATTGTTAAAATATACTAAAAATTTTAACATTTTAATATTCAGTAGTTTAATAAATTAGAGACAGATAATTCCTAGTAATTAGTTAATTTTTTTTAAATCTATAATTAGCTTGCGTCCATTATTTAATTTAATAAATAAAGCAAGAGCATATGTTAAACATCCTTTTCAGGGGTGTTTTGCTACGTTTTTTCTATAACTTAGCATATTTTGTAAGAAAAATACATTAATAATTAAGAAGATAATAAACAAAAAAAGGAAGTTACTCTCAATATTTATACCAATTTTAATACTACATAAATAAATTTAAATTAAAAACGAAAGATGAATACAAATCAAATACCCAAATTAAAAACACTTTTTTTAATCTTTTATGTAGGATGTATTGGAATTTCCGCCTTTGCACAATCTAAAATTAAAGACGCAACAAGATCGGGAACTGCAATACATCCAAAATCAGGTGCTGTATTAGAACTGGAGAGTAAAAATAAAGGTTTCTTAGCCCCAAGACTAACGGAAGCAGAGCGTAATGCTATTCCTATTACTTCCCGTACTGACGGACTACTTATTTTTAACACTACCACAGGCTGTTTTAATTATTATAAAGCTTTAGAAACCAGATGGTTGAATATTTGTGGAACTCCCCCTCCTGCAATATTTGTTATTTCCTGTACCGATATTGCAGTCGAAGGATATTATAAAGAAGGAGACGCTTTAACAAGCAGTAATTTTCTAAAAGTAGATATTATAGTTACCCGTCCCGGAAATTATGTAATAAGAGGAGCATCCTCAAACGGATTCTATTTCGAAACAACTGGTAATTTTCCAACAGCCGGTAACTATAACGGAGTTCCCGTTCAGGGTTTTGGAACACCAAGTTCAGAAGGAATAACAGCCATTACGATTTCTCTCAATGGAGTAGAGGATAATAATTGCCATATTGATATTAACGTTGCCCCTTCAGCAGTAGATTATGATATATTGTGTACTGATCCGGAAACTAAAACTGTTGGAAATTATCTTATTGGAGTTGATTTAGATCGTACTAACGTTATGTATGTAAGAGTGAATGCTAAATCCACAGGATATTGGAGTATAACAGCTAAAACAGGACCAGGTATAGAAAACGGTTATTCATTTGTTGGTAGCGGAGTTTTTACAACTACAGGTATTCAAACCGTTAAATTACAAGGAACCGGAACACCTGTTAAGTCCGGAACAGATTATTTTGAACTATTCTCGAATATATTTGAGAATAATATAAATAAATCCTGTAAGTATATATCTGTAATCGTTTCAGAAACAGCTTATACAGTAGATTGCAGTACAGTAGATGTGAGAAGCGGAGTTTATCAGCAAGATCAGGTACTGAATGCTGATAATATGATAAAAATAAAAGTAAACGTAGTCGCCACAGGAGATTATACAATAACAGCAACTTCAGCAGGTAAAGGATATTCTTTTTTAGCTGTTGGTACCTTTTATCAGACAGGAATTCAGGAAGTTGTACTGATGGGAACCGGAAAACCGATTATTTCTGGAGTAGATACTTTTAGAATAACAATTAATGGAAAATCTACAAGCTGTATGTTCAATATAATTGTAGATAAAGTTCCTGTAAAGTATACCGTTAACTGTTTTTCTGCTAGATTAAATGGTATTTACAAAGTTAATCAGAATCTGACATCAGAAAACACCATTACTCTGACAGTTCATGCAGAATATCCCGGACCTTATGCCATTAATACTAATGAAATGAATGGTATTTCGTTTAGAAGCATAAGCCCTCGAGAACTTGTAAAAGGGACTAATACAGTTACGCTTCAAGGTACAGGCTCACCCCTTGCATACAAAGACTACGAATTTACAATTAGTAACACTGCTAATATGCAAACCTGTAGCATAAAAGTACCGATTGTATACAGAAAGCTGAAAATAGGTTCAATTGCATCCGCTAACTTTTCTATGAATAACGCTAAAATGAAGAACATACTTAACAATAGCTCTAATTTTGGACCATCAGCCAGTGCTACGGTAAGAGTTGAAGGGTTTATTCATTCCGGCACCACTTCCAATACAGCAGCAGGTATTATGTCTTATCTGAATGCGAATAATCCGGACATTATTTATTTTGGATATAATACCGGCGGGGCTCGTTTTGAAGCGATATATAATTGGGCACATTCAAACGGAAGAAATGTTCCTATAATGGTATCCGCAGAAAATGGAGAACAAACTATAATGGATGTATTATATCCGGGAATATTTAACCATAGTTCCGGTATAGCAGACAGACCTTTTATACTGAATGCAGCAGTAGCTGCTAATGATATTTTAAAATACGGTCCTTTCAGTCCTCCCGGAGGAATAGCAACTATGGCTAAAGATCAATGTTGCGATGATTGGCTGATGTATTCTTCTTTACCCTCCACCGTAATCCCCTATATGTCAAATGGAAATAAAATAGGTATTTTTAGAGATGATTCAAAAGGTATTATATGGTGTCCTGACGGAGGAATACTTAACACAATAGGCTCATCAAATCCCGGCTCAATAGGTACAGAACAATTTTATAAAAACGCAATAGTATGGGCAATACAATACAATAACAGCTAAAAAAGAATTCCTTAGCTGTTGTAAAACAGCGAGTTAAACCTTATATTTAGTTAATCCCCAATTCATTACTATAATGAATTGGGGATTTATTTTTAATGAGTAGACAATTACAAACGGTTAACCATCAGTCAAAACCCAAGAAACAAAGATATTTTGTTGTATTTTTGATCCCGTTAAATACCCAGATATCCGTTGAGAACTACCACTACCATTACCATAGAAGATGCAATACAATATAAAACCCGGTTATTAAGCTGGGCGCAGCAGTTTAGAGAGATTATTTTTCTGGACAGTAATAATTATTCCCCACAAGAACACCATTACGATGCCGTTCTTGCCGTAGATGCCTTTACCGCAATTCAGACTGATTATCATAATGCCTTTAGTGATCTGAAAGAATATCAGCAGATTACCCAAGACTGGCTTTTTGGTTATTTATCTTACGACCTTAAAAACGCAGTAGAAGAGCTAAGATCAGAGAATTTTGACGGTTTACATTTTCCGGATTTGTATTTCTTTCAGCCTAAAAAACTGTTTCTGTTAAAAGGAGATCAGTTACAAGTGCTTTATCTTCCTGCATGTGACGATGAAATAGAGCAGGACTTAGAAGATATTTTACACTTTGAACATCAGCTCCCGCTTCAAAGGCATTCCGTTGAAATACAGAAGCGCATTCCCAAGGATATTTATATTAATAAAATAAACAGAATGTTAGAACATATTCAGAGAGGCGATATTTATGAAGCAAATTTCTGTATGGAATTTTTCGCAGAAAATTCCGTTATCAGTCCATTAGAAGTCTATCAGAAATTAAATGCCCTTTCAGAACCACCCTTTGCCGTTTATTTCAAGAACCATAAGCACTTTCTGCTATCCGCTTCTCCTGAAAGATATCTGAAAAAAGAAGGAGATACCATTATTTCCCAACCTATAAAAGGAACCGCCCGAAGAAACGCAGATACAACAACAGACCTGCAACTCAGACAAGAATTAGAATCCAATATCAAAGAACGCTCCGAGAATATTATGATAACCGACCTTGTACGTAACGATTTGTCTCGTACCGCACAAAAAGGATCCGTTATCGTAAAAGAGCTGTGTCGTCCCTATACTTTTAAACAAGTACATCATTTAATATCGACCATTACCTCCAGATTAGCCCCGCAGCATTCCGTAATAGAACTTATCAGAACAACCTTTCCAATGGGAAGCATGACAGGAGCCCCAAAAATAGCCGCAATGAAACATATCGAAGATCTCGAAGAAACCCGACGCGGATTATACAGTGGATCAGTAGGGTATTTCACACCCAATAATGATTTTGATTTTAACGTTGTTATTCGGAGTATTCTATATAACCATGAAAATCAGTATATTTCATTTTCCGTAGGTAGCGCCATTACAGCCGCTTCCACTCCCGAAAAAGAATACGAAGAATGTATGATTAAAGCAGAAGCAATGTTAAGAGTGCTGGGGTCTTAGTTTATAGTTTTTGTAAAACGTGAAATGATACGACTAAGTACTGTACTTTAAGACTTTTAAATATTAGATTTACCCGCAAGCTAACTTTAAACCTTAAACTTTAAACCAAGTAAGAATCAATCTAAAAATCTTTCATTATTTTTGTATATGATTTTGAAACTACAGTCCCATCTTTCGCAATATTTTCCTTTTCTGAAAGAAAAAAAACTGTTACTTGCCGTCAGTGGTGGGTTGGACAGTATCGTTATGTTGCAGTTGTTCCAGGAATTACAGTACGATATAACCATTGCCCACTGTAATTTTAATCTAAGAAGAGAAGAAAGCGACCGCGACCAGCAGTTTGTAGAACAATACGCCTCAGACAATAATATTCCGATATTTATAACCCGGTTTAATACAGAAACCTTTGCAGCAGAACATCACATGTCCATTCAGACAGCAGCAAGAGAACTACGTTATACCTGGTTTCATCAGTTACTTGAAGAGCATCTTTTAGATTATATTCTAACCGCTCATCATGCCGATGATGTTATAGAGACCTTTCTGATTAACCTGACCAGAGGAACCGGTTTAGAAGGACTTATCGGAATTCCAAAACAAAACGGCAAAATAATACGTCCCCTTTTACCCTTTAGCAGAGAAGAACTCCATCAATATATCTTACAGACCCGTACACAATGGAGAGAGGACAGTAGTAATGCATCCGATAAATATATGAGAAACAAACTGAGACATCATGTTGTTCCTGTACTGAAATCACTCAACCCTAACTTTTTAGAATCCTTTCAGCAGACCCTTTCCAATTTAGAGGAATCTCAGACTATGACAGAAGATGCAGCTATTCAGGTTTACCAACAAGTAGCAGAAGAAAAAGGAAATCAGATTCATTTCAATTTAGAAAAAATCCGACAGTTATCCAGTTCCCCCGCTTATCTCTACAGAATACTCAGAGAGTACGGTTTTACCTCATGGAAAGATATAAATCATATTATTGACGCACAGTCCGGAAAACAAATCTTTTCCCATACACACAGATTAGTAAAAGATAGATACTTTTTAATTTTAGAAAAAAGAAAAGAAACAGACAGGAATCAATATACGATCAGTGAAAATAAAGAATTTCATTACCCCCTAAGTATAAAAATTACCACAGTAACAAATGTTACAAAAAAAGAAAACCACCTTAGTATCTTTGTAGATAGAGAAAAGTTAAAGTTTCCTTTAATACTTAGAAAATGGAAAGAAGGTGATTATTTTTACCCATTCGGAATGAAAGGGCAGAAGAAAAAACTGAGTAAATATTTTAAAGACGAGAAATTATCTTTGATTGAAAAAGAAGAAAGTTGGTTGCTCTGTTCCGAAGATAAGATCATCTGGATCGTGGGAAAAAGAATGGATGACCGATTTAAAGTTACCGAATCAACTAAATTAATATACCAAATAAAGTTAGCCCAATGAAGCGAATTATTTATCTACTGTTTTTTATATTTACTTTTGTGACCGTACAAGCACAAATCGTACACCCCGTAAAATGGCAGTCTAAAATTGAAAAGAAATCAGATACAGAATACACATTAATCTTTGAAGGTGTTATTGAGCCAGAATGGCACGTTTATTCCCAATTCACTTCAGAAGGAGGTTCTCTCCCTACAGAATTGTTGTTTCAAAACAGTAAAGGTAATTACGAACTGATAGGAAAAGCAACAGAAAGTAAGACAGAAAAAGCTTTTAATCCTGTTTTTGGTGTAGATGAGATCTTTTTTGTAAACACAGTAACCCTTAAACAAGATATAAAACTGATTAGCGATAAAGTTGATAACATTCAGATGGAATTATTCTATCAAGTATGCAAAGAAGTTTGTATCAGTGAGTTCAATTATTTTATTTTCGATATAAAAACAGAACAGAGTAGGGAAGTAGCCTCTTTTGACGAAGTAAATACTATCGTTGCAGCTAATAATATAAAAGTAACAGATCCCGTCGTAAGCGTAGCTAAAAAAGGAGAAAAAGCAAAAGAAAGTGATAAAAGTTTATTTTCAATTTTCATTATCGCCTTCTTTTCAGGATTCGCAGCATTATTAACACCATGCGTATTTCCGATGATACCCATGACAGTAAGTTTCTTTACAAAACAGAGTAAAACCAGAGCAAAAGGAATCAAAAATGCTATTATTTACGGTATTTCCATTATACTGATCTATGTCTTTTTAGGAACTGTGATTACCATTATTTTTGGAGCAGACGCACTGAATGCACTATCTACAAATGTATGGTTCAATGTAATATTTTTCCTTTTATTAGTAGTTTTTGCTTTCTCTTTTCTCGGTGCCTTTGAGATTATGCTCCCTAATTCATGGGCAAACAAAGTAGACAGTCAGGCAGACAGAGGAGGAATGATAGGAATATTATTTATGGCACTTGCACTGGCAATTGTATCCTTTTCCTGCACAGGACCCATTGTAGGAACCTTATTAGTACAGGCAGCTTCCAAAGGTGGTCTGGCACCAATTATAGGGATGCTTGGTTTTTCACTTGCCTTAGCCTTACCCTTCATGTTATTTGCTATGTTTCCCGGATGGCTAAACTCTTTACCCAAATCCGGAGGATGGTTAAATACCGTAAAAGTATTTTTAGGATTTCTCGAACTAGCCTTAGCCTTTAAATTTCTTTCCAATGCCGATCTGGTATTACAGTTACATTTACTAGAAAGAGAAGTGTTTCTAGCAATTTGGATTGCTATTTTTGGTACACTCGCACTTTATATGTTTGGAAAGATTACCCTACCACACGATTCACCCCTAACCCATATTTCAGTAGGAAGACTATCAATAGGTTTAGTAGTATTATCCTTTACCATTTATATGATTCCCGGTTTGTGGGGTGCACCATTAAAACTGATAAGTGGATTTCCGCCACCAATGACCTATAGTGAATCCCCTTACGGAGTAGGAAATTCAAAAGCAGGATCAGCAAGCATTGCAAATGCAGCCGTATTACCCGATGGCGCCTATAAAGGACCACATGATATCATAGCATTCCATGATTATGAAAAAGGACTCACATATGCCAGATCAGTAAATAAACCCATATTATTAGATTTTACAGGTTATGCCTGCGTAAATTGTAGAAAAATGGAAGACTATGTATGGTCTGACGAACGCATTCTTTCCATTCTGAACAATGAAGTAGTGTTAATCTCATTATATGTAGACGATAAAAGAGACCTGCCGGAAAACGAACAATATGTATCCCAAGAGACCGGTAAAAAGATCAGGACAACAGGAAATAAGTGGAGTGATTTTCAGATTACAAGATATAAAGCCAATGCACAACCATATTATGTATTACTTGATGCAGAAGAAAAAAATCTGTCTGACGCCATAGGATATACCCCCAATATAGAAACCTATCAGGAATGGTTAAAAACAGGAATTGCAAAATTTAAAAAATAGGATATATTTGATTAGACAAAAGAGGCTTATTTATACTTTTGCACTGCCCAAAATAGTGTCTAACTTTTGAGGGTAGTGCACTTTTAGACAGCCTCTTTTTTTGTTTAATAATTATGTTCAGAGATGAAAAGTGTCAGGTGTTGAGATAACAGCTTCTTAAACTATGTATATGTTAATATAAAAGACAATGTGGTAATTTAAATTCTAAATTAAAAATTATTTAACTGTTCTTTTTTGGTTATTGTATTTGTTTTAAAAATTAATTTTTTGTTTCAGATACTTTATTATATCTCTAATTAAGCTTATATACTCCCGATAAAATCGCATTAATTCGTTTTCAATTGAGATAGATTTCTCGTGTTTTATTGTTTTATATTTTAACACAAATAGTATATATTGTATAATTTATCTATAAATATGGTTGGAATAATATTTTTTAAATAGAATATTTTTGTAGCCTGTATTAATATATATTAAGTGTATGTAAATCAAATACTTGTTTTTTTTAACTTTTTAAAATTGCGTTGTATTGGTAACTATATGAATAAAGTTTATATATAATTTTTAAAATAGAAATAAAGTTTATATGTTTGCTTCGATATTAGAAACGATGGTATAGCATAATAAAATAACTAGAAATAGTTATAATATAAGTATGCCAGACAAGTTTAGGGTTGAATTTTGTCTTGTTAAACAATACATTAAATATGTTTAAAAAAGAGATTGAATATAATGGAATAGCAAATCTTTTTTATTAAAAAGACTATAAACTAATGCTTAAAGAAATTATTGATTTCATGAAAGAATTGTAGATAATAGTTAATATTTACAAAGTAAGATTATAAAATGAAACTTCTTTTAAAATAAAAATAATAGTAAGTTACTACATAAGTTGTATTTTTTATAGATACAAACTGTTATTTGTAATAAAAATTATTATTGAATAGAATTAACAGCCAGAAAGTAAAAGAATAATAATCTTAAACAATACAATCAGTTTAACATTGTATTTTTATTGCATAGTATAGAATAATAAAAATAAATTCATTAAATAGTAAATAAAAAGAATAGAATTGTAGATGATATAGTATGTAATTAGCTAAATAGTAGGATTGAGAGTGAATACAATACTGAAGTTTTATTATATTTAATGTTAATTTCGTATCGTTAAACGAGACAGAAATATTGAATAAAACTAACTCAAACAGAAGAAAGAAAAAGTTAGCTATTGATATAATTTAGAAAAAGAATGAAAAAATAATTAAAAGAAAAAAATAGAATTCGATCAGAATTTCTTTTGTTTTCAAAATAGTAATACTGAAATAAAAAGTTTGAGTAAAAAATAAAAATAGCTGAATTCTTGAATTGGAAAGAAATATGATGACCGATTAGCTATTAATAAAATAATAAAGAATCAATACAATTCCTTTGCTGTAAAAGCACTGATGCAACAATATGGAATTACAGGTGATTTTATTAGAAAATCATTACGAGGAGACAAAACCAGTAAAATGTCTCAAAGGATTAAAGATGAGTATGAAAAATTATTATCTGAAATTAATTTAGTTATAGAAATATTTGAGAATGAGTAGGAAGAAGCTTGTTTATAAAATGAAAAAGTAGAAAAAATAAATTAAAATTGGTGTTATATGAAGTTACGATTAAAACAATTTTGTTGTTTACTCAGTTTGATTATACTAACAGGATTTTTTCCTGATTTGAATGCTCAGGTGCGGATAGGAGAAAATACTCCTTCCGAAGGATATTCTATACTGGAAATTTCAACCAAAGAAAGAGTGGGAGGATTTCGTCTTCCGCAACTTACTACAGCGCAGCGAAACGGTCTTAATCTGAATTTAGCAGCCATAGGACTTACTATTTATAATAAAGACACGAAGTGTTTTGAATATTGGAATGCCTCAAAATGGGTTAGTTTGTGTATTGGTAATGCCGATATTAGTTTTACCGATGAAGGAGGAACTGAGGTAGACCCCACTCTTCCTTCGTTTCCGGATACCGGAGGTGAAAAAGGACCTTTTATTCCAGTAGATAAACCCAATTGTACCGGTATTGCTCCCCCTTACAACTTTGTTATTATTACCGGAGCAGATTTTACTACTATAGAAGTGACAAACAACAGTACAGGTGCTTTTAAGGTTAATATGACTCCTAATCCGTCCGCAAAAGAACGTACAGCTATTGTTCGTGTGATTAATTCTTGCACCGGGGAGTATAAAGAATTTTTATTCCAGCAGAAAGGTGCTGATATCTGTCAGACCGGAATAGCCAAACCTGTTGTTGACTTTACCAATGGTGGAATTCTTTGCGCAAGTGGAGCCGTTTATATGTATATTACCAATGTGGTTGTAGGAGCTAATTATGTCTGGACAATCAATGATATTTTTGTAGGATCTGGGACTTCTTATATGGCAACTGAACCGGGTAATTATCGCGTTTATGTGGGAGGAATTGGGTGTATAGACAATGCATCCAGTATTATTACTATAAAATCGAGTCCTACACTGGCATCAAAACCGGTCGTTATTTCAGCTAATAACGGAGGAGTTTTGTGTGGTCCGAATTCAGTAGTGCTGACGGCTGTTTATAGTGGTACTACAACTGATATAATGTGGTTTAAAGATGGTCATAATACCGGAAAAACAGGAAAGACATATACCATTACCGGAGGAGCCTCCGGAGTCGGAGTTTATTTTGCCGTTGTTAATAACGGAGGCTGTAATTCCAAAACCTCTAATGCAATTAGTGTAGAACATCGTAATGGGGAAACAATTTCCGGTTTTACAAAAGGTAATGTTTTGATCAACGGAAAAGCATTAAATGATAATCCGGTATTTTGTGAGGGAGGGATATTAAATTTAAAAATTAATTCAGCTCAGTCTGATGTAACCTATACCTGGAGTATTAATGGACAAATAATAGGAAAGGGAACGAATTGGAATTATGCTCTGACCACTATTACCACTAATGAAATAAATCTGATGGTTACAGCTTCTAAACCGGGTAATGCGGGTACTTGTGCTACATCTCTGGATACAGACGGAACAATAGTTGAAGCAAAACCAATGGATGCTAGCATCAAAGGAAGACCTTATTTTTGTAGTGCAGACAGTGGAGTGGATTTAAATACAACTCCCGGAGGAACAAAATATATATGGAAAAATCTTACTACTAAAAAGAAGGATGAAACCAAATCAGAAAAGTACGAAGCCACAGAAGCAGGGGAGTATAAAGTAGAGATTACTTCCAAGGAAGGTTGTGTCAGTGAAACCGAAGTTCCTTTTAAAGTAGTTGTTCGTGGTGTTCCTCCATTAGAATGGGATATTGTTAATTATGAAGTAGCAGAGAATGTAGAAACATTATTTAAGATACGTAGTACAGAAGAAGGTATCCCTGATGTGAATTATAAATGGACGGTAAGCGGAGCCGGAGTAGGTTACACAATAATAGGTGAAGGTTCTCAAATAAAAATCAAGTTTGATGTAGCATCCCCCCCCCCAGGTGATATTAAAGCAACAGTTAAAGTAGAAGTACAAGGTACTTGTGGTATTAATATCAAACAAACCGAGATTAAGATTAATATAAATAAACCAGATGCACCCGTATTAGATGATCCGGAAACGACAAAATATTGTGGTGGTTATCAGTTTACAATAACAAATCTGGCAACTTATCCTTCTAATGCGGTATTCAAATGGACGATTACCGGAACAGCAGGAGGAGCATATACGCTGACCGGTGACCAGAATGAGTTTTGTTATGTACCTTTTATAAAAGCAGGTAGTGTGATTGCTGAAGCTACTGTTATGATAAGTGGAAGAGTAAGTGAAGCTTCTCGAGCAGTAACTGCTATATCTAATGGGCTTTCTGAGAATAAATCGTATTCTATAGAAGGTGATTTCTGTTACGATGTAAAACAAACCAATTATGCTGGTGAAGATTGTGGATTGTGGAGTCTCAGAGAAGCTGCTGATTTTTCAAAAACGTATACCTATACCCTTAAAGGAGCACCATTGCCGACAGATGCTATTATCTGGTCCTATGATGATCCTGACAATGTGATAGAAGGAATAGTAGCCTCAACCGCTACCTCTGCAACTATAAAATTTAAAGGAGATCTTCCTATACGATTAAAAGGAAATAAAACAGGTTATGGTGTGATTTTATATGCAACATTTCAAGTTGCTGACGGTGGATGTATCACGATTCAATCTATTCCTAGTAAACCGATTAACATAAGAGATTGTGAATGTTGCACCTCTGTACGAGATAGAGAAAACAACCTTTATATTGCAAGATCTTTTGGACCGGCAGGTTGTTGGATGATAGAAAATCTTCGTGTTAAAACAAAACCAGATGGTACTGTCATTAAAAATGAGACTTCTGTTTCAGCACCCAATAGATACACAGGTTACACCAATAATACAGGTACTGCAGATGCAAAAGCAGGTTTAAACTATATGTGGGTAGCAGCTACAGACAGGCCTACTCAGCCTACAGTAGATGAAACCGGTACCCGACCGGAATATCAAGGTATTTGTCCGGATGGATGGTATTTACCAAACGATTATGACTGGAATCAGCTGGAAAAAGAACTTGTAACGAATGCTTCAAAATACAGTAGCGCTGCTAACGGTACATGGAATTCGACATGGGAGACTACAATTGGTTCTAGAGGTACTCATGCTCCTATTATGTTTAAAAAAGGTATTGGAGGAATAACAGGAATAAGTAATTCAGTTACAGGTTTTGATGCTTCCGGATATGGCAATACTGTAGGTTCTGCTATATTTATGACAGGTACCTTTATATCAGTTCAACGCAATAGACCAAGCGGATATTTTAGATATTTCTCAGGAAACGGTGTGTTTCGTGCTGCTATTGACCATAATGTTCATTTATCAGGTGGTTATCTGGTTCGTTGTAAAAAGAAGTAATAGTCCGGAAATTACTATCTCTGAATAAAACATACTTTTTTTTATTAATGTATTGAAGCCTGTTTTGAAATTTATTTTCAAAACAGGCTTTTTATTTAAGGTTGTTTTGCTATCTGTATAAGAATAAATACACAAAGTTGTTTTGAATACTGAATACTGAATACTGAATACTGAATACTGAGTACTGAATACTGAATACTGAGTACTGAGTACTGTGAATGAATATTTTATATTTTTTTTGGCTACTAAACAAATTTACCTACTCGTAGTAATGTAGGAAAAACGATTGTTTTCTTTTCCTGATTACCCCAGTTTTCCTCAAGTTGTTTTTCAATAAAAGTAACCGGGCTCTGTCCTTTATCCTTTATATAGTGCTGTACCGCAGACCAAGTCGATAAATAGCCTTTCAACTGTTCAATATTCCAGGAATAACTTCTTTTCAGCGAAGGAGTAGGTATTTCGTTAAAAGGAAAAGGTATAGTCTGATATTTTTCTTCAACATAGCGACGTTCAGTATCCCAGTAAGGTTTCACAATAGTAGTATATAATTCAGAAATAACAGCATCAGTAGCCTCATCTATTCGCATCATTTCATAACCGATGACAGCAAGTATTCCATCCGGTTTTAAAATACGCTTTACCTCAGTATAAAAAGCATCAAAATTAAACCAGTGAATTGCCTGTGCAACTGTAATCAGATCAAAACTATGATCCAGAAAAGGTGTTTTTTCAGCAGGAGAGACCTGATAGAAAATATTCTCTTTTTTAAAAGCATTATCCAGTTGTTTCTGACTGATATCTGTCGCATCCACACGATCAAAAAACAAAGACAGCTCCTTTGCTACCTGACCGTTTCCAGTACCACAATCCCACGCTCTTCCATGATTAGTAGTATTTTTTTTCAGAAAATCATATACCTCAGCAGGATAATCCGGTCTAAATTTAGCATATTCTTTCGATTGTGTTGAGAAATTATCTTTCATATTTTTTTGTTTAAAGTTTTTTTAAGGTTAAAAGTCTTAAAGGAAGTTCAAAGGTTCAGAGATTAAAAAAGGTTCAGAGTTTCAGAACGGTTTCCACAAAGCCCTTTGAACCTCTTTTACTTTACAACTTCTTACCCTCTGCTACAAAACTATCAATTATTCACTAAAAACTCCTGAGGTCTTTTACCAACTAATTTATAAAAATTATTACTAAAAGTAGGAACACTTTCATAACCCACTTTATAAGTTACACTACTTACATTTTCACCCTTATGTCCCAGTAGTTCAATTGATTTAATAATTCGGATAGTCTTTAAGTATTTCGCCATTGACATTCCCATTTCCTTTTTAAAAAGTCTTTGTAAAGTACGAGTAGTCATATTATATTTCTCAGATATAGTAGTCAGGCTGATATCCTGATCTAGAGAATTCATCAGATAATTTGTAATAGAGATCAGTTGAGGATGCTTAGGAACAGGAATAACCAGAGGCAATGATTCATTACAAAAGCTAGGAAGACTACTTAATATTGCCTGCAAAAAGAATGTTTCTTCCATATTATACCCTTTAGATCTGGACCAGCGTTCAGAATACAAGATCATTTCCCGTAATACATCAGGAACCTTAAAAACATTGATTTCTGAAAAAAAAGAATCAACAGGAGCTTTTATGGTAAAGAAAATAGAACGAAAAAAACCTTCATCCGTAGGACAGGAAGTTTTATGTATAATATCCGACGGTATCCAGGCACAGTGATGCGCCGGTAGTAAAAAACTTTTTTTATCCGTAGAAAGATACTGCATTCCCTGTTCCACATACAGCAGTTGCCCTTTATGATGAGAATGCCAGTCCGTTGTAAAATTCCATTGACTTTCATGCAGGACATAAGTCTCTTTTTCGATCTGATCGATAATTAGATCACATTCACCTGGATTCACCTCTTTTCTCATTTGTCGTTTAAGAATATTTATTTGTCTAAATTAGACAAAATAGTAATAAGATAGTAATTGTATCTTTGTAAAATATTTTAAAATAATTTTTGATAAATATTTAGATAATGATAAAGACCATTCAATTAACCGTTTTAATTCTGTTAACTATGTCCGTACAGACGAAAAGTTTAGCTAATACAGCTACCGATAAAGCAAAAGTGTTAGTACTGTTCCACTCAGAAACCGGAGGGACCTATAAACTGGCCCTTGCCGTAGCAGAAGGAATCAATCAGTATCCCAATACAGAAGCAGTTTTGAAAAGAATTCCAACATTAGGAACTACTAAAACCACAACAAAAGCATTTGATAAATATCCTGTTGCAACAATAAGTGAATTAGCTGATTATGATGGAATTGCTTTTGGAAGTCCCGTAAATTTTGCCAATATCAGTGCAGATATGCATGTGTTTTTTAATCAGACCATTGACATCTGGACCAGCAGAAAATTACAAGGAAAACCCACAACCATATTTATGTCCGCAGGATCAGGAGCAGGCAAAGAAGCCGCTATATTAAGTTTCTGGAACCGATTGGCATTACATGGAATGATAATCGTTCCCACAGGTCTGTTGGCAACAGAAACAATAGACAATACAATACCACAAGGAAACACCCCTTTCGGAGCATCCTCATTAGCAGGAGCAGGAGGAGAGCGACCTTCCGTTTCAGAACTGAATGTGGCACGTGCACAAGGAGAGGCCTTAGCAAGAGTTGCAAACGCTTTACGTTCCACAACTTTTGCAAACAAACCTTTAAATGATACCGTAAAAACAAAAACAATGGCAAATGTAAATACACAGCTAAAAAAAAATAATATTATTCTGCCCGAGGCTCCAAAACCCGTAGGGAACTACGTACCTTATGTTGTTTCAGAAGGTAAAGTATACATCAGCCAAGTTGCTCTGCTGAATGGAAAAGTGTTACATGCAGGTAAAATAGGTGTTGACATAACCGAAGAGCAGGCAAAAGAAGCTACCTGTCAGACGATGTTGAATGTACTTGCCGTTTTAAAAGAAGCAACTAACGGAGATCTGAATAAAGTAAAACGCGTAGTACAATTAACCGGGTTTTTCTATACAGGAGAAGGATATACAAACCATGCCGGTTTAATGAACAGCGCCTCCGACCTGGCAGTAAAAGTATTTGGAGAAAAAGGAAAACATGCCCGTGCCACAATAGGTGCAGTATCTTTACCCTTAAATTCCCCAGTAGAAATTCAGGCTGTTTTTGAAATAGAATAAACAAGAGTTTCAGGACGGCAAAGAAAGTTCAGAAACACAGAAGCATATTATTATTATATAAAACCACAATTCCATGGAATTGTGGTTTTATTTTTTTATCTTTAAACATATTTTTATGTTAAATCACTTATAGATTTAACAGCATTTCATTTATAAAACAGATATTCTTCTAATCGGTAGTTTTATGTGAACCGATTCGAATATAAGTGACAATGCTGTTTTTATAATAACTTTTATAGAATGAGTAAGTACCAAATAAAAAAAGCAGACGAATTAAATAATTTTGAGATTCAGGAAATATTGATTGCCTGGGATGTAGGAGAGTGGAAAAATATGTCCGTAGAAGTTTTCAGAAATACTTTCAAAAATTCAGAATTTCATTTATTGATATCCGATACAGCAGAACTCCTTTCCATAGGTCGTCTAAATTTTAATTTTAAAGTAAAAATAGCCCTTCAAATTCATCAGTTTGCAGAATTTGTAGGTTTTGTTTCAATAAAAAAGAATAAAGGATACGGAACAAAACTTTTAAATAAGATCATAAAAAATCTAAAAGAACGAAAGATAGAAGCCATTGGCTTTTCCGAGACCGAAGTAAGAGATTTCTATGAAAAAGCAGATCTTATCGTTTTTCATAATAAAGCAAAATTTGTAAAAGAATATTACAGGAATAAATGGGTCGTTTCAGAAGATGATGATATCTTTAATCTTTCCCTTTCTCAGAAAAATATAAAATTATTTAGAGACCTGAGTAATTCCAGTTATGCAGAATTAATTCCCTGATTTTTAAGCCTGTTCAAAGCCCAATGTTGAAAGTGTTCAGTCACAGTACTCAGTATACAAAACAATTTTGCATAAATCTTTGCGTCCATTGCAGTTAAAGACATTTACAATATAGTTGCAAAGGTTCAGAGTACCCTGTTTTCAGAGTAGTTCCGAACCTTTGTTTTCTCTGATTCTTTCAGTTTTTGTATCTGTATTGAACCATAGTATTAAAAACAACTTTGCATCCATTGCGGTTAAAGATATTTTAAGACAAAACATCATGTATTTCCGTTACTTTATCAAATACACTCTTAGCAAAAGGACATAGCGGAATAATCTTAAGGTTATTTTTCCTTGCATATTCCACAGCCCCCATAACCAATTTTTTACCAACACCCCTTCCTGAAAAATCAGGATTTACCTCCGTATGGTCAATAATGAATTTATCCGAACCAGCCCAGGTATAAGTCATTAATCCAGCCTCATTACCTTCCTCAGTAGCTTTAAAAAACCCTTTTTTAATATCATTAAATTGTTCTATTTTCATAGTTATTATTAGTTGATAGTTATTTAATTGATAGTTTTGGTAAAATGTTATTAGTAGCTCAGCTACCCCTAAATTCTTCTATAGTTTTTGTGAATAAGCCTCTGAACCTTTACAACTTTAAGACATTAGACTTTCGACTATATTATTTCAGTTTAAAATTACTACTTTGTTCCGGAAGCGGTATAAATCCCGTTTCCCCCGGAACCTTAGGGAATTTTTGTTCCGTCCAGTTGATTTTAGCCTCCTCAATAGTCTCCCTGTCTGAGGCAACAAAATTCCAGTAAATGATACGTTCCTCAGGAAAAGGCTCTCCTCCAAAGATATATAAAGTTGTATTTTCAGCTATTTCAAACTCACAGAGTTTAGCATTCTTTGCGATCAGAATATGTTTCGGCTCATACGTATTACCATCACTCGTGATATTGCCTTCCAGGATATACAGAGCACTTTCCCCATACAGGTCCTTTCCCAGATTGATAATTTGACGTTCCTTACTTTTTATTTCAATAAAATACAGCGGACTATATACAGGAACCGGAGATTTTTTGCCAAAAGCCTCGCCCGCAATCAGTTTAAAAGAAATAGTATTATCCGTCCAGGTTGGTATATCCTCTTCCGAAGCATGATAAAAAGAAGGCTCCATTTTTTCCAGTTCCTTCGGTAGAGCTACCCAGATTTGAAGACCATGCAATACCTTATCCGAAGTTCTCAGATACTGAGGCGTTCTTTCAGAATGCACAATTCCTTTCCCTGCCGTCATCCAGTTGACTTGTCCCGGTTTTATTTCAATTTCCGTCCCCAGACTATCCTTATGCATGATACTTCCCTCAAAAAGAAAAGTAAGCGTAGAAAGCCCGATATGTGGATGCGGTCCCACATCCAGATTCTGATAATCCTTTAAGTGCGTAGGTCCCATATGATCAATAAAAGCAAAAGGACCCACCGTTCTTTTTTCCCTGAAAGGAAGAAGACGTCCAACCAGAAAGTTCCCGATGTCTGCCGGACGTTCCTCAATTATTAATTTTACATTTGACATAGTATTTTATTTAGGTTTATTAATCTTCCAAATATCCGAATTTCCCCAGATTAACATCATTAAAAGCCTCAATAATTTCCTCTTTCGTATTCATTACAAAAGGACCATGCGATGCGATTGGTTCCTGAATCGGTTCCCCGCTCATAACCAGAACAATCGCGTTTTCAGTAGCTTCAATTGTAAATTCTTCCCCTTCATTTTTAAATAATATAAGATGATCGGTCAGAACCATTTCCATATTATTTACCTTAACAGTACCTTCCACGATCAGAACAGCAGTATTATAATGAGCCGGAAAACTAAAGCTGACAATAGCACCCTTATTTAATCTGGCATTCTGTAAATGAACAGGAGTAAACGTAGAAGCAGTCCCTTTTACACCATTATATTCTCCCGCAATAACCTCAATTACACCATTATGATTCGGAAGAGTATATTTACTGATTTGTTCATTTTTAATCCCCTGATATTTAGGTTTCGACATTTTGTCCTTTGCAGGAAGATTTACCCAAAGCTGAACCATCTGAAAATCACCACCTTTTTTACTAAATTCCTGTTCATGGTATTCCTTATGCAATACTCCCGAAGCCGCTGTCATCCATTGCACATCACCCTGTCCGATAACGCCGCTGTTCCCGGAGCTGTCATGATGCGCAACACTGCCGTGATAAGCAATCGTAACCGTTTCAAAACCTCTGTGCGGATGCACACCCACACCTCTCCGTTCATTCGTTGGCGGAAAGTAAAATTTAGAATTATAGTCCAATAAAATAAAAGGGTTCATTCTTTTCATATCCATATGATATCCGCCCGGGATAAAGTTATGTACTCTAAAACCATCCCCAACCATATGTGGTCTCGGCGGCGCAGCTACTAATTCTATTTTTTTAGTTTTCATATTGTATATATTTTATTTATTAACCAAAATTACTTATTATAAAAAAGTTGTGCATTGATGTAAGATAAGAAATCAATGCGGTTAAAATTTTTTCTGGTAAGTTTCTTTCTTATCCTACTTAATTATCAAATTCCAATCGTTCGTTACGGAGAGATTAATCTTAAATCAAAGGTCTATGACCTTTGTTGTTAGAAATGTTTTCGAATCTGATTCAATACATTTTAAAACCATTAAAAATAGAGTATTTACTAAATATATATTTTATTTTAATGATTTAAGTTTTTACTCGTTAAAAAATACATTAAAAAAGTATTTTATTTCTACATTTAGAAACTAATATGTTAATTATGTTGATAAAAGTTTTTGGAAGTGCAGTTTTTGGAGTAGAAGCCACAACGATCACTGTAGAAGTGAATATAGATAAAGGAATAGGATATCATTTAGTAGGTTTGCCCGATAATGCCATTAAAGAAAGCAGTTTCAGAATTGCCGCCGCTTTAACCAATAATAGTTATAAAATGCCCGGTAAAAAGATTACTATTAATATGGCACCTGCCGATTTACGAAAAGAAGGTTCCGCTTACGATCTGACGCTAGCAATAGGTATTCTTACAGCTTCAGGGCAAATAAAAGCGGAAGCAGTAGCACAATATATCATTATGGGAGAATTGTCCCTTGATGGAAGTTTGCAGCCCATTCGTGGTGCCTTACCAATCGCCGTTAAAGCAAAAGAAGAAGGTTTTAAAGGTTTCTTCCTTCCGATACAGAATGTAAAAGAAGCCGCAATAGTAGATGGGCTCGAAGTATATGGAATAGAGAATTTACAACAAATCATAGACTTTTTTAGGGGTAAAAATTCCATAGAACCAACTGTAATTGATACCAGAGAAGAGTTTTATAAAACACTCGATTTCCCTGAATTTGATTTTTCAGATGTTAAAGGACAAGAATCCATTAAACGTTGTATGGAAATTGCAGCAGCAGGAGGACATAATATTATACTGATAGGACCACCCGGATCAGGTAAAACGATGCTCGCAAAACGTTTGCCCAGTATTTTACCACCCATGACCTTACACGAAGCCTTAGAAACCACAAAAATTCATAGTGTAGTAGGCAAGATCAAAGAATCCGGATTAATGAATCAGAGACCTTTTCGGAATCCACATCATACCATATCAGACGTAGCATTAGTAGGAGGAGGGACCTATCCGCAGCCAGGAGAAATTTCTATGGCACACAACGGAGTTTTATTTCTGGATGAGTTACCGGAATTTAAGCGAAGCGTTCTTGAAGTGATGCGTCAGCCACTTGAAGACAGAGAAGTAACCATTTCAAGAGCAAAATTTACAGTTACTTATCCTTCCTCGTTCATGTTAGTAGCTAGTATGAATCCAAGTCCCGGAGGATATTTTAATGACCCGGATGCCCCTGTTACCTCGTCACCTCATGAAATGCAACGATATTTAAGTAAAATTTCAGGTCCCTTATTAGATCGTATTGATATTCATATTGAAGTAACCCCCGTACCATTTGAAAAATTATCCAATACAGAAAAAGCAGAGAGTAGTATAAAGATTAGAGAACGGGTTACTAAAGCAAGAGAAATTCAGACTAGGCGTTTTGAAGACAATCAGAATATCCATTATAATGCACAGATGAATACCAAGCAGATTAGAGAATACTGCGATCTGGATTTAGTTTCAAAAGAACTACTAAAAACAGCAATGGAGCGTTTAAATCTTTCTGCCCGTGCCTATGATCGGATTTTAAAAGTTGCCCGAACCATAGCCGATCTCGAAGTCTCAGAAGAAGTAGTTTCGTCACATATATCCGAAGCAATACAATATCGCAGTCTCGATAGAGAAGGGTGGCTGGGATAAATAGAGGAAGGAAGTTACAAAGGGTCAGAGTATTTTACAGAAAATACTCTGACCCTTTGCATTTAAGATTTTAAAACCTTCGCCTTTATGACTGAATTCACTCTAAACAATCAATGTCTTTTAAAATGATAGTACTATTATCAAAATTTAAGGTTTTGATATCTTTAAATAGTAGTTTTCCATTTTTTTCTTCCATTTCACCATGTCCTTCGATCAGATTATTCCCTTGCTGTTTAAAAGCGACTTGTCGGATAGAAGTTGTTCCCTCTGACTTAAAAGTATAATTTGCAATTAATATATCTCCTTCAAAAGCACCTTCAAATGTTCCATGATTACTGTCTTTCTCGTATAATTTATAAGAAAGTTGTCCGCTGATATCATTATTATTATTGTTTAGATGCATTGCTATAGTATCTTTATTTACAGTATATTGATAGCATTCCGAAACACTGATTTCAGTTAAAGGAATTTCAACAGGAGTATTAAGTAAAATAGGTTCTTTAGTTGTTGTATCTTTACAAGAAGTTAATAATCCGGTAATAAGAACAAAAAACAAAATATTATTTTTCATAAATATTATTTTTGGTTTATGAAACTAAAGATATAAAATAATTTCTACAGAAAATATTTTTTAGTTTTTTTTGTTAAAAAAATATCTTATGATATTTATAAATTGAAATAATATTATATAAATGTATTTTTTTTTATATCTGAATATGATTAAACTTGAATTATTATGTCTATTGTCCAAAGACAATAAATGAAAAAGATCTATCAGCGCCATCACCCACATCATTTCCTGTTTTTATATGTATTTCGTTGTTACTCATAAAAGCGATTTGAGTATTATCAATAGTACTTACTTGTAGGCCGGGAGTATCAAAACTTGGTTTTTCTCCATTTTTTATATATCCGGAATAAGGGTCACCATACGTATCAACCATAGTAACAGAAGCTCCATAAATCATAGTAAAAGGAGTATCAAATATAATTTTATAATAGCCGGTTTTAGTTTGTGAAATTTTATAACCGATTCCCCTTGTAATCATTATTCCCCCTCTAGGGCTAATAGCTAGTTTATTCTCATCTGTTTTAGGAACGTTTGTAGTAATAGTTCCAAACCTTAAACCTATTGTTCCTCCTAAAAAATGAGTAGTATTTTCTATTGTTGTTTTTTCTGTTTTTTGTATTTCTCCATTTTGATCTATAGTTAATAACATATTAGTTTGCTCATTCTCTTCTTCAACACTTCGAATAATAACATTGCCATTAATATCCAGTGTAGCATTTGGAGACTGTGTGTTGATACCCACCGTTGATGTTTGTGCAGAAATGGTGTTGCCAATTAATATAAATAATATTAAATAGAATTTTCTATAGGTTTCTTTTAGAGTCATGTTTTATCTTGTTATATTTAAAATTTTAATTAATAATTTTTTTATAGTTTCCTGTTTTATATAGAGAAAACTTTAATTTTAATTTATTAACAAAAATAGCAAAGTGATTTTTTTCTTCTGTAACAGTTGTTACAGTTATGAGTTCTATAGTTAATTGTATAAAAAATGCGATTATTAAGATTTTTTAAAATAGATAATTAAAAAATATAAAAAATAAAACATTTAATCTGAATTCGGTTTAAGTAGTTTGTAAAACGAATTGGTTAGTTTTGAACTATTTGAAAATAAAGAGCCTGCTTTAAATTTAAAGCAGGCTTTGAGAGATGATTTTTTAAAAAGAAAAAGTAGCAGATAATTAATATTCTTAAATTATATCTTCTACAGAATCATATAATTTGTAAAAATATTTTTATAGAATAAGAAATAATTATTAAAAAGTATCTCCCAAACTAATATCTCCCGATTCAAATCCTTTTTTGAACCAGTACATACGTTTTTCAGAAGTACCATGTGTAAAAGAATCCGGAACCACCTGTCCTTGTATTTTTTTCTGAATAGCATCATCACCTACAGCATTTGCGGCGCTTAGAGCCTCTTCAATATCTCCATCTTCCAGAACACCATTCATTTTTTGGTTATAATGAGCCCAGATTCCCGCATAAAAGTCTGCCTGTAACTCTAACGACACAGAAAGCTTATTGCCTTGAATCGTATTTGTTTTTTGCTGTAATTGATGTACTTTACCCGATGTTCCCAGAAGATTTTGTACATGATGTCCTATTTCATGCGCAATAACATAAGCAATAGCAAAATCACCTCCTTTCGCTCCGAACTGGTTTTGTAATTCCTCAAAAAAACTAAGATCCATATATACTTTCTGATCTGCAGGGCAGTAAAAAGGACCCGACGCAGAACTGGCTCCACCACAGGCAGACTGTACCGTTCCACGGAACAGTACCAGAGTTGGTTCCTTATATTTTAATCCGTTATCAGCAAATATTTTGGTCCAGACATCCTCCGTATCCGCAAGAACAACACCAACATATTCCCCCATTTTCTGTTCTTTCACAGTTAATGGCGTATCAGAATTTTCAGTTTGATTATTGTTGTTAAGCATCTGTTGTTGCACCTGTTCCAGTAACTGAGAAGAATCTCCTCCCATAAACAGATTAATAAGCAAAATAATGATACCGATGGCACCACCGCCTATAGCTACTTTTCCACCCGAAGATACCCTTCTGCGATCCTCTACATTACCACTTTGTCTGCGACCTTCCCATTTCATAATTATATGATTTTAGTATTATTTTAAAATAGAATTTATTCGAAACCTTCCGGTGAAGCACCTATTTCGTCAATACTGTCTTTTTCATCAAATCCAACAGCCTCACTATAGATCATATACTGAGCAGAATATACAATTGGCATTGTAAAAAAGATTCCGATACAAAAAGCGATCAGACCAACCATTGCCAGAAGCCCGCTCAGCATCATTAACAGCAGTATAACCCAGAGTTGTTTCATAACAACAGTATAACTGCTCTGGATTGCCTGTACCGCAGTAAGATTTCCAAATATAATAAGAGGGATCATCATCAGAGTACACAATTGTATAAAATAGCTGATAAGAGTTCCCAGAATCGGGATATGAGCAATTTCCAGTATTGAGGTCAGACAGAGATTAAAACTGGTAATAAGAATAGTAGCCAGTATAATGTGTTTCAGATACTTGCTTTTATAATGACTGAATAACAGAGGAAAAGTAAAACTTTTACCCGTTGCCGCATGATGTGCCATTTCAAAAATACCCGCTGTAAAAGGCGCTGTAAAAGCTGAAATAAGAATCATAAATACTAAATAAATAATAAGAGCATTACTTGATAAATTTGTAATACTTTCAAAACCAACCAGGCTTTGACCTAAAGATTCGATTCCTATCGTCATCTGAATGATGCCTATAATAATACCCGCTAAAGTAAAAGAGATCAGTAAAAATCCTAATCCCGCAAGCAGAGTTATTTTTTTAAAATTTTCAAAAGTTTTTGAAATAAGGTTGTCCAGATTTAAAGAATAACCATTTTGCTTTATTTCTTCAATTTTATCTTCAGTTGTTTTCATACGTAAGAATAATTCTTTTTTGCGAAAGTAAGAAATGTTAAGATAGTTTTAAAATAAAACAATATTTTTAAAAGATTTATACTTTTAGAGTATTCCAGATCACATCAGATGGAGTAGGAGCCGTAATTTCTAAAATCTCTTTACTTACAGGATGAGTAAATATCAGTTTTCGGGCATGAAGATGTATCCCTCCATCCGGATTACTGCGGTCAAAGCCATATTTAAGATCCCCCTTTATAGGAGAGCCAATTACAGATAGTTGCGCTCTAATTTGATGATGCCTTCCAGTATGCAGATCGATTTCCAGAGCAAAATAATTATTCAGTTCCTTTATTATTCTGTAATCCAGACTTGCCGGTTTACTGCCCGGAACCTCTTTGACATGTGCTTTTGAAGTATTGTTTTTTTCATTTCTTTTTAAAAAATGAATAAGAGTATCCTGAATTTTCGGAGGTCTGTTCTTTACGATTGCCCAATATGTTTTTTTGGTCTCCCTGTTTTTGAACAGTTCATTCAGTCGGCTCAGCGCCTTAGAAGTTTTGGCAAAAACAACAATACCGGAAGTAGGTCGGTCTAAACGGTGTACAACACCCAAAAATACCTCTCCCGGTTTATTATATTTTTCTTTAATGAATTCTTTAACTACTTCGCTAAGCGGTTTGTCTCCGGTTTTGTCTCCCTGAACTATATCACCAACACGTTTGTTAATTACAATAATATGATTATCCTCATGAAGGATCTGAAGATTATTTTTTGTAGAAAGTATTTTCATTAATGTATAATCAAAAGTGATGAACCTGTATTAATACTGTTCATTTTCATTAGGAAAATTAACAGCCTTGACGTCAGCTGCATACTTAGAAATAGCAGCCGTCATTTCTTCAAATAAGTTCATATATCTTCTTAAGAATCTCGGGCTGAACTCGTTATTCATTCCCAGCATATCATGAATAACCAAAACCTGACCATCAACACCGTTTCCTGCACCAATTCCGATCGTAGGAATAGAAATACTTTCTGCCACTTTTTTAGCAAGATCAGCCGGTATTTTTTCAAGAACTATAGCAAAACAACCTAATTTCTCAAGTAGTTTAGCATCATCAATTAATTTTTCCGCTTCAGCTTCCTCTTTAGCTCTTACCGTATACGTTCCAAATTTATAGATAGATTGCGGAGTTAATCCCAAGTGACCCATTACCGGTATTCCCGCATTCAAGATACGTTTGATGGATTCTTTGATTTCCCTTCCTCCTTCTAATTTAACAGCATGCCCACCGCTTTCCTTCATAATTCTGATAGAAGAACGCAACGCCTCTTTCGGATCAGACTGATAGCTCCCAAAAGGCAGATCGACTACTACCAGAGCTCTCAGAGTTGCCCTTACCACACTTGAAGCATGATAGATCATTTGGTCAAGAGTGATTGGAAGTGTTGTTTCATGTCCTGCCATTACATTAGAAGCTGAATCTCCTACCAATATAGCATCAATACCTGCACCATCTACAATCTTTGCCATAGTAAAATCATAAGCAGTAAGCATGGAGATTTTCTCTCCTCGGGCTTTCATATCAATTAGTGATTTTGTAGTGATTCTTTTGTAATCTTTTGTTGCTGTTGACATAATTTATACTGTTATTTTTTAATAAATCGAGTTTGTAAAGGTAATAAAATTGTTTAGGTACTTTAAAATTATAATAAAAGTACTTTTTTAGAATTAGGTTGACAAATATAGTATTAATAATATATAATTTTAACAATCAGACAGATTAACAGCCACAGCAAGCCCTCCCTCGGAGGTTTCCTTATATTTATTATTCATGTCTTTTGCTGTTTCCCACATTGTATTAACGACTTTATCCAGAGGGACTTTAGCATTTTTAGGATCTGTTTCCAGTGCCAGTTCAGCAGCGTTGATTGCCTTTATTGCACCCATAGTATTCCGTTCAATACAGGGAATCTGAACCAGACCACCAATAGGATCACATGTAAGTCCTAAATGATGTTCCATTGCGATTTCCGCTGCTATTAAGACCTGTTCCGGAGTTCCCCCCATTAATTCGGTCAGTGCACCTGCAGCCATAGCAGAAGAGACGCCTATTTCTGCCTGACAACCGCCCATGGCAGCAGATATAGTAGCTCCTTTTTTAAAGATGCTGCCAATTTCTCCGGCAACTAATAGGAATTGTTTAATTTGTTTTTCATTCGCTTCATGATTCTCAATCACTAAATAATACATCAGAACAGCCGGAATAACTCCCGCGCTGCCATTCGTAGGTGCTGTCACAACACGTCCTAAAGCAGCATTTACTTCATTGACTGCCAGAGCAAAACAGCTTACCCATTTTAATATTTGTCTGAATTTTACTTCTGTTAATCGGATGTTCTGTAACCAGGACTGTGGATTTTCATAAGGTAGGACACCAATTAGATTTTTATGAATGTCATAAGCTCTGCGTCTCACATTGAGTCCTCCCGGTAAGATCCCTTCTGAGTGACAGCCTATATACATACATTCCAGCATCGTATTCCAGATACGCATTAATTCAGTATGAATTTCTTCCTCAGAGCGCATTGATTTTTCATTCTCATACACAATTTCAGAGATTGTTTTATTTTCTTTTCGGGTATATTCCAGTAGTTGTGTTGCTTTATCAATTGGAAAAGGAAAAGTATATTTAATCTCTTCATTATCTGTAGAATGTGCTAGCTCCTCTTTTATAACAAATCCACCCCCTATAGAATAAAAGGTAGAAGTGATCTCCCTGTCAGAAGTATAGGCTGTAAAACGAAATCCATTAGAGTGGAACGGAAGGAAATTTTTATTAAAAATAATATCCTGTTCAGGATCAAAAGAAATAATGATCTCATTTCCCAGAAAGATTTCTTTTTTATTATTGATTGCTGTAATAATGACATCAATACTTTCTACCGGAATATATTCGGGATCTGCACCACTTAATCCCAGCATTACCGCCAGATCAGTAGCATGTCCTTTACCCGTTAATGATAAAGAGCCGTACAGGTCAATCTGAATCCTGTTAATATGATCAATCAGCCCTTCAGAACGAAGTTCTTTCAGGAACTTTTCAGCACCGCGCCAAGGTCCCAGTGTGTGGGAGCTTGAGGGACCGATACCTATTTTTAACATATCAAAAACAGAAATACATTCCATAGTAATGAGATAAATTTATAAAACAAAGATATACAAATAATGGTTTTTCTTGTTTAAGGTTTAAAAAGTTTAAGATTTAAAGCTAGCAGAACAATGAATATCGTGAATTGTTTTTTTTAGATGTCATGTTGTCATATTTTTTTCCGTCAAAAGTATTGCAAACTGACATTTTACTCCCTGTCTTCCTCTATGGCATAATGATTGTCTAAGTGTTTCCAGAGTCGTTAAATGATAATTAAAAGTAAAACTAAAATATAAATAAAATGGGTAAAATAATTGGAATTGATTTAGGTACTACAAACTCTTGTGTTTCCGTAATGGAAGGAAATGAGCCGGTAGTTATTCCTAATGCTGAAGGACAGAGAACAACACCTTCAATCATTGCTTTCGTAGAAGGCGGAGAAATAAAAATTGGAGATCCTGCAAAAAGACAGGCTGTAACCAATCCAACTAAAACAATCGCTTCTATTAAACGTTTCATGGGAAATAAATTCTCTGAATCAGCTAATGAAATTAAACACGTACCTTATAAAGTAATAAAAGGAGATAACGATACGCCACGCGTTGACATCGACGGTCGTTTATATACTGCTCAGGAATTATCAGCTATGATCCTTCAGAAAATGAAGAAAACAGCAGAAGATTACTTAGGACAGGAAGTAACAGAAGCAGTTATTACTGTTCCGGCTTATTTTAATGACGCACAACGTCAGGCTACCAAAGAAGCCGGTGAAATTGCAGGTCTTAAAGTAAGAAGAATTATTAACGAACCTACAGCTGCTGCATTAGCTTACGGACTTGATAAAGGAGGAAGAGATCACAAAATTGCAGTATACGATTTAGGTGGTGGTACTTTTGATATTTCTATCCTTGAATTAGGAGACGGTGTATTTGAAGTATTATCTACAAACGGAGATACACATTTAGGTGGTGATGATTTCGATCAGGTAATCATTAACTGGTTAGCAGATGAATTTAAAGCAGAAGAGTCTATTGATTTACGTTTAGACCCAATGGCTTTACAACGTTTAAAAGAAGCTGCTGAAAAAGCAAAAATAGAATTATCCGCTGCTACACAAACAGAAATCAACTTACCGTATGTAACTGCTACAGCATCAGGACCAAAACACTTGGTAAAAACATTAACAAGAGCAAAATTCGAGCAGTTAGCAGCTGATTTGGTAAGACGTTCTATGTTACCATGTGAAAAAGCGTTAAAAGACGCAGGTGTTTCTAAATCTGATATTGACGAAGTAATCTTAGTAGGTGGTTCAACACGTATTCCGAGAATTCAGGAAGAAGTAGAAAAATTCTTTGGTAAAAAACCGTCAAAAGGAGTAAATCCCGATGAAGTTGTTGCCGTAGGAGCTGCAATTCAAGGTGGAGTATTATCAGGAGATGTAAAAGACGTATTATTGTTAGACGTTACACCTTTATCTTTAGGTATCGAAACTATGGGTGGTGTATTCACTAAATTAATTGAGTCTAATACAACTATTCCAACGAAGAAATCGCAAGTATTCTCTACAGCAGCAGATAACCAGCCATCCGTTGAGATCCATGTATTACAAGGAGAAAGACCAATGGCAACAGACAATAATACAATAGGACGTTTCCACTTAGACGGACTTCCGCCGGCGCAAAGAGGAGTACCTCAGATTGAAGTAACTTTTGATATTGATGCGAATGGTATTATCAAAGTATCTGCTACAGACAAAGGTACAGGGAAATCTCATGATATCCGCATCGAAGCTTCTTCAGGACTAACACCGGAAGAAATAGAGAAAATGAAAAAAGAAGCAGAATTAAATGCTGATGCAGATAAAATTGCAAAAGAAAAAGTAGACAAACTGAATGAAGCAGACAGTATGATCTTCCAGACGGAAAGTCAGTTGAAAGAATTCGGAGATAAACTATCCGATGCAAACAAACAACCGATAGAAGCAGCTCTTGTTGAGTTGAAAACAGCATATGAAACAAAAGATGTTGCTACCATTCAGCCTGCTTTAGACAAAATCAATGAAGCGTGGAAAGTAGCTTCAGAAGAGATGTACAAACAAGGAGAAGCCCAGGGCGGTGCACAACAAGCACAACCGGAAGGTGGAGAACAGGCTCAGGGAGATAATGTTCAGGATGTAGATTACGAAGAAGTAAAATAATACTTCAAAGTTTATAGATGTAAAAATGCCCCTTTTTGGGGCGTTTTTCTTTTTATATAATATAAGGGTCTCGGAGTATAATATCTGAATGAAATTTGGGTAGAAAGCGACAGGTTCAAACTATTTAACCATAAAACAATCAAATAATCTAAAACTGACTCTTAATGACCCCTCTTTTTTTTTACTTTGTCTATTTGATTTTGATTCCTTTGCATTTTTTATCTTAAATAATTTTTAAATTTTAGGTTAACTGAAAATACATGATAAATAATATTTTAAAAAACGGCTTATTTATAGCAATCTGTCTCTTAGTAAATAGTCTGTTTGTGCAAGGGCAGACGATACAACTTGATTTCCCTCATTTTGCTGGAAAGAAGTATGATTTCTGGCTGATACAGGGAGATAAAAAAGATACTATTGCAACAGGTGTTTTAGATAAGAAAGGAAAAACCACACTTCATATACCCGCTAAATATAAAGGTTATATCGGAATGTCTCAATGGATGCTTGCCGAAGGTGGCGGTCTGGATATGGTTATTACAAATGAGAGTTTTAGTGTAGGGTCAAAAGAAGCAGAGCCAAATGAAACTAACATTATTTATACCCGATCAGCAGAAAATCAGTTCTTAACAGAACAACACCGGAAACAGCAAATGATTTTTCAGAAAATCAATATTCTGAGCGGTGCAGTTCAGGTATATGATACTAAAGATTCTCTTTTTTCTGTTTTTGAAAAAGAACTGAAAAAGCAAGAGAAAAACTTTGTAATCTTACAGGAAGAAACAAGTCAAAAACCTCTTTATGCAGCCCGTTTTCGGGAGATTAGTGATTTTTTAATGGGAATTGGAGATCAGATGTATGATTCAGAGGAAAAAAGAGCAAAAGCGCTGAATCGGTTTGTTGTTGATAGAATGGATGTTAATGCAGTATATACTAGTAATAACTGGAATGATGTATGGAGCAGTTGGATAGATTTACAGCTAAACGTAATCAAGAATGATTCCTTACTACTGGCAGATACTCAAAAGATATTATCCCGTGTTTATTCCAATAAAGTTTATACTGCGTTTGCAGAGAAAATAGTTAGTTTATATATTAAATATGGTAAAGATTTGCTTTTGGATAATCTTGGAATCATTTTAAAACAATCTGAAAGACTGGAAAATCCCGGTAATAATCTGCAACGTTTAACTCGTGCAAAAATTGGAGATTCAGCCCCTGTATTAGCCGGATTAAAACAAAATTTTATCGGTGACACTACTCTTCTAATTTTTTATCAGACTGGTT
Source organism: Flavobacterium sp. AK-301 (assembly GCF_058310215.1). Classification (NCBI taxonomy): domain Bacteria; kingdom Pseudomonadati; phylum Bacteroidota; class Flavobacteriia; order Flavobacteriales; family Flavobacteriaceae; genus Flavobacterium; species Flavobacterium sp. AK-301. Next base: position 211,895 of record NZ_JBZEES010000002.1, read on the forward strand.
GTGGTAATTGTGAAATCGAAATGCAGCAGTTAAAAGGAAATTATTCTGTTTTACAGAAAAAAGGAATTCGTCTGATCAGTATTGCTGCCGATTATGATAACCTAACCTATGAAGATAATGCAGCAGCTTTCCCATGGAAGGATAAGCTATGTGATTATAAGGGTTTTGAAGGAGAGAATTTTAAAAATTATGGAATAATAGGAACACCTACTTTTATTTTAATTGATAAAGAAGGTAGAATAACAGGTCGTTATGCTCAATTAGTAGATACAGGATTAATAAGTTCTTAATATATAAAATTAAAATACGGTTTCCTATACTTGCTTTTTAGTCTCTTATACTGACGTAATAGATGCTATGTTTGATATAACCGGTATTAAAATAAATATAAAACAACCATATTAAAAATAAATTAAACTATGAAACAAATTTTGTTATTTATTTTTTTTTTTATAGGGTGTGCCTCTTTTTCTCAGGCAGTTATTGGAAGAGATGCTATGCTAAACCCTTATGCACAATTAGAAATTGCTTCAAAGGATAAAGGAACATTAATCACTCGTGTTTCTTTAGTTAGTGATAATAGTCCGCTTCCTATTAGTGTAAGTCCAGGAGATTTGCCAGTTAGTTTATTAGTTTTTAATATTAATGATAATGCTACTAATCTGAAAAAAGGTTATCATTATTGGGATGGTAATAAATGGATTCAGCTATTAGTGACAGAAGATATTTCTTCTTCTCCATGGAATAAAGCAGGAACTACTACTAGTGCAACTCTTAATACAGATAATCTTTATCAAATGGGTAAATTAGGTATTGGGGTAAATAACCCTGTATCCAGTTTAGATATATCAGGAACAATTGCAACAAGAGAGACCATTGTAAATATAGGTAACAATAATAAAATACAATTACCAAGTAATTTTGGACAAATAGCCCTTGATAATGCTGTACAGGATTTTTCAATTCTTCCTCCTACAGAAATATCTGTTTATGGACAGCGCATAATGGTTTATAATAATACTGAGTATAAAGGAGTTTTTGAGGATGGTTATATAATCCTTCCAAAACAGGCTACAGAATTTATTCAGACTTCTTTTGGTTGGAAAAGTACTTCACCTATGATTGCTGTATCTAAAGTATATATTGGACAGGCAAATATTCCTCCTCATAATAGACATATAAAGGACTGGGATAATTCTAGTAATTCATCTTATAATACTAAAGATTGGAAAATAATCAAAAAAAACTCTGTGTCAGGAGCAAATAGCACAGCAGAAGGTCAGATAGCGACACGAATGCAATTGATATATGAATATATAGGAAAACCATTTGATCTGGAAGGGCTTCATGTGGTTCTCACGGCAGGTAATTCTTCTGATTTTTCGGATACATTTGTTCCTATATTTATGAAGGTTGAAAATGTAGCCAATAAAACAAGAATAAGTGTTACAGTATCCAGAGCTGATAAAATAGGTCAAGCTAATAATGATTGGCAAGGAAACTTTTTATTAAATATACTATTAATTAATAATTAAAAGGAAATCAGTATATTTTTTTTTAAAATGAGTTATGCATATGAAAGCTTTTAAAGCCCTTTTTTGAAGGGCTTTAATTTTTTAATTTAATAGAAGTAATTTGAAAGGCAGATATTACGTATTCAAATAATTTTATTTATTTACTGATCTTTATTTCAAATCCCCAACCGCTCAGCTAATCTGGAAGAAAAATACCGTATCTACTTCAAACCTATTGAGATATTTTACCATTCAGAGCAGTGACTCATAATGACTCTTTTTTTAAATTTTTAAATTATGTGTATTTATTATAATTTACTTTACTTGCAGTCGTTTATGGAATATTTTTTTTATTATATTAATAAGATATTATATTTTAATATAAAAAACACACTTTATTTCGATTAATTGATTTTGTACATATATAAATAATAAATAATAAATAATAATTAATAATGAAATTAAATTACAATTTAGTAGGTGTATTATTTAGTATTATTTTGTTGATAGCAGGAGATTTGTCTGTGACTGCACAATCAACGATTGGAGAAGCAGCAGAAGCCCAAATGTTTTCCGTACTGGAAGTCTCTACTAAAGACAGGGTAGGAGGATTACGTCTTCCACAGTTAACCACTGTTCAGAGAAATACACTTGAACTTACAGATGAACTGGGGGAGTTGACCAATAAAGCAACCGGTCTTACTATTTATAATACCGATACAAAGTGTGTAGAGTACTGGAACAGTAGTAAATGGGTTAGCATATGTCTGGGTAATGCCGATATTTATTTTACAGACGAAAATGACCTTCCGGTTGATTCTGTTCAGTCTTCTTTTCCTTCAGAAGGTGGGAATAAAGGATTTTTTACACCAGAAGAGTCGGTTAAATGTACCGGAATAGCTCCTCCTTATCAGTATATTGTTCTTACCGGATCGGATTTTACTACAGTTACGGTAAAGGATGCTAATACAGGTACTTTTAGTATTAGTATGACTTTAAATCCCACAGCTAAAATACGTACAGCAATTATGAGGGTGACTAATGTCTGTACCGGAGAATATAAAGAGTTTCTTTTTACTCAGGATGCGGCTGATATTTGTAAAAATACAGTAATTGTTCCTCAGATTAAGGTTTTTAATAAGAGTACCCTTTGTGCGGAAGGCGCCGTCTATATGCAGATACTTAACCCGGATGATACTGCTACTTATATTTGGACACTAAATGATATCTATAAAGGCGAAGGAACAACTTTTACAGCTGTAGAACCGGGAAATTATAGAGTATATGTAGGTGGAATAGGTTGTATTGCTAATGCTTCCGAATTACTTAAGATTAGTTTGGATAAAATTACAGCTCCGTCTAATACTGTGATTTTATCTGCCGGTAATGAAGGAGTAATTTGTAGTTCCTCTTCTGTTGAACTTACCGCTTTTAATGTTCCGGCAAACGGAAAACTAATCTGGTTTAAGAATGGTATAGTAACCTCTAAAACCGGAAATCCAATCCATCTTGCTGCTGGTGATATCGGTAGTTGGTTTGCCGTTATTGAGAGTGGAGACTGTTATTCTTTACCAAGTAAGAGTGTAAATATTACTAGTGATATTAAGAGTACTCCTCTTGAAAAACCTGTTATTGAAGTTAATGGAAAAGCATTAGCTTTGGTGTCTAATTTTTGTATCAACGGACGTCTTGAATTCGTATTAAAAAATTATGCAGCTTATACTAAAGGAGTTACGGTAAAGTGGTATAACGGATTAAAACTATTGGGGGAAGGAGAGCGACTCTCCGTGATATCTCTTTCTAGTAATGATTTTGCTCTTCGTTGTGTAGTTTCTGATAATACGAGTGTGTCCTGCTCGGCAGAATTGATTGAATTCAAACCCTTTTCTGGTACAGCCCCCGGTAAACCTACAATTGTTTCAGCTCCTGCTATGATTTGCGGAGGTACTGCTGCTCAGTTGACGGCTTCTGTTTTTGGTGGTGGAGTACTCACGTTTCAGTGGTATAAGGATGGTGTACTTTTGCCGGGGCAAACCGGGCAGACACTTTCCGTAGCTCAAACCGGATCCTATCAGGTCGAAGTAGTTGATGATTCCGGTTGTATCAGTCCTTTATCGTTTCCTTTATCGGTCGGTTTATCAGATTTTCCGACAGTAACATGGCAGTCTGTTTATAATAATGCCGAACTGGATCAGATTAAAATTTTTCAGGTACAGGGTACCTTTATGCCTACAGAGTATACCTGGATTGTGGATAATGGAGCTGTTATCCAAAACGGACAGGGAACTAATACAGCCAGTATTGTATTTCCGAGTACAAATGCAACTGTAAAAGTAAAGGTAATCGCAGTTAATTCCTGTGGAAAAAGTGATGTTCTGGAGCAGGAGGTAATTGTTGCTCCTGCCTGTACAGCTATAACCATTCGTGACACTAATATGAGACCTAAAGGAAATATAATGAAAGGAGGAACAATAACGATGTCGGTAACTGTCAAAGGATCAGCTCCTGTATACCAATGGAAACATAACGGAGTAGCAATAGCAGGAGCAACCGATGTTTCTTATACTATTAACGGTGCAGAGATAGTTCACAGCGGAGAATATACTTGTGAGGTAACCAATACTTGTACTCCGCAGGCAGTATCCGATACAGCTGGAACGGTTACTGTTTATGATGTTGATGCCATTTCTAATAATGGATCCGGTAGTTTAAGAGGAAATACTTGTTTTGATATTGCCTTTTCAGAGGGGGGAACAGAATGTGGGCCGTTAGATTCCCGTATTGTGAATAAAGCTGATTTTAATAAGACTTATACCTATACTTTTACCAATAAAGGAAAGAATACTACTGATTTGGTTTTTGTAATAGATGATCCGAACGGAGCAGTAAAAAGTTATACAGTTCAGGATAATATTCCTGCAACTTTAGTAGACGGAGGAAAGTATACAGTTGCCTTGCAATATAATCCGGAATTAATGGCAGCGGGAATACCGGTTCCCATATCGGTAAAGGTTTATGCGCTTTATAAAACCGGTAGTGTACAAAATAAAACCGGGTTGCAAATCATGATTAAAGATTGTAATTGTTGTGGAGCTTTTGTAGCTCCGGGAAAATGGAAAGATTTTATGTGTTATAATATGGGTGCGGATAAAAGTCTGGATTCTTTTACACCTTCAGAGGGGCTTGAAGGAGGTTTTTTTCAGTGGGGAAAAATAAAGCAATATTCGAAAAAAAACGATGATTATTGGTGGTCTTATACACCGAATAATAAAGACTTGAGTGATATGGCTAAAACGGCTAATGATCCCTGTCCGGAAGGCTATCGTATTCCTACTAAGACTCAATGGAAAGGAGTTGTGGAAAATAATTCCAAGGAGGTAATTGGTACCTGGCAAATAAATAAAGGAGGTATAAAATATGGGTCAGCTCTTTTTTTACCATATACAGGTTTTCTTTTAAGCGGTGGATTCTATAGTTCGAGCAGGAGCTACAGTGCTTATTGGTCTTCTTCTTCACATACTTTTCTTAACGGATTGGATTATTCTACCAGCTGTTTCTACCTTTATATTTCTGATGATTCTAAGGGATTGATAAGTGCTCTTACCGGGCCCTCCTATGCGATGCAGGGTTATTCTATTCGTTGCATTTCAGAAAATTAGTATTTTTGTATCAGTGTCGAGCTCCAAAAGCTTGATACTTTCGTACTAAAATATGGTTTGTCCTATAAAATAAGTTGTCACTTAAAACAACTTATTTTAGGACTAGTCATTATTAATTTTTGATTTTCAGAAAATAGGTAATTTTAATTATTTTATAGAATTACAAAAAAATAATCTGTATGTTAAATTGTGAAAATATATTTGTGTCTATTTATTAATTTAATATTTTTGTCGGTGATTTTATTGTATCATTATGTGATACAAATTAGATGTCCTTAATTTTTAAGGGGAAAATATAATTTCTGGTAAATACAGAATGACCGGAAAGTTGCCTAGAAATTTATATGAATAATATCAGTTTTATTATAATTTAGACCAATTTAAATTGGTCTAAATTAATAATTAATTTATGTAGAAATTCTGTTAATTATAGATAAAAGTAGGTAAATTTTTTAGGAGTAGCATTTTTTAACTATCTGCATGTATTGTTATACGATACAATTTTTATAACTGAGCTTTCCTTGTTTTTTAGGGAAAATATAATTTCTGATAGATACAGAGTAGTTAGAAAAATAGTCTGAATTTACAGATAAATAAGATAGTTCTATTACAATCGGAATACACACACATTATATAAATTGAATTATGAAACAAATTTTATTAATTATATCTCTTTTTATGGGGTATATATCTTATTCTCAGTCAGTTATTGGGTATACTGAACCAAATCCTTATGCACAATTAGAAATTACTTCAACTAATAAAGGTACATTAATTCCTCGTGTTTCTTTAGTTAGTGATAACAGTTCACTTCCTATTAGTGGAAGTTTGGGGGATTTACCAATTAGTTTATTGGTTTTTAATATTAATGATAATGCAACTAATCTGAGAGTTGGTTATCATTATTGGGATGGTAGTAAATGGAATCAACTATTAACAGAAGAAAACATACCTTCTTCTCCGTGGAATAAAGCAAGAACTTCTACCAGTGCAACTCTTAATACAGATGATCTTTATCAAATGGGCAAAATTGGAGTTGGTGTAGATAATCCTGTATCCCAGTTAGATATATCAGGAACAATTGCAACAAGAGAGGTTATTTTAGCAGTAGGCAATAATACTGTAGTATTGTTGCCTAGTAATTCTGGACAAATAGTTCTTGATGAAGCCCAGCAGGATTTCTTGATGCTTGCTCCTACAGATGTCTCTGTTCACGGACAACGTATAATGATCTATAATAACACTGATTATAAAGCAGCTTTTGAGGATGGTTATAATATATTACCAAAACAAGCTACAGAATTTATTCAGACTTCATTTGGCTGGAAAAGTACTTCTCCAATGATTGCTGTATCTAAGATATATGTTGGACAAGCAAAAATTCCTCCTCATGCTGCAAGAATACCTAGCTTAACATATAATACTAAAGACTGGAAAATAATTAAAAAAGAATCTACAGGGGGAGGAACTAGTTCTTTAGACGGTCAGATAGCGGCACAAATGACGCTGAAATATGAATATACCGGAGAACCATTTGATTTAGAAGGGCTTCATGCAATTCTTACAGTAGGTAACTCCTCCAGTTACTCGGATACTTTTGTTCCTGTATTCATAAAGATTGAAAATATAAATAATAAAACAATATTAAATGTTACAGTATCCAGAGCTGATAGAATTGGTACAATAAAAAATAACTGGGCGGGAGAATTTTTATTAAATATATTCTTAGTTAATAATTAAAATAAAATAGTATATTCATTTTCAAAATGAGTTATATATTCGAGTTTTCAAAGCCCTTTTTTTAAAGGGCTTTGATTTAATAAAAATAATCAAATAATTCTATATTATTCATTAATCTTTATTTCAAACATTTTATCCCAGTTTTTACCGGTAATAAAAACAGTTTTTGTTTTAGGATTATAGGCAATTCCGTTCAATACATTATCGGTATCTCCGGTAGGGTTGGAGACTTTGGTTTTCAGATCAGCAAGATTAATAACCGCTTCAACGGCTCCGTTTTCAGGGTTAATAACCGCTACAGCATCTTTGCCCCATATATTTCCCCAGATTTTACCGTTGATATATTCCAGTTCATTGATGCTTTTGATCTTGTTACTTGCTGTATAGACATTGATATAATCCAGTTCTTTCAGCGTAAGGGGATCAATGATCCATATTTTTTCTGTTCCGTCAGATTGGTACAATACTTTTCCGTCATTGCATAATCCCCAGCCTTCAATAGGTTTGAAATAGGTAAATTCTTTTTCTTTTTTAAAAGTATCTGCATTATAAACAAAGCCGGTATTTTCCTTCCAGGTTAATTGATACACTTTATTATTTAGAATAGTAATTCCTTCTCCAAAATATTTATTGTCTAAAGTAACTTGTTTATATACTTTTCCGGTTTTATAATCGGTTTTACGCAGGCTGGAAATACCATAACGTCCGGTTCCTTCATATAAGGTATCTTTGTGAAATTCTAATCCCTGAGTAAAAGCTTCGTTATCGTGAGGGTAGGTGTTTACAATCGTATAAGAAAGTAAAACCGGTTTTACATCAGATACCAGTTCTATTCTGGAAGAGATTTCCTGATTCTTTTTGTCAAAATAAACAACTGCTTTCAGATTTTGATAGCCCAGTTTCTGGTTTTTCAGATTAAAACTGAGAGGTTCTGTTCCTTTTACAATACCCACTTTTTTATCATTGACAAAATAGGTAACAGAGTCGACTGTTTTATTATTAGCATTCATAATTTCTAACAAAACAGCATCCTGGGGTTGATACTGGACTTTTAAAACAGAATTATCAAACTTAAAATAATTTTCTTCTGTTTTATTTTTCTCATTACAGCTTAATACTATTGCGCTTAATAAAATGACTGATAGTAAGTTATATTTTTTCATATCTATTTTTAATAATGTACAATATACAAACAAGAATTTATATTATGACAGAGACTTGCAGAAATATAAAAAGATTGTATATTTGCATCGGCAAGTCCTACACGACCAGCTCCTGCAGACTCCCCCAGGGTGGGAACACAGCAAGGGTACGTGGTTGAGCGGTGCGATGTAGGTCGCTTGCCACTTTTTTCTAGTCCGTTATTTTATAGTCTTCCCATCGGAAGATTTTTTTGTTTTACAGAGAATCAGTTATTTTTTAAGTTTAAGGTTTAAAGTTGCTTATTTTACGCAGTTATTTAATCTAACTATCAAAAAATAGAAAAATCTAATATTTCATAAATGAGTAAAGTAGTTTTAATTACCGGTGGTTCTTCAGGAATAGGAAAATCAATAGGAATATTTTTACATCATAAAGGTTTTACAGTATACGGAACAAGCCGAAATCCAGAAAAGATAACAGATTCTGTGTTTCCTCTGATCGTTTTAGATGTTAGAGATACGGAAAGCGTTCAGAATGCAATAACAGAAGTGATAGAACGATCTGGTACCATTGATATACTGATCAATAATGCAGGTGTGGGAATTACAGGCGCATTTGAAGAAATCCCTTTACAAGAAATAAAAAAGAACTTTGATACTAATTTCTTCGGTCCAGTGGATGTAATGAAATCCGTTTTGCCTCAGATGCGTAAGCAGAGATCCGGTCTGATTATTAATATAACCTCTATTGCCGGTTATATGGGATTACCGTACAGAAGTATCTATTCCGCATCAAAAGGAGCTCTGGAACTCATTACAGAGGCTTTGCGTATGGAAGTAAAAAGTTTTGGAATTGTGATTACGAATGTTGCACCCGGTGATTTTGCCACAAATATTGCTTCCGGGCGATATCATGCTCCCTTACTGAAAGGTTCGCCTTATGAAAAAAGATATGGAGATACGCTTAAAATGATGGATGAACATGTGAATTCAGGGAGTAATCCCGATGAAATGGCAAAAGTAGTTTATAAGATCATAAAATGTGCTTCTCCAAAAATACATTATAAAGTAGGAGCACCGATGCAGAAATTTTCTATTGTTTTAAAACGTATTCTACCAGACAAAATATATGAAAAATTATTAATGAATCATTATAAATTGTAGTTTTGCGTAAAACACACCATTAAATTTATACAGATGAAATTTTTTATTGACACAGCTAATTTAGATCAGATCAGAGAAGCACAATCTTTAGGAGTGCTTGACGGTGTAACGACAAATCCGTCTTTGATGGCTAAAGAAGGTATTACCGGAAAGAATAATATTTTAAAACATTATGTAGATATCTGCAATATCGTAGAAGGAGATGTAAGTGCCGAAGTGAATGCAATCGATTATGCAGGGATGATCAGAGAAGGAGAAGAATTAGCAGAACTACATGAGCAGATTGTAGTTAAAATTCCGATGATCAAAGATGGTATTAAGGCAATTAAATATTTCTCTGATAAAGGAATCAGTACAAACTGTACATTAGTATTCTCTGCAGGGCAGGCTTTATTAGCAGCAAAAGCAGGAGCAACCTATGTTTCCCCGTTTATCGGAAGACTCGATGATATTTCTACAGACGGTTTAGTATTAATTGAAGAAATCAGAGAAATTTATGATAACTACGGTTATGAAACCGAAATTTTGGCAGCCTCCGTACGTCACACTATGCATATTATTAATTGTGCAAAAATTGGTGCAGATGTAATGACAGGACCACTTTCTGCTATTTTAGGATTATTAAAACATCCTTTAACCGATATTGGATTAGCGCAGTTTATTGCTGATTTTGAAAAAGGAAATAAATAGAGAGAGAAAAAAGAATCAAGAGACAAGAGCACAAGAGCAAAGAAGCATATCACTTTCCCGTTGGAGGTATTTTCAAAGGGTAGCAATATGGATTTTTTATAGATAATATTTTTATTTAGAATATTTTTGAATTAAAAATAAATGAATTATTTCCCAGAAAAATATCTACATATTGTAGCTCTTCTTTCTTCTTGATTCTTGTCTCTTTCTTCTAAAATATCATAAATATTATTTTAGATTATCTTCAAATTTTACATCAAATAGGTTTGTAAAAGATCTTTTGATAGTTGTGTCAGGATTAGTGATTATAACCCTCTGAATCTTTGTGATAACCCATTTATCCTTTATTTCATTAAAATTCGTAGCTCTTAATTCCGTAATACCATCAAAATTATACTGGTTTATAAGTCTTTTCCAGTCTTCTGGACTATCTTCAATATTAATAGCTAAGAACTGAATATCAGGATATTTAGATTGTAATATTTTTGCTTTTCTATGTGCTGCTTCCAGATGAGATCCAGCTTTAGAGGTCCAGAAGAAAATAACGGTTTTCTTATTGGTTAATAAAGCTTTAAGGTCAACCATTTCATCCTTTTCATTAGCTAATTTTACTATAGGTAACGAGTTGTTCTGGTTTAATAAATGAACGGCATCGCCTATTTTTTTGATCTCATTCTGCTGATTATCATCTGTTGCCAGTTGATAGTATCGTTCCAAAAAGTCATTATTATTGATAATATTCCGGTCTTCCAGTAAAAACATAAAAGCAATATTATTCAGAATATTATTTTTTATTTTTTCATTTTTAATAAGACTATCAGTAATATTTAATTTCGCAATATTAAAACTTAAGACATCATCTGTCAGCGTTTTTCTTTTCGTATGTTGTTCCAGTGCTATATTATTAACCATAGCATTCAAATAAACAAGGAAAGGAGAGAAGCTGTTGAGCTGGATATTATTAAAATCAATAGAGTTTCTGTAATTATAAAATCCTTTCGGTATATTACGGGTTTTATTACCCGTTCTGACCGCGTGAGCCTGTGTATAGATTTCTTTTTTAAGATAATGAGGAAAGTCTAAAGAAGCTTTAGCATAAAGATCAAATTCTTTATTCCATTTTATATCCTGTTTCTTCTTATCATAGAACTTTTCTTTAGATTTATAAGAAGAATCAATAATCTCATTGAATTTTTCCGGATTATAATCAAACGTACTGTACATATTTGCCTGATCATTATGGTTCTTTAAATACAATTCCATTAAGAAATTATTTTTTTCTTCACCACGACCACAGTAAACAATAGATTCATCCAGTTCATTCGCATTCATTCTTACCATTAAACTATCATTTTTATCAAAATAAACATATTGATATTCAGGATCATGCTTAAAGGTATAAAGACCAGGAGTAAGAGAATCGAATTTCACAAAGAACCGATTATTCTGGTCTAAATTTATTGTATCAATCAGTTCCTCTCCTTTGTAAAATGTTATGTATGAGTTTTTTGGGTTTGAAATCTCTCCTCCAAAATAGGCTACATAATTATTGTCTTCAAATTTTTTATTACAAGAGATTAAAAGAGGAAAAGCAATTGATGTAAGTAATACAATTTTATTCAATGTGAATTTATTCATTATCAGATGTTATGAGACAAAAATATCCATTGATAGCTTAAAAAAATGTTAAGGCAGCGTTAAATAAAGTTATTTAGAATTATCGTAAATTAAGACTGAAATTAGCTCTTATTTTCGTACTTTTGCCACAATTTCTTAAAAAAATATATAATGTTATCAGTTTCAAATTTATCAGTACAATTTGGTAAGAGAATTTTGTTTGATGAAGTTAATATTTCCTTTACTCAGGGAAATTGCTATGGAATCATTGGAGCCAATGGCGCTGGGAAATCCACATTTTTAAAAATTATAGCAGGAGATATTGATCCGACCTCAGGACATATACATCTTGAACCGGGAAAACGTATGTCCGTTCTGAACCAGAACCACAACATCTTTGATGAACACACAGTTCTTGAAACGGTATTGATGGGAAATAAGACACTGTTTGCCGTTAAAAAGGAAATGGATGCCCTTTATTTGGATTATACAGATGAGAATGCAGACAAAATAGGAGAGCTACAGGTACAGTTTGAAGAAATGAACGGATGGAATGCCGATTCTGACGCTGCTGCCATGTTGTCGAATTTAGGGATTTCTGCCGATCATCATTATACCCTAATGGGAGATCTGGATGCAAAATTAAAAGTACGCGTGCTTTTAGCACAAGCTTTATTTGGTAATCCTGATGTACTGATAATGGATGAGCCTACCAATGATCTGGATTTTGAAACGATCGGTTGGTTAGAGAACTTTTTGGCAAACTATGAAAATACTGTATTAGTCGTATCACATGATCGTCATTTTCTGGATGCAGTATGTACACATATATCCGATATTGATTACAGTAAGATTAATCATTATTCAGGAAACTATACTTTCTGGTATGAATCAAGTCAGTTAGCTGCAAAACAACGTGCTCAGCAGAATAAAAAAGCAGAAGAGAAAAAAGCAGAATTAGAAGAATTTATTCGTCGTTTCAGTGCTAACGTAGCAAAGTCAAAACAAGCCACTTCTCGTAAAAAAATGATTGAAAAATTAAAAGTAGATGAAATCAAGCCCTCAAGCCGTCGTTATCCTGCCATTATTTTCGATCAGGAACGTGAAGCAGGAGATCAGATACTCAATGTTCAGGGACTAAGTGCTTCCGTTGAAGGAGAAGTATTGTTTAAAAATGTAGATCTGAATATGGCAAAAGGAGATAAAGTAGTGATTTTTTCCAAAGATTCCCGTGCTACAACAGCGTTCTATGAGATTTTAAATGGTAATATGACTGCGGATGCAGGAACTTTTGACTGGGGAATTACAACGAATCAGTCCTATTTACCTGCCGATAATCATGAATTTTTTGAAAATGATCTGACTTTAGTAGACTGGTTACGTCAGTGGGCTAAAACAGAAGAAGAACGTGATGAAGTTTATGTTCGCGGATTTCTGGGAAAAATGATATTTTCAGGAGAAGAAGCATTAAAAACAGGTCGTGTTTTATCAGGAGGAGAAAAAGTACGTTGTATGTTATCCCGTATGATGATGTTGCGTGCAAACGTTCTGATGTTGGATGAACCAACCAATCACTTGGATCTGGAATCGATTACCGCTTTTAATAATTCATTAAAGAACTTTAAAGGTTCCGTACTGTTCACAACGCACGATCATGAGTTCGCTCAGACCGTTGGAAATCGTGTACTTGAAATTACACCAAACGGAGTAATTGACCGTTATATGACATTTGATGATTATCTGGATGATGAGAAAGTAAAAGAACTCAGAGCAAAGATGTATAATTAATATACGATTTTCAATTTTCCTACAAGGTCTTTTTCTGACCTTGTAGGTATATTTTAAATTTACGATATACGATATTTGATATATTTTATATGTTCTAATATCGTATTTTATAAATCTCTTTCTTCTTAATTATCTAAAAATTGAACTTCACCGGTATCAATATCGTAGATAGCACCTACAATATTGATTTTTCCTTTTTTATACATTTCAGAAAGAATTGGGTCTGATGTTTTTAGAGATTGTACACCATGAACGACATTTGCTTTTACTGCTTTTGCTTTTAGATTATCTGTTGACCGTGTCATTTCTTTCTGTTCTTCTTCTTCTTTGATCTTCTTGATAATAGAAGCAATATGCCCTGCAACATCATCATCATCCATATGTTCTAAAAAAGCGCCAATTGCTCCACAGCCTTCATGTCCCATAACTACAACTAAAGAAGTTCCTAAGTGTTCTACAGCGTATTCAACACTTCCTTCTTCATAATCGCCCATTACATTTCCGGCAGTTCTTATAGAAAAAATATCTCCCAATCCCTGATCAAAAACAATTTCCGGAGGAACGCGAGAATCAGAGCAACTTACTATAGCCGCAATAGGTGATTGTCCGCCCGCAAGTTTTTTAAGAGTAGTAAAATCCTGATGGATATGTTTAGCCTTTCCGTTATAAAATCTTTTATTTCCTTCTTTTAAAATAGTTAAAGGATCTGTTACTGTATTTTTAACCGAAGATTTATTAGATAAAGAAGAGCAGGACTGATTCAGTGTAATGACTATTACAGAAAAAATCAGAAGATTAATTTTAAATTTTGTTTTCATTGAATAAAATAAAGTAATTAATGTTTAAATATATAAAATATGATGCACAACATATAATATAAGATTAATAAAAATAAATTTAATAGGTATAATTTAACATTTTTGTATTTTATTAAAATACAAAAATAAGTAAGATAATATAGATAATAAATGTGTTAAAATACATTTATACAGTATCTGAAATATTCTAAAAAAACAGATTCAGAGGTAAAACGAGTCAATTTTAAAGATAAATAGCGTTTTTTTTAAAACGATAACTCTAAATTTTGAAATTTTGCCTATTTTTACAAACCAAACACAACACCTAGTTATGAGTCAAAAAGTATTGCTTACTTCAAAAGAAGTCAATATCATTCTTCATCGTTTGGCTTGTCAGTTAATTGAAAAGCATCTTGATTTTTCTGATACCGTTTTAATTGGAATTCAGCCTCGTGGCAGTTTTCTTGCAGAAAGGTTAAAAGAACTGCTTAAAAAAGAATATGCTATTAAAGAGATTGCTTTAGGATATCTGGATATTACTTTTTTCAGAGATGATTTCAGACGCACTGATAAACCCTTAGAAGCAAACAGAACCCAGATCGATTTCCTTGTTGAAAATAAAAAAGTCATTTTTATTGATGACGTATTATATACAGGAAGAAGCATTCGATCTGCATTAACAGCTATACAATCTTTCGGAAGACCTTCAGAAATAGAATTACTGGTGCTGATCGATCGTCGTTTCAGTCGCCATTTACCTATTCAGCCCGATTATCGTGGTCGTCAGGTAGATGCCATTAATGATGAAACAGTAAAAGTAAGCTGGACAGCACAGGATGGAGAAGATAAAGTGTATTTAATTAAAAGTAAATAAGTTATCTGTATTGATGATATAATTATAACTCAGAACCTAAAAAAGAATGAAAGAATTAAGCGTAAATCATTTATTAGGAATAAAATATATTAATAAACACGATATTGATCTTATTTTTGAAACAGCAGATCATTTTAAAGAAGTAATCAATCGTCCCATCAAAAAAGTACCTTCATTAAGAGATATTACAATAGCTAATATCTTTTTTGAGAACAGTACCCGAACCAAATTATCTTTTGAATTAGCTCAGAAACGATTATCAGCAGACGTTATCAGTTTTTCAGCAGCACAATCTTCCGTTAAAAAAGGAGAAACGCTAATTGATACTGTTAATAATATTCTTTCTATGAAAGTAGATATGGTAGTGATGCGCCATTCTAATCCCGGAGCAGCTCATTTTTTATCAAAAA
The DNA here is from genome assembly GCF_058310215.1 of Flavobacterium sp. AK-301. Taxonomy (NCBI): domain Bacteria; kingdom Pseudomonadati; phylum Bacteroidota; class Flavobacteriia; order Flavobacteriales; family Flavobacteriaceae; genus Flavobacterium; species Flavobacterium sp. AK-301. The sequence continues at coordinate 227,290 of NZ_JBZEES010000002.1, forward strand.
ATGTAAAAGCAAGTATTGTAAATGCAGGTGACGGAGCACATGAACATCCCACTCAAGGGCTACTGGATTCGTATTCGATTCGTGAAAAATTAGGAGAAGTAGCTGGTAAAAAAGTAGTTATTGTTGGTGATATTCTACATTCAAGAGTTGCGTTATCCAATATTTTTGCATTACAGATGCAAGGAGCAGAAGTAAAAGTATGCGGACCAAAAACATTACTACCGAAATATATAGAATCTCTGGGAGTAACTGTAGAACCTAATTTACGTAAGGCACTGGAATGGTGCGATGTAGCAAATATGCTTCGTGTTCAGAATGAAAGAATGGATGTAAATTATTTTCCTTCCACCAGAGAATATGCACAGCAGTATGGTGTAGATAAAGTCTTACTGGATTCTTTAAATAAAGAGATCGTTATCATGCACCCCGGACCGATTAACAGGGGAGTTGAGATCACGAGTGACGTAGCAGACTCTCAGCAGTCCGTTATTTTGAATCAGGTAGAGAACGGCGTTGCTATCAGAATGGCAGTGATCTATCTTTTAGCTTCAAAAATTCAGTAAATTAGAAAAAATTATGAAAACAAATAAAAAAGGAAACACAGTTGTTATAAAAGACACCCAAGGAGATCTAGCCTTATTTAGATCAAAATTGAGTAATGAACTTGACAATTATCGACAGGAAAATGTAATTATTGACCTTACAATATATAAAGTTCTGGAAATAAGCGACATTTTGTTATTCAGTAATCTGTCAGAAGAAAAAATAGTTTCAAAGAAATCATTTGTGATTGTTGTGAATGATTTTGATTTTGATGAAGTACCCGATGAAATGATTGTTGTGCCTACTGTTTTAGAAGCACAAGATATTATCGAAATGGAAGAAATTGAACGAGATTTAGGTTTGTAATTCATAAATTTAATGTAGCTTTACTATAAATCTTTTTAAAATAAAGTATCATAAAACAATTTATAAAAGAGTAAATAATAATATTTTAAAAAAAGTAAAGCTATTAAATTTAAAATAATCTGTTTATTATCAGCAGTTGTTACGATTCTTTTTTAGATAGGATCAGACACTAAATTACAAAACCATAAAAATGAAACTTACAATACTAGGTTGTTATGCAGCCACTCCGCGCTCATTTACCAATCCTACGTCACAAGTGCTGGAAATAAAGAACAGAATGTTTTTGATTGACTGCGGTGAAGGCACACAAGTACAGCTGAGAAAAAATAAGATTAAATTTTCGAAAATCAGTCATATTTTTATATCCCACCTGCACGGAGATCATTTTTATGGCTTAGTAGGACTGGTATCTACATTCAGGCTTCTTAATCGCGCTACAGATTTACATATTTATGGACCTAAAGGAATTAAAGAAGCAATTACCTTACAGTTAAAATTATCCAGCTCCTGGACGCAGTATAACTTGTATTTTCATGAACTGACTTCTTTAGAATCGGAAATCATTTATGAAGACGAAAAGGTTCTTGTAAAAACCATTCCTTTAAAGCACCGTATCTATACCAATGGTTTTCTATTTCAGGAAAAAGCAGGCAGTCGCAAACTGAATATTGATAAAGTACTTCATTTAGAAATAGATACCTGTTATTATCAGAAGATTAAGAATGGAGGAGATATTATTTTAGATAATGGTAAAGTGATTCCGAATAGTGAAATTACATTTGATCCTGAACCTCCTAAAAGTTATGCATTTTGTTCTGATACAGTGTATAATGAAAGTATTATTCCGATAATTGAAAATGCGGATATATTGTATCATGAAACCACTTTTTTACAAAAAGATGCGGAATTTGCGGCAAAAACGATGCACAGTACCTCACAAGAAGCAGCTACAATCGCTTTAAAAGCAAATGTAAAACAATTGATTCTGGGACATTATTCAACCCGATATGAATCTATAGAAGGCTTTAAAAAAGAAGCATTGGAGATCTTTCCGAATGTGCAGTTAGCAGATGACGGAAAATCATTTGAATTTTAATCTTATTTCAGAGGAATCTGTTTTAAATAATAACAGATGCCGATTCTTTAATTTTTTAGAATAAACAGTATGCAGGAAGATTTAAGCAATTACAGAAAATCCTATGAGAAAAATGAGCTCATAGAGACTAATATACCAGAAGATCCGATTAATTTATTTAACAACTGGTTTCATGAAGTTAAAGATTTTGGCGGTATCGATGAAATCAATGCGATGACCGTTTCTACCTTAGGGTTAGATGGTTTCCCTAAAGCTCGCGTGGTTTTATTGAAGAAGTTTAATGAAGAAGGTTTTATATTTTATACCAATTATAATTCAGAAAAAGGAAGAGCAATTGCTAAAAACCCAAATATCTGCCTTTCTTTTTTTTGGCCAGGTGTAGAACGGCAGGTTATTATAAAAGGAGTTGCTGAAAAATGTACAGAAGCAGTTTCTGATAATTATTTTGCCTCAAGACCAGAAGGAAGTAAATTAGGAGCTATCGCTTCAGATCAGAGTGAAGTAGTCGCTTCTAGAGAAGTATTACAGAATCAGTTAAAACAACTGGAGACTGAACTGGAGGGAAAAGAAATTCTAAGGCCGAAACATTGGGGTGGCTTTTTAGTAAGACCTGTAGAAGTTGAATTTTGGCAAGGAAGACCCAATCGTTTACATGACAGAATACGATATCAGTTACAGGAAGACTATAGCTGGAAGATAGAACGTCTTTCCCCGTGATTTTATGATAAAAAGATAATTGTACTGATTAATATTCGGGCTTTCCATATTGGATTTTAGATTTTAGACTTATTTTTTTATTTAAATTAACCTTTTCTTTAAAGATTATATTAAAATAATTCCGATATTTAATTTAGATATAAAATAACAGTACTATGAAAAATCTGATTATAATAAGGCACGGGAAGTCGAGTTGGGATACCTCTTTTAAAGACATAGACCGACCATTAGCCACTCGTGGTGTAAAAGATGCACATCTGGTTTCTTCATATGTTTCTGAATATTTACCTAAATCATTTATTATATGGAGTAGTATTGCAAAAAGAACAACAGAAACAGCTTTGATTTTTTGTCAAAACTGGTTCTGTCCCGAAGACTCTATTATTCTGAAAGACGAACTTTATGTATTTGACGGAAAGCAGTTAGAAAAAGTAATTAAGTCCTGTGATAATCAGTTTGACAGTTTAATTCTTTTTGGACATAATGAGGCAATTACTACTTTTGCAAATAAGTTTGGAGATGTTGCAATTGAAAACGTTCCTACAACAGGGTTTGTATCAATAACTTTTGAACAAACGGATTGGAAGGAGATTAATAACGGGAAGACAAACAAGATCGTTTTCCCCAGAGATTTAAAAGAGATTTAAAATTATGAATGAAAATATCGGAAACAGATATATTGATAGAGAAAAAAGTTGGTTAGCATTTAACGCAAGAGTACTTCAGGAAGCAGGCGATACTTCCGTACCATTATTAGACAGATTACGGTTTTTAGGAATTTTCTCAAATAATTTGGACGAGTTTTTTCGTGTACGATATGCTGCTATAAGAAGGCTGAGTATGGCAGGTATTTCCGGAGAAAAAGTATTGGGAGGTATTTCTGCTAAAAAACTGCTGAATGAAATCACACAGATTGTTATTAATCAGCAATCCGAGAGTTTACGGATTTTGAGTATCATTGAGAAAGAATTAGAGAAAAAGAATATCTTTATTATTGATGAGACCGAGATAACAAAAGAACAGGAAAATTTTATAAAAGATTTTTTCATACAAAAAGTAAGTCCCGCTTTAGTGACCATTATTCTGAATGATCTGGCAGAATTTCCGATATTAAAAGATACCTCTGGCTATCTGGCAATCAAATTAGTGATGAAAGCAAAAAAACAGCATTCATCCTCTATTCTGAACTTTACAAAACCAAAAGCAGAGGTGCATTATGCAATCGTTGAAATTCCAAAGACACTTAATCGTTTTGTTGTTCTGCCTACTAAAAATCATAAACAATATATTATTATGCTGGATGATGTTATTCGATATAATCTGCATAATATTTTTAATATTTTTGATTATGAGAGTATTTCAGCTCATATGATCAAAATTACAAGAGATGCTCAGTTAGAAATAGATAGTGATCTGAGTAAAAGTTTGGTTGAAAAAATATGGATTGGTGTAAAGGACAGAAGAATAGGAGAGCCAGTTCGATTTGTCTACGATCAGTCTATTGACAGAGATACTCTGATGTTTTTTTTAGATAAAATGGGGATTGATTCAACAGACAGTATCATTCCGGGAGGAAGATATCATAACAGAAGAGATTATATGGATTTTCCTAATCTGGGGCGGTATGATCTGATCTATCAGCAAAATGTACCATTACCAGTAGAAGGACTGAGTCTTGAAGGAAGTATACTGGAGAAGATTGCTCAGAAAGATTATTTGGTAAATGCTCCTTATCAGTCTTTTTCTTATCTGATTAAGTTTCTGCGTGAAGCAGCGCTAGATCCAAAAGTAACTAAAATAAAAATAACCCTATATCGATTAGCAAAGAATTCTCAGATTATTAGTTCACTGGTAAGTGCAGCTAAAAACGGTAAAAAAGTAACGGTTCAGATCGAACTTCAGGCACGATTTGATGAAGCAAATAATATTTATTATGCAGAGCAGATGCAGACTGAAGGAATTGAACTTATTTTTGGTATTAAAGGTTTAAAAGTACATAGTAAAATTTGTGTGATAGAAAGAATAGAACAGGGTAAAATAAAACGATATGGGTTTATTTCAACAGGAAATTTTAATGAATCCACAGCTAAAATATATACAGATGTTACCTTGCTGACCAGTCATTCCAAAATACTAAAAGATGTAGATAAAGTATTTGAGTTTTTTAATATTAATTACAGAATACACCGATACAAACACCTGATCGTTTCACCACATTATACCCGTAGTAAGTTCTATAAACTAATAGATAAAGAGATAAAAAATGCAGAAATAGGTAAAGAAGCTTACATTAAACTGAAGATGAATAGTTTGTCAGATTATAAAATGATAGATAAATTATATGAAGCAAGTAGAGCAGGAGTAAAAATTAAATTAATCATTCGCGGTATTTGCTCCTTGATTCCAGGTGTTAAAGGAATGAGTGAGAATATTGAAGCTATTAGTATTGTAGATAACTATTTAGAGCATTCAAGAGTATATATTTTCGGGAATGATAATGATCCTGAAGTTTATATTTCTTCTGCTGATTTTATGACCCGAAATTTAGATGATAGAGTAGAAGTGAGCTGTCCAATCTATGATGTGGATATTAAAAAAGAATTAATTGAGGTGTTTAATATTGCTTGGAGAGGAAACGTAAAAGCCAGATTACATTCTGAAAATCTAAACAATGAATATAAACCCCGCGAAAAAAATAAAACATTCAGAGCACAACTGGAAACCTATAATTATTATAGAAATAAGATAGAAGTAATTACTGAAAAATTATAATTGGATATGATTACGATAAAAAAATATGCTGCTATAGATATAGGTTCTAATGCTATGAGGCTTCTCATTGTCAATATAATAGAACAACAAGGAAAAGAAACCCATTTCAGTAAAAGCTCATTGGTTCGTGTTCCCATTCGTCTTGGACAAGATGCTTTTACAGTAGGAGAGATCTCTGAAGATAATATTGAAAGGATGATTGATGCGATGAAAGCCTTTAAACTGTTAATGAAAGTTCATAAGGTAGAACGTTATATGGCTTGTGCCACATCTGCAATGAGAGAAGCTTATAACGGAAAAGAAATAGCAGATCTGATTAAGAAAAAAGCAGATATTAAGATTGATATTATTGACGGTAAGAGAGAAGCAAAAATTATTGCTTCAACGGATTTACTTCATTTACTGAAAACAGATGAAACCTATCTATTTGTAGATGTTGGAGGGGGAAGTACTGAATTTACTCTATTCTCTGACGGGAAATTAATTGCTTCTAAATCCTTTAAAATAGGTACCGTTCGACTGTTAAACAATATGGTAAACGATATTGTATGGCAGGAGATTGAGAAATGGATCAGAACTAATACGGCAGGTTATCAACAAGTAATACTGATCGGTTCTGGCGGAAATATCAATAAATTATTCAAGATGTCTGGTAAGCCACAGGAAAAACCACTATCTTTTACCTATCTGAATTCACAGTATAATTTTCTGAATACCCTTACTTACGAAGAACGTATTTCAGAATTGGGATTAAATCCTGATCGTGCCGATGTTATTATTCCCGCAACCAGAATATATGTTAAAGCAATGAAATGGAGTAATGCTAAAAATATTTTTGTCCCTAAGATCGGATTATCCGATGGAATTGTCAAAGCGATGTATTACGGACGGATTTAATTAGACTAGATGAAAGAATTATTCAGAACATTACAAATCATTTCTGAAGAGGAGCTGGATAGGCTGGATACTGTGATTACAACCAGAATACTTAAAAAAGGAGATTTTCTGATTCAGGAAGGAAAAGTATGTAATGAGATCGTTTTTATACGATCAGGTGCTTTACGTTCTTTTTATAGTAACAGTGATGGAGATGAGATAACAAACTGTATTACTTTTGAGCAGGAATTAATGGCTGCATTTTCCAGTTTTATTACGCAGGAACCCACTAACGAAAATATCCAGGCTGTTTTTGATACCGAATTAGAAATAATACGTCATGATGATTTTGAAAAATTATATGAAAGCAGTATTCAATGGCAAAAACTAGGCAGGATCTTATCTGAACAACAATATGTTGCATTGGAAAAAAGAATAGCTTCCTTTCAGAAACTTACTGGAAAAGAACGTTATGAAGAGCTTTTCAAAATTCATCCTAAATATATTCAGCTGATTCCGTTGCAGTATCTTGCTTCATTTCTGGGAATCACATCACGACATTTAAGCCGTATACGAAAAACAGTTTAGTTTTATTGGACATATGTCCGGTATAGATATCTCCCTGCAGATCTATTTTTGTGTAAAATTAATTTAAAATGATACAACAAAATATTTTGGTTATCGGAGGAACCGGTTTAGTAGGAAAAACCATTTTACAGATTTTAAATAAAAGAAATCCTTCTCTTATTTTATTCAGAGGGAGTAGAAGCAGGAGAGAAACCGAAACCGATCTGATCATTGATGTAGATACTCCATCCACTTTTCAGACTATTTCGAATCATAAAGTCAACTGTATTGTACTTTGTACCAATGATAAGAATAATAATATACTTCGTTTTTCCATTGAGAATGGGATTGATTATATTGATATTACAAAGCCTACTCCTGCATTAACAACAGCTTATACTTTCGCAAAAGAGCAGTCTATAAGCAGTCGGGTTGTTTTTTGCTCAGGATGGATGAGTGGTATTGTGAGCAGTTTGGTTTTTGTAGCCGAACCAGATAAAAAAAAGATACAAGAGATTGATCTTTTTGTTTATTATTCTATAAAAGATCGGGCAGGAGAGAGCTCTGCTCATTTTATGGCTGAAAATGTTTTTAAACCGTTTATTCAGTATAAAAATAATATTCCGGTTACAGTAAAACATTTTCTGGATTCAGAATATCATACTTTTTCCTTTGGAATAGGGACACGTCAAACGTATAATTTTGATGTACCGGATCTGTTTATTTTGAATCAGGTAGAAAAAATTCCAACTGTAGTTGTAAAAATGACGTATAATTCAAAACTGGTTACAAGATTATTAGGACTTTTTCAGCGTTTAAAACTGTTTAATATACTCTCTCTGAAAGCCAGAAGAGTAGTATTCAGCGCAAATGGTAAGGGAGATCAGACTAGTTTTGATATTGTGATCAGAGCTGATCATAAAAGAAAAATAATTAGTTTGAAAAGCAGTAAAGGACAAGCTGAACTAACCGCTTTTTCTACTGTTTTACATGTTGAAGAATTAATACAGTCAAAACTTCCCAATGCAGTTTATTTTAGTCATCAACTACATCAATCAGCAGATATAGTAAATCGTTTAAATACATACGAAGGTATAACCATTCGTATTTCTTAAATTAAATTAACATGAAAAAAACAGTAATTATTAACGGACATCCCAATAAAGAAAGTTTTAATTTCGCTCTGGCAGATGCGTATAAAAGAGGAGCAGAACAGTCTGGCGCAGTATTGACGACGATTACTATTGCAGAACTGGATTTTAATCCAAATCTGCAATATGGTTATCAGAAACGAACAGAACTGGAACCAGACCTGAGAACAGCGTGGGAAAAGATTAAAGAAGCCGATCATTTGGTATGGATTCATCCGGTGTGGTGGGGAGGACTTCCGGCTATAATGAAAGGGTTTATCGATCGGCTTTTTTTACCCGGTTTTGCTTTCAGATACAGGGAAAACTCTGTATGGTGGGATAAACTGCTGAAAGGAAAAACAGCACATATTATTACCACAATAGATCAGCCCGGTTGGTATTACAGATTGTTTTATGGTAATCCAAGCATAAATCAACTAAAAAAATCAGTGCTGAATTTTTGTGGTATTCAACCGGTAAAAGTAAGTTATATTGGAGTAATTAAGAGTTCTGGTCTTAAACAGAGGGAAAAATGGATCAAAAAAGTATATGATTTCGGACTGAAACAGGTCTAACCAAAAAAATAGTTTCAGTTTAAAAAAACAGATTATATTTATCAAAATATAGTTTATATTGCACTTTTATAAACTGACTTTATATATACATCAGAATGATTTTGAAATATAACCTTTTTTTTAGCTTTTTTATAGTACCTTTTCTTTGCTTTTCGCAACAAAATGATTCATTAGTCGGGGGTGAAAATGTTCAGCAGTTACTTCATAAAACACAGCAGGAACAACTTTTAGATTCCTTAAAAAAGGTGGAATTACTAGAAAAGATCAGTTTGGTAAAAACAAATGAAAAACGTAAAAAAGAAAAACTCTTAACAGAATTAAAAGAAGTAGAAGAAGCTGAAACGGAATCAAAGAAAGCATCTAGAGAAAAAATAGAAGCATTAAAACGAACCGAAAAAGGATATCCTGTTTTTCTTCTTCAGGACACTTTGTTTTCTGTTTATACTAAAGTAGGCGCTTTAACACCAGGAGAAAGAGCAAAGAATATTTCCGATAAATTAAAGAATCTGTATAATGATGATTTTTTTCAGGCAGACTCTATTATAACAACCATTTGGGAAAACGCAATAGATATTACCTATAAAGATATGGTAATCATGAGTATTTCCGATTTGGATGGTTTATGGTTTGATAAAACAAAGCAGGAACTGGCTTCCGGTTATGCCGAAACAATAAAGAACTCTATAGTTAAACAACAGGAAGAGAACAGCGTAGAAAAATTATTGATCCGAATTGGTCTCGTTGTTCTGGTATTACTGCTGTTTTGTTTTGTGATCTGGATCATAAACAAGATATATTTAAAAACAATAAAGAGTATTATCAGTAAAAGAAAGAAGATCTTAAAAAATATGACTTATAAAGGTTATACTTTTCTTTCAGCAGAACAGGAGTTAAAAGTACTTGTTCTGGTTATAAAAGGATTAAAATGGTTTTTGATTCTACTTTTATTATATCTGGTATTACCTTTAATATTCAGTATTTTTCCATTTACACAAACCTGGGCAGGACAATTGTTCGGACTGGTATGGTTGCCGTTTAAATCAATATTTATAGCAGTTTGGGATTATTTACCAAATCTGTTCAGTATTCTGGTGATCTTCTTCATTATGAAATATTGTATACGTTTTGTAAAATATGTTTTTGAAGAAATAGGAGCAGGAAAACTAGAGATTTCCGGTTTTCATACCGATTGGGCTATGCCTACCTTTAGCTTGGTAAAAATTTTATTATATGCTTTTATGTTTGTCTTAATGTTTCCGTACTTTCCCGGTTCGGATTCTAATATATTTAAAGGCGTTTCCGTTTTTATAGGAATCTTATTTTCTCTCGGATCTTCATCCGCTATTTCAAATATGGTTGCCGGTCTCGTTATTACCTATATGCGTCCGTTCAAAATAGGAGATCAGATAAAAATAGGTGATATGATGGGTGTTGTTCTCGAAAAGAATATGCTGGTAACCCGATTGAAAACAACTAAAAATGAGGAAATTACAATCCCTAATTCTACCGTTTTATCCGGTAATACCGTTAATTATTCCGTATATGCCCGAGAAGAAGAAGAAGGATTGATTATTTACACAACAGCTACCGTTGGTTATGAAATAAGCTGGAAAGAAGCTCAGGAAGCTTTTATCGAAGCTGCTCTGAGAACAGATTTTGTTTTAAAAGAGCCGAAACCTTTTATTTTTCAGACCTCACACGATGATTTTTATATTTCCTATGAGATCAATGTATATATTAAAGAAGTAACTAAAAAAGTAGGAATACTGTCCTCTTTACGTAAAAATATACAGGATGTATTTAATGAAAAAGGAATAGAAATTTTGTCACCACACTACAGAGCGAATAGAGACGGCAGTAAAATAGCTATTCCTGAAAGTTAGAAAATAGTTGATAGTTTACAGTTGATAATTTTGTCCGTTTCCACTATATCTTCGGTGAGGAAACTGAATTTAACTCTCTGCAAAGTTAAAAACTTAATAGTATTGTCCTCTGATTTTTTGTAAACAAAAAACCATATTATTTTGTGATTTAATAGAATATATTCTATATTCATGTTTTTAATTTTTATAAAAAAAATTGAAATAATATAACTATTTTATCATAATAATACTACTTTACAATATGGAATTATCAAAAATAGTTTCTCTGCTTTTAAAACCTGAAAAAGAGAAAAAACAGTATGGAATCCGTATTCAGCAGACTTATACGGACAGGTCAACGAAGTCAACGAACAGAGTATAGAAAATGCCCGTTTCGGGGTAACAGAGCAACTATATTCCGGAATTGATTTTAAAACAACAGAAAGTAGGAACTCTTACGTTGTTAAAAGGTTTAACCCAAAAATTCAGTGATAGCGGACAGCTGATTAATGCCGGTGATGGACAAAGAGGACTTAAAACAGTAGAGGATGCTATGGCAGAAATCAAAGCCGGACTCAATGTAACGTTCAATTGGGCTCCGATTTATAAATATACTCCTGAATTTTTAGAAAAATACATCCCTTCCGAAGCAATAGTTATAGATACAGAAATAAAAGCAAAAATGTTTGGAACACTATATTTTGAACGAATCTATAAACGAATAGGAACTGGTAATTACAAAGATCAGGCGGTCTATATCGATAACCAGATTTTTACCGGAATTACCGGTAGTGTAATCATTAAAATAAAAACGTCAAAAGGAGATAAAGATATTTTTGATGAATATAAAAAAATTGAATTTGTATTAATGGATCCTTTTATTATAAAAGGCAATGAAATTCCCTTATTTGAACAACCTAAAGAACATTAAAAAATGAATAAAATACTAACTTACATTATAAACTATCAAGATTGAGTTCTCCTATAGAAATTAATCGTGTAATCCTTAAAAGTGGTACTCAAAAAGTAACCTATCGTCTATATCCACTGGGTGATTTAATACAGGAAAACTATGGTGAAGAAGAAACAATAACTAAACTGGAAGAATTGACCGATATTACGATTCGGGTTATTAATATTGATCATAACAGTCGAAAAAGTTTTGCCAACGAACAACCGGTTGTAACTCATAAAAGCGCAGTAAAAGCGGATGGAGAAAGCTTTATTAACAACCAGTAACTAAAACAGCATAAACCCTAAAAATCCAGATCGAATGTTTTTCTTAAAAGTTCCAGATTTGGATTTTTTTCTTTCAGGCGGTCGTATTTTTCCTGAGCAGTAAAAGCATATTTCGTTTCAACAATTTCATTTACAGTTACTTCGATAGTAATATCATGATTATGAAGCTTTCCGCGAAGGTAGCCCAGCAGATCATGCTTTTCATTATCAAAGTCTACTTTAGACCCTTCATTGGGTAATTCCAGTTTAATAACAGTTCCGGTAAGAGTAGGGTCATTGATCTGCATATAAGTAGACATGATCTTTTGACCTTTGTCACTTAATTTCTGAGCAAATTTATTCCATTGTAGTAGCATATCCGTTTCCGTAAAAGGTTCGCGGGGCAAATCCTTTTCATCCTTAATATACGTTTTTTGTGTTTCTGCTAATTCTCGTTTTGCTCTGATGCTGGAAAGAGATAAAGCAGATACTTTTCTTTCTGTTTCCTGACCCAAAACAGGGGTAATAACAGGAGCAGAAAGAACCGGTTTTTGTTCTATGACCGGCTCCGGTGTATTGATAACCATTTGTTTTTCAGGAATAACAGGAACTGTCGCTACCGCAATAGTTGGTTTATCAGTTCTGAAATGAGCAGGAGGAATTATATATTGTTCAGCTTTTTTTTTTCTCCATCAAAAGTGATAGAGGCAAGCTGCATTAAGCATAATTCAACTAAAAGACGCTGATTCTGACTTACTTTAAATTTAAGATCACAATCATTAGCTAAATCGATACCTTTTAAAAGAAAATCCTGACTTGTTTTCTGAGATTGTGTAGCGTATAATTGCTGTGCCTGTTCACCAGCTTCCAGTAAAGAAAGAGTGGCAGGAGTTTTACTTACCAGTAAATCTCTGAAATGAGAAGCTAATCCGGCAATAAAATGATGTCCGTCAAATCCTTTGGCTAGAATAGTATTATAGGTCATTAATAATTCCGGAATTTTATTTTCCAAAATCAAGTCTGTTACCTTAATATAATATTCATAATCCAGTACGTTCAGATTTTCGGTTACTGCCTGACGGGTCAGGTTAGCACCACAATAGCTGACTACTCTGTCAAAAATAGACAAAGCATCACGCATAGCGCCATCTGCTTTCTGAGCAATAATATGCAATGCATCATCCTCATAAGTAATTCCTTGACTTTGTGCAACTTCTGCTAAATGTTCTTTAGCATCTTTTACAGTAATTCTTTTAAAGTCAAAGATCTGACAACGAGAAAGAATTGTAGGTATTATCTTATGTTTTTCAGTAGTTGCAAGAATAAAAATAGCATGTCTTGGCGGTTCTTCTAATGTTTTAAGGAATGCATTGAAAGCAGCCTGAGAAAGCATATGTACCTCGTCAATAATATAAACTTTATATTTTCCGGTTTGAGGCGGTATTCTGACCTGATCGATTAGGCTTCTGATATCATCAACTGAGTTATTTGAAGCGGCATCCAGTTCAAATACATTAAAAGCAAAATCTTCTTCCGGATCATCGTAATCTGGCTGGTTTATTTTTCTGGCAAGGATTCTGGCGCAAGTAGTTTTTCCTACCCCACGAGGTCCTGTGAATAGTAAAGCTTGTGCTAAATGATTGCTTTCTATGGCATTAAGTAAAGTATTCGTAATAGCCTGTTGTCCCACAACATCTTTAAAGGTCTGCGGACGATACTTTCTGGCTGATACGATAAATTCTTCCATAGTTTTTTATTGAATTACAAAGGTAATTAAAAGATTTGATGATTGAAAAAGATACTTTATCGATTTGCTTGTTTAAATTTCTTTCTTCTTGGCTCTTTCTTCTAATTTTTAATCTTTTCAATCTTTTAATCTTTCACAAATTATTGTAAGTTTGCACCGCAGACCGCCTTATCGCTGTTCGTTTTATAATGAAGAGAGGAAAGTCCGGGCACCAGAGAGTAGCATAGCGGGTAACGCCCGCCATTTCAATTTATTGGAAGAGGACAAGTGCAGCAGAAAGTATGTACAGGTAATGCTGTAGTGAAACCAGGTAAACTCTATGCGGTGAAATGTCACGTATATCAGCAATTAAGAGCTACTCGTTCGATGCTGAGGGGTAGGCAGATGGAGAGTATTGGCAACAATACTTCTAGATAAATGATAAGGATTCGCTTTTGCGGATACAGAACCCGGCTTACAGGTCTGCTTTTTTTTATTTTGGTTTAAGATATAATCTATTACACTATTAATAGTGAAATCTTTGCTCTTTTGTGCTTTCTCAATACTAAAATTTCAATACTCGCTACTAATTTATCCTTCCTCTGTGCTGTCTAATAGCTGATTTTCATCTATGTCCTCGATTTCATCACTACTGATTTCAAAGAAAGAAAAGATAGAACCCCCATAATTTTTCTGAAAAGAAAAATTAATCATGTGATCTAGTTTAGTATATTTAGAATGTTCGATAACCATCATACCTTCTTCATTGAGAGTGCCGTGTTCAAATACCAGTTCTACAATCTTTTCAAAAGCTTTTTGATCAAAATTGTAGGGAGGATCGGCAAAAATAATATCGTAAGAAGTTTTATTTTTTTCTAAAAATTTAAAAACATCACTTTTTATCGCAGCAATATTAAAATCAAATTCCTCTGCCATTTGTTTAATAAACTTGACACAGCCAAAATTTTCATCTACAGAAGTAATATTCTTACTGCCACGGGAACCAAATTCAAAACTGATATTTCCGGTACCTGAAAACAAATCCAGAATTTTAAGCCCATCAAAGTTAAAGTAGTTGTTCAGAATATTGAATAAGGCTTCTTTAGACATATCCGTTGTAGGACGAACAGGAAGATTTTTAGGAGCTGAGATTCTTCTGCCTTTGTATTTGCCTGATATTATTCTCATGAATGTAATAAGATAAAATGTTTTAATATATTTTGCTCCGATAAATTGTGGTCTATCGGGATAGAAGTAAGATCAAATAAAGCAATGTTCCTTACATATTTATAAGCTAAACGATACAGTTCACTTTCTTCATTGCAGTCTCCTAATAATTTTAGTTTAAAATGTTCCGGATTAAGATACAGTTGTTCCGCAGTGAAAAGTAGATAATACAGAAAATCTTCCGCTGTTTTATATTCAAAAGAGTTAAACAGAAGTAGTTTCTGATTCTTGACAACAATCAGTTCAAAATGTTTTTTTCTGAAATGAGCAAATACCTGTATATTATCAATATTTTTTGATATATCCAGTATTTTTGAAATCAGAATGCTGTTACTGTGTTTATAATCAAAAACACCTATTTTGTCAATCAGAAAGTTATTGATATTTATATAAGGAATATAGACATTATTAATGTCATAATTTGGAATTTCATCAAACGTAAAAAAATCGGTTTCAAATACTTTAGTATTATATTGAAGATAGCTTCCCAGAGCATTTTCATCAAATAAAGCTTTAGGTACTAAGGTTGACAGATTATTATCATGTAATACAATAATCTCATCAAAAGAATTCTGAAGGATCTCATTTTCCTCAAATACTTTATTCAAATAATCTTCAAGAGTCGAATTTGGAAAATCAGAAAAGTTAATTTCTTTTAAATGTAGTACTGTATTATTTAAAGTATCAAAACAACAAAATGAAAGACTATCCAATGCTATCTGGATAGATAGTTTCTGGTATTTTTTTTCAGTGATATTGCTATTTTGTAAAACCATACTATGTTCTGTGAGTAACTTGTTTTTATTGAAGTTTAAAAAACAAAACTACAATTTTTTTTTCTCCTAAAAGCATTTCACACGAAATACAATCAGTATCTTTGATATTTAATATTCCAATCAAAAAAACAGAATGAGTTCAGGTCATTTTTATTCCATTTTAAAAAATAAATTTCCCTTTCAGCCTACTTATAAACAAGATATTTTTTTTCAGAAAATAGCTGAGTTTGTTACTAATTCTAATAATGATGAAATTTTTGTACTGAAAGGATATGCAGGAACAGGAAAAACGACCGTAATTTCTACAATTGTAAACCATTTAAAAGATATAGATAAGAAATATGTTTTGTTAGCACCCACAGGTCGCGCTGCTAAAGTGATTTCTAACTATTCTCAAAAACCGGCATTTACGATTCATAAAAAAATATATTTTCCAAAAAGTAATAAAGGTGGAGGTATTAGTTTTACTATGCAACCCAATAAACATAAAAATACTTTTTTTATTGTAGACGAATCTTCAATGATTTCAGATACAGCTTCTGACAATAGTTCTCTCTTAGACGATCTGATTTCGTATGTATATTCAGGGAAAAACTGTAAAATAATTTTACTGGGAGATACTGCTCAGCTACCGCCCGTAAATATGGATATAAGTCCAGCTCTGAATACTGATAATCTGGCTGTTAATTATAACAAAGAGGTTCAGTTTATAGAACTGGATGAAGTAATGCGTCAGGAAGAAAATTCTGGAATTTTATATAATGCAACAGAATTAAGGGAATTATTAAAAACTAATTTTATAGATACGTTTCAGTTTTCTCTAAAAGGATTTAAAGATATAGTCAGATTATCAGATGGTTATGATATTCAGGATGCGATTAATACTGCTTACAGTAATTATGGACTGGAAGAAACCGCGTTTATTGTTCGTTCTAATAAAAGAGCAAATCAGTACAATCAGCAAATCAGAACCAGAATATTAGATAAAGAAAGCGATTTGTCTACAGGTGATTTTCTGATGGTAGTGAAAAATAATTATTTCTGGTTAAAAGAAGATTCCGAAGCCGGTTTTATTGCAAACGGGGATATTATTGAAATTCTGGAAATGTTTGGTATTCAGGAATTATACGGATTTAAATTTGCCAAAGTAAAGATTCGAATGGTAGATTATCCGAATCAGAGATCTTTTGAAACCGTTCTGTTACTGGATACAATAACCAGTGAATCGCCATCGCTTACTTATGAACAGTCTAATGGGCTCTATCAAGAAGTAATGCTGGATTATGAAGAAGAAACCTCAAAATATAAAAAATTCCAGAAAGTAAAAGAAAATGTATATTTCAATGCTTTACAGGTGAAATTTTCATATGCAATTACCTGTCATAAATCTCAGGGAGGGCAGTGGAATACGGTTTTTATAGAACAGCCTTATTTACCGGACGGAATAACCAGAGATTATATTCGATGGTTATATACAGCAGTTACAAGAGCAAAAGAAAAATTATATCTGATTGGTTTTAAAGATGATAATTTTTTGTGAAAAGGTAAAAGTTTTCAGTCTCGGTATTCAGTTCTTAGAAAACCTTTTCACCTTAAACTTTAAACAAATTAAAAAACTTTTGTAGTTCTCAGAAAACCTTTGCAACTTTGAACCTTTAAAACGAATTAAAAACCTTTGTTCCTTTAAAAAATATATGAAAATAATAGCAATGATTCCTGCGCGATATGCTTCTACACGATTTCCAGCAAAATTAATGCAGGATTTAGAAGGTAAAACGGTTATTCGTCACACCTATGAAGCAACTGTGGCAACCGGTTTATTTCAGGATGTTTTTGTCGTTACAGATTCAGACATTATTTTTAATGAAATTATTTCTAATGGTGGAAAAGCCATTATGAGTATAAAAGAACATGAATCGGGGAGTGATCGAATTGCCGAAGCAGTAGCAAATATGGATGTTGACATTGTAGTAAATGTACAGGGAGATGAGCCTTTTACTCAGAAAGAACCCTTAGAACAGGTATTATCTGTTTTTAAAAATGATATAGAAAAGCGAGTTGACCTTGCTTCATTAATGCGTGAAATTACAGATCAGGAGGCTATTAATAATCCGAATAATGTAAAAGTAATAGTAGATCAGAATAATTATGCTTTATATTTTTCTCGTTCTGTGATTCCTTTTCCAAGAGACACAAATGTTGGAGTTCGTTATTTTCAGCACATAGGTGTTTATGCATTCAGAAAACAGGCAATTATGGATTTTTATAGTTTACCGATGCGTTCATTAGAAGCTTCCGAAAAGTTAGAACAGTTACGTTATTTAGAATATGGTAAAAAAATAAAATTAGTTGAGACACAACATGTTGGAATAGGAATTGATACTGTTGAAGATTTAGAAAAAGCCAGAGAAATATTACGTAGAAATATTTAGTAACAGTTATTCAGTATTCAAAAACACAAAGAATCTTTCAATCTTTTAATTTCCTAATAATAATCAATTCATTATGCTGTTCTACCCGTGGAATTTTTTTAACTAAAAAAAGGGCAGGATCAAATTCGCTTATATAATTTTCATTACGTTGATTTTGTTTTTCATTTAAAAGCATAGTGTTAAACAAAATATAACCACCTGGATTCAGAAGACTTTCAATTTTATTAATAAAGAATTTTTCAAATAGAAAATTAGGCATTACCGTATCCTGAAAAATATCTATAATAATAAGGTCATATTTTATTTTTGTTTTCAGCACAAACTCAAAAGCATCCATTATCTGAATAGTAAGATTTGAATAAGTACCCAGCTGAAAATACTGATTGGCAAGATCTATTATTTCTTTATCAATATCAACACCTGTAACATGTCCTTTAAACTGAATCTCATCCATTATTGTTTTAATAACACTTCCTCCGGCAACACCCAGAACCAGAATATTTTTCATTTGTATTATATTTTGATATCCAATATTCTGTAAACCTTTTCTCAGGATACGTTGTAAACTTCCATAAGAATAATTAGTATTCAGAGAGTCAAGTACTAATTCTCCATTTGCCCAGGTAACTTCAAGGCTTTTGCTTATGTCAGATTTCTTTTTATAGATATTTAGAGGGATGATATAACTAAATAGTTTCTTGAACATACAAATGTTTTTCTCAAAAATAGAGTTTAAATATTACATTTGTAAAAAATAATGAATAATTATGAGCAAAATTTATCAGTACATTTTTTTTAAATTAATGAAATGGAAAATCGTAGGAACTTTAGAAGAGAGCACAAAGAAATGTGTTATGATTGTTGTACCGCATACCAGCTGGCATGATTTTTATATTGGTGTTTTGATCAGAGGCTCTCTGAAATTGGAAATGAATTTTGTTGGTAAAAAAGAATTATTCCGATTTCCGTTTGGATATTATTTCCGATGGATGGGTGGAGCTTCTTTAGACAGAAAAAAATCCGAAAATAAAGTAGATGCAATAGCCAATATATTTAATAGTAGAGAAGTATTTAGATTAGCAATAGCTCCGGAAGGAACCCGAAAAAAAGTAACTGAATGGAAAACAGGATTTTATTATATTGCTATGAAAGCAAATGTACCTATAATATGTGTTGGTTTTAACTTTGCTAAAAAACAGGTTGAATTTTCAGAACCTTTTTATCCGACAGGAAATATTGAAGAAGATATGAAAATATTGAAGCAATATTATGTTGGTGTAATAGGAAAAGTTCCTGAAAACAGTTTTACTCCGAAAATAAATTAATTTTTTATTTCAGAATATCCGAATAACAAAGAAAAACCGGTTTAAAAAAACGAGCTGTATTTTTGTTATTCGGATATCTCTATATCTTTTTTTCGTTTAAGCGATTCTCAGAGGGGTTTTTTACATTAAAAAAAAATATCCCCATATCGTGAGAATGATAACACAAAGGATATTTAAAAAAGATCCTGTACGAATCATATCTTTTTGTTGTATCAAACCGGTTCCAAATACTATAGCATTAGGAGGAGTAGCGATCGGGAGCATAAAAGCACATGAAGCACCGATACCGAGTATCATTACCAGAACCTGTTCAGGAAGTCCGAGTTGTACGGCAATACCGGCAGCAACGGGAACTAACAAAGCTGCTGAGGCTGTGTTACTTGTAAATTCTGTCCAGATATTTATAAATGCAGCCAGTATAAGAATGATTATTATAGGATGAGCATTCATAAAACTATTTGCTACCTGTTCTCCTAAAGCTAATGAAGCTCCGGAATCTTTTAGTAAAGCACTTAGTGTAATTCCACCACCAAATAAAAATAAAATTCCCCAGTCTGTATTATCAGAAATTTGTTTCCAGCTGGCGAGTCCTAAAAATACAATTAGTATTGCAGCGGCAACAGCTACAAATGTATCCGGATTTTTAATACCAAATTTATCTTCCAGTACATTCCCGAATATCCATGCTAAAGCAGTTAGTGCGAATACTACCATGGTTAGAATGCGAGAAACGGTCCAAGGAATTTCTTCTTTCTGAATTTCTATTTTTTGATTTAGTTTAGGTCGCAAAATAATATACATAGCCAGTATTGTAACAGGCATTAATACTAACATTATGGGAAGTCCATATTTCATCCAGCCCATAAAATCTAAATTTAAAGCTTTGGCAGCAATTGCATTAGGAGGAGAGCCAACTAATGTTCCTAAGCCTCCGATACTTGCAGAATAGGCAATTCCTAATAATACAAACACATAAGTACCCTTATTTTTTTTTGCATCTATATGACTTAACATTCCTAAAGCTAAAGGAAGCATCATAGCAGCAGTTGCTGTATTACTGATCCACATAGATAAAAATGCAGTTACAGAAAAAATAGATAGTGTTGCCACTTTTAAATTAGAGCCGGATAATGAAATAATCCAGGTTGCTATTTTTTTGTCTAATTTTTGGATATGTAGGGCTGTAGCCAGAGCGAAGCCTCCAAAAAAGAGAAAAATAATAGGGTCTGCAAAATTACTAAGTGCTTTTTTTGTTGTTAATTCGGGCAGACCTAAGGAGATTCCTAATATAGGGATCATTAAAGCTGTAATAGTTATATTAACAGCTTCCGTAAACCATAAAACAGCAATAAAAAAAAGTAAACTTAATCCTTTATTTGCAGTATCTTCATAAGGAAGAATTTTCCATAATATAAAAGCAATGAGAGCAGCTACTGCCGTAATAATCAGACCTCTTATAATTTTAAGTGATTGTTTTTTTTTGTTAATTTTCGGTACTTTCTTTGAGTTTTTAAGTTCTAATTCTAATACATTTTCCATAAATTTATAATCTAAAATTTAGAACAAAATATAAAAAAAATATAATAAAGTAAAAAATAATATAAAAAAAAGAGAAATAGTTTTGTTATATTAATAATAAACCCATGTATTTATTTATCTGTTAAAGAATTAGCTTCTATTGAAGAGCTGTAGAACTCCATCATCTCTTCACATTCTATCTAGACTATTTAAAGAAGATTAAATTATTAATGAATAAGAGGTTACTTTTCTTATAATAGACCTAATTTTCATTAGAATCAACATTTATACTATTGTTTACAAATGTAAACTATTTGATTCTTATTGTTTTAAACTATACTCTGGGTTTAAAATCTTCAAAAGTTCCATCTTTATAAAAAATCACTATTTTACTTATAATACTATTATTCTGAATAGGAAACTCATTTTTTTGAGTAAGAGGAGATTCTTTTTTTAATTCTTCATTTTCTGTAGTTACAGAATTAAACAAATCAGTTACCGGATTTATATTTTGAACAATTTCTCTAGGAGGGATGCTTTCTTTAGTATTAATTTCTGGTTTGGAAATAGAAGGATTGATTATTTCACTACTTTTTGGAAAAGTTCCTTTACCTTTTAAAATCCAATAGAGGTCTACATCCTGAAATTCATCAATTATTTTCATTATAAAATCAAGACTGGGTTTATTTCTTCCAGATAGTAGGTGAGACAAGCTGGAACGTTGTACGCCGATCTTATCTGCAAAAGAAGAGGCATTCAAATTATAATAATCCAGTAATATTTCGAGTCTTTTTACAAATCCTTCCATGTTTACAAATGTAACTTTAACCGGTTAGGTGATTTGATTACAAATGTAACTAATTTGTGTTACAAAAGCTAATTTATATTAAAAATATACACAGAAACAGTGAACTTACACTTCATATACTAACACATAACTAGTTCATTAGTAGATATATAACATTTAATAGTTAAATACGTATTCAATCGTGTAAACAAAGGCTTTCTTTGAGTATATTATCTTATAAAAACTGTTTACATCATTAAACTAAAACAAGAATTCCTTTGTTTACAGATGTAAATTATAAGATGTTTACTTTTGTAAACTAAAAATAAGCCTATGAATTTTGATAAACTACATAATGATTATAAGGAGTATTCTTTAAGCGGAAGATATATTACATTAGATTCTATTACTCCTTTATTAGACCGATTAAATACCAAAAGTAAAATTGATTGTATTGGAAAATCAGTTCAGGAGAAACCGATTTATAGTTATATAATAGGTACAGGAAAAATAAAAATTCTGATGTGGTCTCAAATGCATGGTAATGAAAGCACAACAACAAAAGCTGTTTTTGATTTTTTAAATTTATTAAATGATAATACAGAATTGTCTTTAAAATTACTTGAGACCTTTACGTTTTGTATTTTACCAATGCTAAATCCTGATGGAGCAGCCCTTTACACAAGAGTCAATGCTAATGATGTAGATCTTAATAGAGATTCTCTGGTATTAACTCAGCCTGAAAGTAGGCTATTGAGAAGAACATTTGAAAAATTCAGGCCTGATTATTGTTATAATCTGCACGATCAGCGTACAATTTTTGGGACAGGAGTAAATAATAAACCTGCAACTATTTCATTTTTATCTCCGTCATATAATGAAGAACGAACTATAAATGATGTGAGATTAAAAGCTATAGAAATTATTGTTGCAATGAATGATGTTTTACAGAGCTATATCCCGAATCAGATAGGAAGATTTGATGATTCTTTTAATATAAACTGTATAGGAGATATGTTTCAGTCTTTAAATGTACCAACTATATTATTTGAGGCAGGACATTATCCGATGGATTATGAAAGAGAGATAAGCCGTAAATATATTTTTATTGCTTTAGTTTCGGGTTTAATATATATAAGCGATAACGATGTAGTTAACAATAAAAAGGATATATATTTAAATATTCCTCAAAATAGCATCATTTTTTATGATATCATTTATAGAAATATCAGGATATATTATGATAATACAAATATAATGACGAATTTTGCAATACAATATAAAGAGGAGCTCATACAAGGTAAAATTTATTTTAATGCTTATTTTAAAGAAATAGGTAGTTTAGATGGTTTTCAAGGGCACTTTGAATATGATGCAAAAGGGGCAAGTTATACAGATGATTTGAACAATTTCCCAATAATAGATCAGAAAGCAGACTTTTGTCTTAATGGGAATGTTAAAATTATCAATGGATTATTAAATATTTAGCAAAAAATGTTACAGAATCAATTTATTTTGTTTTTCTTTGCATAGATATTTAATTTGAATAGAATTTTAAATTATTAAAAAAAACTTTATGAGTAAGTTTCGTTTAGATGAAGTTGATCACCAGATTTTAGATATGTTGATTGACAATACAAGAGTTCCGTTTACCGATATAGCAAAAAAATTGCTAATCTCAGCAGGAACCGTACACGTGAGAGTTAAAAAGATGGAAGATGCAGGAATTATCATGGGATCTTCACTTACATTAGATTATGAAAAATTAGGATATTCTTTCATAGCGTATGTTGGTGTTTTCCTTCATAATACTTCTCAAACAAAGTTTGTTTTAGAACGTATTAATGATATTCCATTTGTTACGGTTGCACACGTAACTACAGGTAAATTTAATATTTTCTGTAAAATAAGAGCCAGAGATACTAAACATGCTAAAGAGGTAATCTTTATGATTGATGATATTGACGGTGTTTATAGAACAGAAACAATGATTTCTCTTGAAGAAAGTATTAATGACAAAAAACGTCTTATGCACACGATTTTCAAAGAAATGTAAGATTTCTAAAATAAATGCACTTAAAAAACCTCAAGTAAATATTTACTTGAGGTTTTTTTATTAATTTAAGGCAAAATTTAAATTATGTATACACCTACCAAAATAGAACGTTTTGATCAGAATGTTAAATTAAAATATCAACTCTACAACAGTATTTTTATAACACTTCCTTTTGATTCAATTGATAATACAGGTGTGTTATTGCCTTTGTTTTCAGAAGTATGTGAAACAGGATTTAAAAATCAGTGGAATCCGAAGAAGATAGTGGATTTCTTTTTTGGAAAATACATGGATAAGGCCACAGAGGAAGATAAAATTGATCTGATGTTTCGTTTTATTCAGTATATAGAACGTCAGGTTGTTTTGTTTGATGCAGTAGAAGACGCTTCCTTTTCTATAGTCAACAATATGGATGGGAGTGGTTCTCTAAGAAGTGTCAGGGAAAAAGCAGATATTCAGGACAAAACAGATGAACTAAAAGAATTTCTAAAATATTTCCAGGTCAGAACAGTACTTACAGCACATCCAACTCAGTTTTATCCCGGATCTGTATTAGGGATTATAACGGATCTGATACAGGCTATAAAGGATAATGATCTGAACGGAATCAAACAACTTTTAGCTCAGTTAGGGAAAACTCCGTTTATTCAGGATGAAAAACCAACGCCTTATGATGAAGCAGTAAGTATAATATGGTATCTTGAAAATGTATTTTACCATTCAATAGGTACTATAGCACAATATTTACAGAAAAATGTATTTAATGATGAGATCGTTTTGAACAGAATTGTTAATCTCGGATTTTGGCCTGGAGGAGACAGAGACGGAAATCCGTTTGTAACTACTGCAATAACTCTGAAAGTAGCAGATCGTCTACGAACTTCAATACTAAAGTGTTATTATGTTGATATTCGAAAATTAAAAAGAAAACTAACTTTCTCAGGTATAGATATTTTGATAGCTAATATTGAACTAAAACTATACCATTCTGTATTTTATTCTAAAGGAGACATTTTCATTACACTGGAGGAATTAAAACAACAGTTGCTAGAAATAAGACAATTAATTATAGAAGAACAACAGTCTTTATATTTAGATGAATTAGATAATTTCATTAATAAAGTAAATATTTTCGGATTCTATTTTGCAACATTGGATATTCGTCAGAACAGCAAGATTCATAATCAGGTCTTTGAAAATATAGTAAAAGAAACTTTTAAAAGAAAATTATCCTATTTTCCGGATAATTATTTTGAATTGCCGGAACAGGAGAAAATTGCTATTTTATCTACTGTAAAAGGAAAAATTGAACCAGAATGGTTTAATGATGGGATCACAAGGGCTACCATAGAGTCAATTGAAGCGATTAGAGAGATTCAGAGACAAAATGGAGAGCAGGGTGCTAATCGTTATATTATCAGTAATAATGAGAGTGTATTAAACGTTTTGGAAACATTTGCAATGATACGTTTATCAGACTGGGAAATGCCTAATGTGGATATTATACCGCTTTTTGAAACAGTTGATGATCTGGAGTATGCTGAAACGATTATGCAACAGTTATACAGTAACCCCTCTTATGCAAAACATCTAAAAAACAGAGAAAGCAGACAAACCATTATGTTAGGTTTTTCCGATGGAACGAAAGATGGGGGATATTTAATGGCAAACTGGAGTATTTATAAGGCTAAAGAAGCATTAACCAGAATTTCCAGAGAATATAATATTAAAGTGATCTTTTTTGACGGTAGAGGTGGTCCACCGGCAAGAGGCGGTGGAAAAACTCATAAATTCTATGCCTCTTTGGGTCCTGATATTGAAAATCAGGAAATTCAGATTACTATCCAGGGGCAAACAATTAGCTCCAATTTTGGTACTTTGGATTCTAATCAGTACAATCTGGAAAATCTGTTAAGTGCAGGGATCACTAATTATATTTTTAGTAAAGGAGATAATGAATTGTCTGAAAAAGAAGTAGATACAATGGAACAATTATCTCAGATAAGCTTTAAAAAATATACTGATTTTAAGAATCATCCTGAATTTATTCCTTATTTAGAAAAAATGAGTACACTTAAATATTATGCTAAAACAAATATCGGAAGTCGTCCTTCTAAAAGGAGTAAATCGAATCAGTTGGACTTTAATGATTTGAGAGCTATTCCTTTTGTAGGTTCCTGGAGTCAGTTAAAGCAAAATGTTCCCGGTTTTTTTGGAGTGGGAAGTGCTTTAAAGTTTTTTGAAGATAATGGAAAATGGGATGAAGTTCAGACTTTATATGATAATTCTTTATTCTTTAAAACACTGTTGGAAAACAGCATGATGTCCCTTGCTAAATCTTTTTTTCCTTTAACAGCTTATATGAAAGAGGATCCTGAATTTGGTGATTTCTGGCAGATCATTTATAGCGAATATTTAGAAACTCATAGATTATTATTGAAAATAACAGGGTATAAAGTACTGATGGAAAATTATCCAGATAGCAAAGCTTCTATTGAGATGAGAGAGCGTATTGTGTTGCCATTGTTAACAATACAACAATACTCCTTGCTTAAAATAAATGAACTTAATAATGAAGATATACCAGATGAGGAGCTTATAAAGGTTTTTGAAAAAATTGTAATGCGTTCTCTTTTTGGAAATATTAATGCCAGCAGAAACTCAGCATAAACTATAAAATATAAATAAGATGAAAACAGACCAACTACAAAGCGGAGAATATGCTTCTTATTATTCTCCCTATATTAAGGAAGTAAAAGAAGGACTGATAGAAGGCCTAGATAGCAGTTTAGTTGATTTTATTCAGTTTATCAAATCTATTCCTTTAGAAAAGCAAAATTATAGATACGCAGAAGGAAAATGGACTTTAAAAGATATCATTCAGCATTTGATTGATTCTGAACGTATATTTTCTTATAGAGCTTTGCGTTTTGCAAGAAAAGATACTACAAAATTAAGCAGTTTTGAAGAAAATTTATATGCTGAAACAGCATCAGCCAATAATAGAATACTGGAAGAACTGTTAGACGAATTTAAGTTAGTAAGACAATCCACAATAGCTTTATTTAAATCATTTTCTGATGAAACCCTTCTAAGAATAGGTATTGCATCTGATCATCCTGGTTCAGTAAGAGCTTTGGGTTTTATTATTATTGGACATCAAAAACATCACGTTAATGTATATAAAGACCGATATTTAATGATTGTTTAGGAAAGAGAAGGGTCAAAGAATCATTT
Source organism: Flavobacterium sp. AK-301 (assembly GCF_058310215.1). NCBI lineage: Bacteria > Pseudomonadati > Bacteroidota > Flavobacteriia > Flavobacteriales > Flavobacteriaceae > Flavobacterium > Flavobacterium sp. AK-301. The sequence continues at coordinate 254,096 of NZ_JBZEES010000002.1, forward strand.
TTAATCAATAGTTTTGATGTAATTATTAAAATATATAGTATGACTATAGAATTTCTTATAGGTTTTATATTTTCTTTTCTTAAATGAGACTATATATAACAAGTTTAAGATTTGGTTTGAAGAAGCGTATATGAAGATCTTTTCCTGCAAGGTCTTTTTTGACCTTGTAGGAATTCTAAATAATGATAGGAAATTCTTGTTTTTTTATAAAACTATTACTTATTATAAAACATCATAACTATATTATAATCATATTTTTAAATAAAAATACTACTTTATGAGTTTGTGAATTTGTAGAGGTTGGTTTAATAATAAACTAAATCTGTTTTGTATATTCTGCTATTTTGTTTTCGCTTATTTGCTTTGTTACTTCAAGTAAACGTTTTACTTTGGGCAGTAAAGCGTCAATATCTTCTTTTGTTACTGTGAATTGCGGATTATAACGTGCCTCGATATAAGCACTTTTTAAGAGTTCAAATAATCGTTTTTCTTCGTCAGTATCATTGGGGAAAATAGGAGGTAAGTCTGCTGAATATTTCCTTACAAAGGAAAATAATTTGGATAAATTATGCAGTTTTGGATTCGTTAATGTGTGTACTAATCGAATGGTTTGAAAACTGTTTTCGCAGGTTTGATGAAGATGAAAAGAAGCCCTTTGATAGCGTTCTTTTTTGTAGTTTGATACGGCATCATCAAAAAAGAAATTTGCATTTTCAAATTTATCTTTAAAATATTCTTCTGCTTGTTGTTTTATTTCGTCAAAACGAAGCGGGCGTTGTTCTGCAAGGGTATGTTTTTTGGTGTCATAGAGTATAATTCCTTCTTCTTTGATTTGGGTATAAAAATATCTGCCTGCATCGATGTTTTCATTTAATCGATTAATGTTTTCATGTATAAACTCAACGGGAGTTTGGAAGTCCGGATCTTGATAATACATGTTATCAATTGCATCAAGGATTTTTGTTGCTCTTTGCTCGGTTACTTTTTCTGTTACTACGAGTATATCATAATCGCTTCTGTAGGAGGTGGGAATACCAAATTCTAGTTTTTCATCACGGTCTATGTATTCGTTCCGGGCATAACTTCCGTAGAGGATAATCATTTGAGTTTTTGGGAGTCTAGTAGTTATTTGTTCTACAAAACGGAGGAGGTCTCTTTGTTTTTTTTGTGGCAGATAAGCAATGGAGTTTTTCATGGAATGATTTAGGAGTTACAAAACAAAAATACTTCTATTTTTTAGATTTATTTTTTACTAAAGTAGTTAAAAAAAGAAAACAGATGAAAGGTCTCCTGACCTTTATTTGTTATTTAAAATGTCTAGAATAGAAATGAGTAGTTGAATTATCTACAAGGCCAAAAAACGGTATCCTTTTTTTATTTGAGTTCAAGTTTAGTTTTTAATTTCAGAAAAAGAAGAGCAATAATATAAGCATCTCCGGTTGCGGTATGTCTTTCACTTTTAGGGATTTTGAAAATATCACATAAAGTATCCAGACTGTAACCTTCATTAAATATAATATTTTGCCATTTGTGATACATTGAGTCTATATCAAAAGTTTCATTCTTTAATTTTCCGGCTCCCAGTCGTTCTAAAGCTTTATTGAGCATGGCTATTTCCGAATGAATATGATGACCTACTAATACAGCATCTTTAATATAGTCTATAAAAAGTTCTACAGCTTCTTGTTCGGGAATTTTTAATTCTTCCTTTGTGTTAGGATTTAAAACAGTGTTTTTTATTTTAAATTTTCCCTGTATTATATTGGCTTCAAAATAATCTTTTATTATAATATTACTACCAGAAACACCAATGGCACCGATGGAAAGAATCACATCATTTTCAATATCCAGACCGCTTGTTTCCAGATCAAAAACGATATAGCGCTTTTCTGATAAATCTATTTCATCTTTTTCAAAGGTGCTTAAATACTCATTCCAGAAAGGGGGATATTTTTTATTTTTTAACCAGTTCAGCATAATTAACTAAAATAAGTAAGTTGAAATCTGTGTTTAATTAATTCTTGAACCTTTGCAATGGGCTCAAAGCAACCTTTAAGTTTTACTTTATCTGTTTTAGATAATGCTTCAAGATTAATATATCTTCCGGAATCATTATTTTTAAAACCTTCTATAGTTCTAAATTTTGATAACATAATGAAAGCGTCAGCACATTCTTGAAACAAATCTGTATTTTGAGGCTCTAAAAGAATCAATTGCTGAAATCGTAATAAAGTATTATTGATTCCTTTAATATTATGACTTATAATTAATAAACGAGCAGCATCAATAAGGGGTGTTAAGGCACGTAATTTAATATCAAAAGAATCTTTGTGTTCTCCATTATTTTCAATAAGGAACTGTCTGAAAAAACCTAATGGAGGAGGATTTTTTAAAGCCTGATTACCCAGATAGGCAAAGAATTTTTTATTATCCTTCATATAAGTAAATATATTTTCGGATAACTCTTCAAATAAGGTAATATCTCCGGCTGTAAATTCGAAATCAAAGAAAGTACTTGGATACAAAGCGACTTTTTCTCCAGGTGTGTTGATCCATACATTAAACTGTTTTTTCCAGTCTGTCAATGACTTACACCACATTGGATTACTTGCGTTCATTGCATCAGGAGAAGCTTCATATCCCACTTTTGTCAATGTTTTAATAGTATGGTCTGCTAATTTCAAAAAGTATTCTTTTACTTCAGAATAATGTTCTTCATCAATATCTTCAAAAACCAAAGCATTATCCTGATCGGTCAATAAGATCTGTTCTTCTCGTGCCTGGCTTCCAAAGGTAAGCCACATAAAACGAACAGGAGGGGGACCTACTTTATCTATTGCTAGCTGAATTGCCTGGCGTGAGATGGCAGAATTAATTTCTCCGGTTATATTACTTATATGAAAAACAGGAACATTCTTTTTAATACAACTCTGATTGAATTCGCTTAATTTCTCTCGTATATTTTTTAAATCTGTTGACCATGTAGCTCGTTTAATTTCCTTAATTAATACTCCCGGATTATTTGCCTGTGCAACAATAACATCATTTTCGGATATAATTCCCTTAATAATCGATTTATTAGATCCGTCTTCAGTAACACATAAATGAGCAACATTATTTTTCAGCATCTGTAATTGTGCCTCTGCGACAGATATATTTTCAGGTACAGTAATAATAGGTACAGACATTATTTTTTGTGCTTCTGCTGTAATCGGTACTAATCCTGTAGCTATTTTAGAACGAAAATCTTTATCCGTAATAATGCCGATAGGGAAATTATTACTTTGAATAATTACACTGTTTATTTTTCGCTCTGTCATTATTTGAGCAATGTCTTCAACAATCTGAGTAGGTAAAGCGGTTATTGGCTCTTTACTATATTTAATAGGTTTAAAATTCTGAATATCTGCCTGATTATCATCACGAATAGCATTTTCAGAAATTAGTTTACCTCTGTTTCCTTTATTGTAAGGATTACGGGTATTAGAAGCAAAGCTTTCTAGTAGGAAACTAGATACTTCTTTGTTTTTCATTATGTAAGGTAGAAATGCATTGATAGGAATTGCATAAACAAGAGATTCTTCCCTTGCTTTAGCAGTCATTAAATAATCATCTTTTGCAAAAAAAGGTCTTAATCCTATAATTGCACCTTCTTCACATTTATCTACTAAAGTCTCTTCGGCATCAGAAGTTACTGTTAATCCGATAACTCCTTCTTTTACCACATAAAATGCATCATGACAGATATCATTAACCTGAAACAAAGCTTTGTTTTTTTCTATATAAACAGCCTGAGTTTCGGTAGCAAGATGTAACAGATCATTGTATTTCAATGAAAGGAAAGGAGGGTAATGTTTTAGAAATTCAGCAATTCCTTCTGCTATAGTGTTTTTCATAGTCAAATGTAGAGATAAAGTTTTAAAATTAAGAAATAAAAATCAGAGAATAAAATGATATTAAGTTTTATAAGCAGAATTTTCTATTTTAAATATTAAAACAGGAATAAAAGGCAAAGCTACCTTTTTAATTTAGAAAGTCTTAGACTGAAATAAACGCATTTTAAAATCCTTTTTCATTTTTTAAATTTAAAATACTATTTTTGTATTTTATCAAAGATTCTTTTTATGTATTGAAGATTTTATAATTGTTTTGTTATTTTTTTTACTAAAAAAAAATAGTAACACATTATTTTTTTACTTCATGGTAAAATACTATTAGTTTATCATTATTTTTTTAATGTATAGAATTAATAATAGTTGTAAAAAACAAGAAACGGTTTATCTTATAACAAATAAAATGCTTCCAAATAATATAATTATCTTATTGACCTTACTGTTTGTATTTCTGTTATATAATTATATATCAAAAATAAAAAAGCAGATAAAAGTTATATTGCTTATAATTCTATTGCCTTTTGTAATAATATTACCAGGACTTATTTTAAAAGAATATTTTGAGATAGAAAGTTCTATACAGGTTCTATTTTCTTTGTTCTGGATTCAGGTTATTTATTTTGCTTATTGTTTTCCTTTATCTAAAAAGACCCTACAATTTCATTTTTGTATTTTCATTTTTGTGGAAATAATTTATTATATCGGGTATTACAATGTTTCAGATAGTTTGTTTCAGATAGTCAGTATGATTTTGATTGCTGTTCTGTCTAATATTTATCTTTTGTTAATTTTGTTTAAAAAAAGGAAAAATATTATAGATGAATCTAAATCAAAGGTAAAGTGGCTTATAAGACAGTCTTTTATCTTGGTTGTTTTTTTCGATATTTTTATAATATTTTTTAATTTTTATGATTTAAGAGGATCCAGAGAGATTCTACTGGCATTGTTTATTTCTGGTTATCTTATTCTGATAAATGTTTATTTTATTTTAAAAAGAGATGAACAGCAGTATTTATCTGTTTCAGAAGGGGTGTCTTCAGTTAAAGAAGATTCTTTTAGAGAGAACACAGACGAAAATAATTTTAAAGATATTATCAGGGTTATTGATGAATATCTGAAGTCAACACAATCCTATTTAAATTCCAATTTTACATTAAATGAACTATCAGAAGAAACCGGTATTTCCAGAATTGAGATATCTAAAGCTCTGAACAATTATTTAAAAATCAATTTTTATTATTTATTGGCGGATTATCGTATTCATTATGCGAAAAAAATAATTCTGGAAAAAAGTAACTTAACAATAGAAGCATTGGCATATACAAGTGGGTTTAATTCTAAAACTAATTTTAATTTTCATTTCAAAAGGATTACAGGATATACACCATCTGAATATCGAATATTCTATTTAGATTTATAAAATAAAATGATACAATTAACAGAACATATTCTTTCAAGTGCTTTAATAATGGCATTAATTAGCTTATATCTGAGTTTAAAAAAGAAAAACAGGTTTTCTAAATTTGCAATCAGTACATCTCTTGGAATTATAGTGCATTCCTTTATTATGTTATGTTGTAGTTTTATTGATGGAAAATACAGAATTGTATTAAGTTATGCTCCTACCTGTGTGTGGTATGGTCCTTTGCTCTATTTTCATATAAAGGTTTTACTTAATAAACCAATTGCTAATAAAGAACTATGGATGCATTTTTCTCTTACTATAGTTGTAGTATTGGTTTATATAATAGCTTCCGTATTTTATATACCAAAAACAATATTTATATATCTTATACTATTTTTAGTTGTTTTTATTTCAATGCTGGGATATGGTATCTATGCTGTATTTATTAAGATTCCTGATATAAGTAAAAAAATAAATGATATAATTGCTTTTGTTGGGATTACATTTTGTTTAGCTTCATCAACCTTTATAATTACCACAATTTATTTTATAACCGAAAATAAGAATTATGAAAATATTGACAGATATTATCAGAATAGTCTTCTTTATATTACATTTATAATTATCTGCTGGCAATATCTTCATTTTTGTATCGATATTTATGCAGGAAATATTACTCCTATTAATAGTAGGAATAAAGTAATTTCTACATTTGTTATTAAAGAAAAGGGGAGGAAAGTAACACAGTTATATAAAAAAAATAGTTTAGAAATTGATGTGTTAAAAGATTATGATACACGGTTAATCAAGTTTATGAAAACAAAACATCCTTATTTAAACTCAAGTTTTTCACTTGATGATATAGAAAGATCTCTTAAAATCCCTAAACATCATCTTTCTCAGTTTTTTAATATTTATTTAGGCAAAAATTTTTATCATTATATTAATACTTATAGAATTAGTTATGCCTGTAAACTGATTCATGAAGAGGAGTTGATTTCGATAGGTGATCTGGTTCATCGAAGCGGATTTAATAATAAAGTCTCTTTTATAAAATATTTTAAAATTGAAAAACAAATGACTCCTTCTGAATATAAAAAAGCTTTTTATTTAAAAAAGAATCTAAATAATTGATCTTACCAGCCGTCATATTGTTTAAAAACGGTTAAAAGCAGATAAAAAGATAATTACATAATAGATCAGAAAATCTTACCGATCTAAAATCCTCCGTTTATTTTATTATGAATTTAAAATTTCTTTTTAAAATTAATATAAAATAGAATATCACACCAAATTTTGATTACTCATTTTTTTATAACACAGATAAATTCTATAAATATAAAAAGTGTTTTCAGGTTTACTTGAAATAATTCCTGAAATAGTGTTATTTTCTCATACCATTTATAGTTTGCTTATAATCAATGCTTTTTAGTTTAATATTAGGTTAACTAAAATTAGATTGTTGTTCTAGCCCATTTGAATTAACTTTTAGAAGCTAATATTACTTTATTTTTGCTATAATATAATATGTTGATAAAAATGTTTTTAAAATTTATTAATAATCAGAATTTAACTAATAAAAAAGGACAAAAAGTAAAAAACATATAGCAAATATATTCTTATAGAAATGAAAGGGGAATTATAAAAAATTATGAATCACATAATTTTTTTTCTTTTTCAGAAATATTCAAAAAAATAAAATTAATTGATAAACTAAATTAAAAAATGAAAATAGATTATTTATACAAAATATTCTCATGGTGTTTTATTGTATTATTAGGTTTTTCCGGTTTTAGTCAGTCTAAGATTAAAGACGCTACTGTAGTAAGTAGTACGATTACTCCTAGAAAAGGAGCTATATTAGAATTAGAGAGTAAAAATAAAGGATTGTTAACTCCTAGACTTACGATAGCAGAGCGCGATATTATTCCTGGAGAAAATTTATCTGACGGCTTACTAATTTTTAATATTTATTCCGGCTACTGTAAATTACACAATGGATTGTGTAACAGCAAGAGTAAAAGAAGGTTCACGGTTTTTACAAGGTTATAAATTAAATCCAGATAGAGATGTTGTTATTTTAAAAGTTACAGTAATCAGTCCGGGACGCTGGTCGATAGAATCTAATAAAAGCCCTAATGGAGGATACTATCTGAGTGGAAGTGGTATTTTTACACAAGCTGATGTAGCTAATTCACCTATTGAAATTAAATTAGGCGGTTCAGGAACGCCCACAAATTCAGGAACGGATATCTTTAGTTTAAAATCAAACAGTGAACTAAATGATATCTGTTTACCTATTAACATAGATATTCCGGAAACCACTTATACTGTTGATTGTAGTCCAGAAAATATAGTTATTGGAGGTGCTTACGTCCAGGATCGTCTTTTAGACAACAGCAATACTATTACTTTAAAAAATATAAATGTAACTGCTACAGGGGCTTACATAATAAACGTAACTTCAGTAGATAAAGGGTTCTCCTTTACCAGAACAGATACTTTTCTGACAACAGGGTTACAGGATGTTATATTAGTAGGTTCAGGGACTCCCATTATACCTGGAGATAATAGTTTTATAATAACCATTAATGGAAAACCATCCGGTTGCACATTAAATATTCCGGTAGATCCGGCTCCGATACAATTTACTATGGATTGTTCTAATACTTCTGTTAAAGTAAATGGTTCTTATAAACCAAATCAAATGCTGACAGCAACTCATTTTATTACTTTAAAAGTAGATGTGAAATATATTGGTAATTACAATATAATGACAGATGAAATTAATGGTATATCTTTTAAAGGAACAGGTACTTTTACTAAGACAGGAATTCAGGAGATTAAATTAAGCGGTATAGGTACGCCGCTTAGTGGAGGAAAAAAGACGTTTACAATTAGTAATACGACTAATACACAAACTTGTACCGTAACAGTTATAGTTGTATTCAGAACAATAAAAATATTTATAAATGCAGGTACAGATTATTCGTATGATGTAGCTACTATGAGAGCAATACTTAACAATAAAGAAAATTTTGGACCAAATGAAACTTCTATAATAAATATAGAGGGCTTTTCGATTAGTAGAAATAACAGTAATACTACATCAACTATTATCAATGCTTTAAATGCTTTCAAACCGGATATTATTCAAGTAGGTTATGGTAGAGGCGGATCAATTGCTGCAACAATGTATGAATATGCAAAAACACATAATATCCCTATGATAGTTGCAATAGAATCGTCCGAAACAGATTTTGTTAATAAGGTATATGGAGGAAATACTTTTACAGCAGGATCATCAATATCAGGTAATTTTGTATTAAACGCACCGGTACAAGCTAATGATCCTATTGTTCATGGTCCGTTCAGTCCATCGTCAGCAGGAATAAAAACAGTAACAAAAGATCGAAGAGGAGATAGCTGGCTTAATTATACTACTTTACCATCTACTATAACTCCATATATGACAAATGGAAATTCTATAGGAATTTTTAGAGATCAGACGAATAGGATTTTTTACTGTCCGGATGGAGGAGTATTATATAGGGCAACGCAAATCAGAAATACCCCTAATAACGATACAGCATATATTTTTACAAATGCACTTGCATGGGCAATAGGTTATTATATAAATTAAAAAAGGTAAATTATTAAAAATATAAATTCTAATTCACACTCAATTTGTCCCTAACTCACTTTAAAATGAGTTAGGGATTTTTTATTTACTGTATTATATTATTTGTTCTAAAACCAAATCAAAGAAAGAAGTAAAATGCTGTAAGAACAATACCCATAGAATAACCACAATCAACCCAATAACTGCTCCAAAGAACCCACCCAAATAAAAATCAGACTGTTTTAGCATTCCCGTACTATATACAATAGCATTTGGTGGAGTAGAAACCGGTAAAAACAGGCCACACGAAGCACATAGACCAATTACCAGACCTACAGGCAGTATTTGTTCCGGAGGTAACACTACAGCAGCTATATTAATTACAATTGTAGCTGTAGCCGTACTACTCATAATGTTTGAAAACAATATCGTGATTACAGCAAAGATCAACATCATTAAATAATCACTTAAATATACATCTCCCAATAGCTGTGAATAATAAGGAGCCAATAGTTCCTTTATAGCAATACCCAGAGCAAGACCACCGGAAACAAGCATTAAAGTATCCCAGGGAAGTTTTCTAACATCTTCTGCAGTTATAATTCCCAACATGGGCAGAAACATAATAGGTATTCCGGAAGTTACTGCAGTAGGTATATTAAGACTGCTTCCCATCATCCAGAAAACTACTGTTGTAACTAAAATAATAATAACCAAAAGACGCTGTAATCGGATTTTTGAATCCAAAGGAGGGGTTTCTTGAAGAAATGAAAGATCAACAGTAGTTACTTTTGATGTATATTTATATTTCAAAACTGTCCAGAACAGTAGCAATAATACAATAGCTACCGGAACACCCAGAATCATCCAGTCAAAGAAAGAAACAATAATACCCTTTGATCTCAGAACATCCACAACAATAAGGTTAGGAGGTGAGGATATTAAACTCGCCATACCCGCAAAAGTTGCCGCTACAGGAATACTGATCAGAATAGCTTTAGACATAGGCGATTTTTCACCTTCTTTTTCTATAAAGGGCATTACAGCAGCCAGAATCATCGCACAAGTTGCCGTATTTGATATAATAAGAGACAGAAAAGAAGTAACTAAAATTACACCCAGTAACATATAATCCGGTTTAGAGCCAAAAACAGAAATAGTAGCTCTGAATAGAGAAATATCCAGATTCGTTTTTCGCATTCCTTCACTAAGGAAAAAACCGCCTAAAAAGATCCAGATAACGCTGTCAGACCAGGTATTTGAAATAGTTTGAGGATCTATAGTAGCACCCTCAATACTACGCATTGTATACACTAAAAAGCCTATAATTAAGATTCCTACAGCAAAAGGAGGAATAGCCTCTGTCATCCAGAGCAAAATGGCGAAAATAAGGATAAACATCGTATATTTTTGAGCCTGAGTGAATTCGTCAGGACAAATGAAATAAACAGCTATTGTAGAAATAAATAATGAAAAAAAGAAAAGACCAACTTTGGTTTTAATGTTCCAGACATCTAAGGATTTTTCTATTAAAAGAGTACTGTAAAGCCTAAGATCAGAGTTAAATTTTTGTATTTTATCAATCATTTTTTTTAGATTAATCAGCAAAAGTATTGATATTTCCCCAAAAAAACATATAGATTTAAAGTTTCTGTTTTTTAATTTCGAATCCCGATTCGGTTTTTTAATTATTATAATAAGAATGAATAGCAGAATAGAATTGTTATATTTAATTAAAATGATCTAAAAACAACTTTCCGGAAGAGAAGGTATTATTTCACATTTTCTATTTTACATAATATAAATTATAGAGCAAATTGTATACAGTTTGAATTTAGCTTGTAATCTGTTATTAGAGCCTTTCTAAGGGTTTATTGAAAATAGTAAATTAGCTTTTTCTGCTTATTTTCAGATGGTTTCAATCCATCCTTTTGCAGATGGTAACGGGCGAATTTCAAGACTTTTAATGAATTATATTCAAGCTTATAATAAAGAACCTCTAACCGTTGTTTTTGAAGATAATAAAACACAATATATTCAGGCACTTGAAAAAACAAGAACGTCCGAAGATATTAATGTTTTTATAGATTTTATGTTTGAACAAACCGTAAAATATTTTAAAAGAGAAATTGAAATTATAACAAAAGAACAATCAACAAACACGGGTAAAGGATTTAGTTTTTTATTTTAAAACAGTCTATTTTACATAATATTTGCCAGAATATAGATACAGTTCTATAATTTGCAAAAATCAAATGTTTAAAATTCCCTCTCAAGGCAGATTAACTCTCTAAACAGAGATTTAAGGTGTACCAAATAGCCTTATCAGTTTCTTTTTCAGTTTTTCCTGATCCTGTCTCCTCTCCTCTTTTATTTTTTGCAACTCTTCTTTATCTTTTTTGACCTTTTTAATAATTATCTGATCTTTTTGAACAATGACAATAATGCTGTCCCCTGCCTCAAAACCGCAATCTTCAACCCATTTACCTGCAAGTTTGATCTCAGAATAAACAGCGTAGTTAAAACAAGGTCTTTTAAAAGCTTTACGATAAACCGTAAGTTTACGTTGCGGAAGTTGTTTATATTTGTTATGATTCTGTTTTGCTGTTCTCATTTTGATAATTTTATACTGCAAAACAACAGCTAATAAACAGGATATTTAAGTATTCAAAAAGGTATTTTATACAAAAAACAATATAATTAAGAAACATATTTTACTTACATTTACGAACAAACATCAATCATTTTAACTGAAACTATTCTATTTATGATGCATACCGATATACCAAATAAAAAAGTACACCAGGGTCGAAATATAAAACGCTTCCGCGAAATGCTGGGCATTAAACAAGAAGCCTTAGCCTATGAACTAGGTGATGACTGGAATCAAAAAAAAGTATCACTTCTGGAACAAAAAGAAACCATAGAGCCTACGATTCTGGAACAGGTATCTGTTATTCTAAAAGTACCTACCGAAGCTTTTAAAAACTTTGATGAAGAACAGGCAGTTAATATTATATCTAATACTTTTAATGATGGTTCTTTTTTGAATACAGGTCACACTCCTACTTTCAATGTTAATCCTATTGAAAAACTTATCCAACTTCACGAAGAGAAAATCATACTTTATGAACGTATGCTTAAAGAAAAAGACGAAATGATGGAAAAATTAGCGAAATTGATAGTAGGAAAATAAAACCTTAGACCAATTATTAAATAATTATAACGAATTGAATAATAGTTGAATATGAATGATTCTTGGATTAACAGATGGGATGAAAGATATAGTCAGGATGAATTTGCTTATGGCAAACAACCCAATAACTATTTAAAAGAACAATTAGAGAAACTAAAACCCGGAACCATTCTTTTTCCTGCTGAAGGAGAAGGACGTAATGCTGTTTTTGCATCCGGACTGGGCTGGAACGTTTCCGCTTTTGATATAAGCATTGAAGGCAAAAATAAAGCTTTCAAATTAGCAGAAGCCAATAATGTTACTATTGATTATCAGGTTGGTGAACTGCAAACATTAAACTACAACCAAGAACAATTTGATGTAATTGCGTTAATCTACGCACATTTTCCCGCAGAAATTAAATCATTGTATCACAAAACATTAGATAAATACCTGTGTAAGAATGGATTAATTATTTTTGAAGCATTTAGCAAAAATCATATTAACTATGTTTCAAAAGACCCAAACGTTGGCGGTCCAAAAGACATCGGTTCCCTTTTCTCCATTGATGAACTAAAATCCAACTTTCCAAATTATGAAATCATTGAACTTGTCGAAAAAGAAATTCAATTAAACGAAGGACTTTTTCATAATGGTAAAGGTTCAGTAATACGATTTGTAGGGAGGAAAAAATAAACTGTTGCTTATTTATAAATTACACTACAAAACGAATGAAGTATTTGCCTAACATTTTTCTATATAAAATTTCTACTATATTCACTTTCAAATTGTGCTGATAATATCAGCACAATTTGTTTTCCGTATTTACTATTTTATACTGCATCAGTATATGAAATGAAACGATATAAATAGGTATTAATTTGTAATATCCTGTAAAGCTCTAAATATATTTAAAGGATATTCGTCAGCTGCTTTTTTTAGCGTTTGAAAGAGTGTTGCATTGCCTAATATAAATGTTTTAGCTTCTTCATTTAAAGCTGCTTTTCTTAAAGCAATAGCTCCATTTTTTATTAATTGTTTTTCCATAAAAAGAAATTATTATATTTTTTCATCTGTTAAAAATAATAAATTAATAAAAAAAAGAGTATCCCTGAAATAAAAATATATCTATATTTTTATTTCAGGGATACTCTTTTTATGAATAAAATTAAAACTAAATAATTTAAACCGTTTCCTTTGGTTTTTCTGTTACTTTTCCAATATCAGGACGAATAATCATTCGCAAAGGCTGATCCTTAGAAAAATAAGCAACTGTCCAGTTATAAAGCGTTTGTAATCGGTTTCTATACGTTACTAATGACATTAAGTGAATAAATAACCATACTAACCAGGCAAATAAACCTTTAAAATGCACTTTTGGTTTTTCCAGATCCACTACAGCTTTATTTTTACCTATAATTGCCATAGAACCCATATCATTATAGCTAAATGATTTCAGAGGTTTATTGGCAACCATTGCTTTAAAATTTTTAGCAAGGTTTTTTGCTTGTTGGATAGCTACCTGAGCTAATTGTGGGTGACCGTTCGGGAAGTTAGGATCAGTTGCCTGTATACAGGTATCACCAATCGCATAAATATTTGAGAATCCCTGTAGTTGATTATACTCATTTACTGTCATTCTTTTTCCTCGTCCGTATACTTCTGTCGGAATTCCTTCAAAAACTTTAGCGCTTACACCGGCAGCCCAAATCAGCACTTCCGTTTTAATTGTTTTTCCGTCTGCAAAATAAACCGTTCCGTCTTTATAATCTTTAACCTGAGCATTCAGTCGGATTTTTACACCTAAATCTGTTAAAGCTTTATAAGTATCTTTTTGTGATTTTTCACTCATCGGTGCCAGTACAGCAGAACCTCCGTCAACCAGATAAATATCACTAATTGTAGAAGCCAGTTCCGGATATTCTTTACGCATAATACCGTTTTTCATTTCGGCAAAAATACCTGAAACTTCTACTCCCGTTGGTCCGCCTCCAGCTACTACTATGGTTAACAGTTGTCTTCTTTTTCTTGGATCTTCACAAATAGCAGCCTTTTCCATTTGCTGTAGTAGTCGGTTACGCATTTCGACAGCGTCATTCAGTGTTTTCATAGGAATAGCGTTTCTCTTTACGTTCTCCATTCCAAAATAATTACTCTCTGCTCCTGTCGAAAATATTAACTGATCGTATTCCAGTTCTCCGTTAGAAAGAACAATCTTATTTGCTTCAGTATTAACACTTAACAGCTCTCCTAATCGAAAAGTAATATTCTTTTTGCCTCTGAATAATTTTCTGAAAGGATAACTGATACTTGAAGGTTCCAGAAAAGCAGATGCAACCTGATAAATTAACGGTGGAAAAAAATTATAATTATTTTTATCGACTAATGTGACCTGGAAATCTTTATTGTTTGCCAAATCTTTTGCAAGATTAATTCCTGCAAACCCACCTCCTATTATTACTATTTTCATATGCTATATTATTTAATAAAAACCGTGATAGTATTCTATGTTTTTTGTAGGATAAAACACAAGTTTTGGTTTTGATGTAAAATTATCCAATTTTAAGGTCGCACACAATTGAAAAGCAGTATTTCAGCTAAACATTATGAAAGATTTAGCGTTTGAAATGCAAATTAGTTTGATAGTGGATAATTTATCTGCCCTTAAGAACTACCAACTAAATTAAGCGGTATTAAAAACTACCAACTATAAATTATCCACTATCAACTAATATAAAACTATCAACTAATTTTAGTTTCTTTTTCAAAAATTTCCTGAATGATTTTGATTTCTTTGGCATAGATTGTTTTTTTGCGATAAGCAAAATGAAGAGTATTTTCTATTGGGTCTATTCCCTCCCATAGAGTTTTTATTTTGCCTTCCTTTAATTCATCTTTACATAAAATATCAGGAATAATGGCTACTCCATTCCTATTACTGATACAGCGCACTATAGAGCACATATTCGGTACAATATAGTTAGGTTTAAAATCAGGGCGTTTATTGAAATTAGTAAACCAGAAACGCCTCAAATGCTCCATATCTGCCGTAGTTCCGTACCAGGTCTGATGTTTCAGCCATTTCTGTGCCTCTTCCAGCCTGTTTTCTTTCAACATTATCTCAAAAGGCTCCGAAAGTGTTTCCTTTCCGCCTATAAGAATAATTTTTTCTTTAGAAAAAGCCTTATATTCTATGTTTCTGCTCTCCCCTTTTTGCGGTGTAATAATCAGATCCAGAATACCATTATCGAGATCCGTAAGCATTTCTTTATAATCGCCAAATTTTACAATGATATTAAAAGGCAGTATTGGTAAATACTGCTCAAGTGTAATTTGGAAAGTTTCAAAACACATTCCTATACTGATTGTTGGCGTATCTTTTTCCGTTGTTCTGTGAAAGTGCTGTTCAGCCATTTCAAGTTTGTTTAAAGCCTCCAATACAAAATTATACAATATTTTACCCCTCTCCGTTGAAACCATCTTACGGGAAGTTCTGTCAAACAATTTATAACCCACATACGCTTCCAGTGAACTCAAATGAAGACTTACTCCGGGCTGAGAGATAAACAGCGCCTGTGCTGCTCCTGTTAAGGTTCCTGTTTCATAAATCGCTTTAAAAGTCCGATACCATTCCAGATTTACCATAAATAGAATTATTATAATTATAATACAAAGGTATGATTTAAATTATTTTTATAATACTAATTCTGGGTTTAACTTTGTACCATAAAATTTAAAGAATAAAAAATGAAAAAAGTATTTGTAATAAATGGCGGTCAGAAGTTTGGACATTCAGGAGGAGAATTCAATAAAACAATAACAGAAGAAACACTTCATTTCTTTGAAAAAAACGCTAATTTTGAAGTGAAAGTAACCAATATACAAGATGATTATAATCCGGCAGAAGAAGTTAAAAAATATATTTGGGCTGATATTGTGATTTATCATACTCCTGTTTGGTGGTTTCAGTTGCCTCATGAATTTAAAAAATATTTTGATGTTGTTCTTCAGGGAGAAACGATTTATAAAAGTGACGGACGTTCTTCAAAAAACCCAAAGATTAATTATGGTACAGGCGGGCTGTTAAAAGGGAAAAAATATATGGTAACTTCATCATGGAACGCACCCAAAGAAGCCTTTACACTACCCGGTGAATTTTTTATGCAGACCAGTGTAGATGATGGAGTATTATTTGGTTTTCACCGTATGAATGCTTTTATAGGAATGACCCCAATAAAAGGGATTCATTTTCATGATGTGGAAAAAAATGCAGATGTTCCCACAGCAATACAGGAGTACAAAGAACATTTAAAAAATGAATTCAATTAAGTACTAAACTAATTAATAATTTTTGTAAAATGTAAAATGTTTTTTGTGAAACGTGAGACTGAAAACTCATTTATTACTCTGACGACTTTAAACTTTTAGGCTTTTGACAAATTTATATTATAAGCGAAGATTTGAGAGTGAACTAATTATTCATTTTCAAATCTTCAAATTATTTAATTTTCAAATTACTTTATGGATAATTACTTCTTTTCTATTTTTACATCCTCATCCCAATACTCTTTACAGACCATTTTAGTAAGATGTAATTTTTTATCATAATATTTAAAATACCAAGTAAGTGGCGGTCCGTCGAGTACTTCTTTTGGAGTTAAAATATCTACGATCTCCCCTTCCTGTTGTTTATACATCCATTTTCTTTTTTTTCTGGTAACGAAAAACAAATTATCAGGGTTTTTTCCTCTTACAATAAATAGAGAATTTCCTCTTCTGAAATATCCTACATCTGTTACTGAATCCCTCACATTAATAACCAATACTGCTTTTATAGAAAATACAGAATCATTCTTTTCAGAAATACTCATAGAATAATTATTGAATTTCTTTTTATTAAGTTTAGGGCAGTCTGAATTTAAGATCAGAGAATCTATTTCTTTCATAAAATGACTTTCCTTATTGATTATACTTAATTCAGGTAGTCCAAACTCTACTATTTTAACTTTATTGTTTTGTGCTTTTAAGTTAATGGACAAAAGTAAAAAAGGAAGAACAAAAAATAGTTTTAAGAAGGGCGTTTTTATCATTATTATCTATATTTTATAAATTATAAAATTGATTGAAAGTTATTATTAAAATTATAAAATTTGTTTTATTTTTTAGGATTCTATAGAGATACAAAAGTAGACATTTTTTGGTCTTTGTATCATTTTGATTTTTTATTATAAATAACAAATAAAATTTAAACTTTAATATACCTTAAGTTTTGAAATATAGTTAAAAAGTATTGGTTAATATTAATAAAACTTTGGTTAATTGAAATAATAATTATAACTATTTATGCTAAAAATAATAATTAAAGCTGATTTTATTTGTTTTTGTCTCTTTATTGTACTGAAGAGATATAAAATAGAGCATTGTTTTTTAAAAAGTATATTTTAACATTATCATAATATCTTTTAAATATATTAGGCTTAAATTGTACTAATCTAAATGAATCTTATACTATGTCTGATAAAGTAAAATTGATTAAAACAGAAACATTATCTGAAAACTGGGCTATTCTTAAAAAAATAACTTTTGATTATCTCAGAAAAGAAGGAAACTGGCAGACTCAGGTACGCGAAGTTTATAATAGAGGAAACGGTACTGTTATTCTGCTTTATAATAAAAAGAACAGGACAATTATACTTACAAGACAATTTCGTCTGCCTACTTTTTTAAATGGAAACCCTACAGGAATGATGATTGAAGCCTGCGCAGGAACTCTCGAAGACAATAGTCCTGAAGAATGTGTAAGAAGAGAAACACAGGAAGAAACAGGTTACAAAATTGATAACCTCGAAAGAATAATGGAATTATATATGTCTCCCGGTTCTGTGACAGAAATTATATATTTCTATGTAGCCGAATATTCTGAAGAGATGAAAGTCAGTGAAGGTGGTGGTCTAGCAAGTGAACAGGAAGAAATAGAAGTCATGGAACTCAGTCTGGATCAGGCTTTAACAATGGTTGACAAAGGCGAGATTAAAGATGCAAAAACAATTATATTATTGCAGTATGCTAAATTGAAAAATTTAGTATAAAGAAATTAAAAAGAGGCTGAATATTTATTCAGCCTCTTTTTTTGTTATATCCTTTACTTTTAACATTTTAAATTATTGTGTAAGTTTTATTTAACATATTTATAATGAATCTTTTATTTATTATATTTTACAATCCGTATCTTTATAGAACTAAAAAATAAAAACTTTTCAATCATGATTCAGGATCCTTATAACATTAAAAAATCCTTAAGTACTAAAAAAGGAACTTTTACCTATTATAGTATAGCAGAACTTGAAAAACAAGGTTATAATATCAGTAAACTACCTTTTTCTATTCGAATTTTACTCGAAAACGCCTTACGAAACTTTGATGACTTTGCTATTACAAAAGAAAATATAGAAACAATTTTACAATGGAAGCCTATTCCTTCCGATAAGGACATCCCTTTTAAACCCGCTCGTGTATTGATGCAGGATTTTACCGGAGTTCCCGCAGTTGTTGATATTGCTTCTTTACGTGCAGAACTAGCCCGTAAAGGTAAAAATCCAAATGATATCAATCCGTTAATACCTGTAGATCTGGTTATTGACCATTCTGTACAAGTAGATTATTTTGGTACCGAATATGCTTATGACAGCAATATGGACGAAGAATACAAACGAAATATAGAGCGTTACGAGTTTCTGAAATGGGCACAAAAGTCATTCAATAATTTTAGTGTAGTTCCTCCGGGAATGGGAATCTGTCATCAGGTAAACTTAGAATATCTTTCTAAAGGAGTAATTGAACGTAATGGTGAAGTCTTCCCAGATACTCTGGTAGGTACAGACAGTCATACACCTATGGTCAATGGAATTGGTGTTGTAGCATGGGGTGTTGGCGGAATCGAAGCAGAAGCCGCCATTCTAGGACAGCCCATTTATTTTATTATGCCCGAAGTGATCGGTTTGCGATTAAAAGGAAAATTACCTTTAGGATCTACCGCTACCGATTTAGTACTGACGATTGCAGAACTTTTAAGGAAATACGGTGTTGTAGGGAAATTTGTAGAAGTATTCGGTTCCGGTTTGGATAATCTTTCCGTTCCCGACAGAGCCACTATCGGTAATATGTCTCCCGAATTTGGCTGTACAATTACCTACTTCCCTATTGATGATAAAACGCTGGAATATATGCGTAAAAGTAATCGTTCCGAAGATCAGATTCAGTTGGTCGAAGAATATTGCAAAGCTAATATGTTGTGGAGAACCCGTGAGGAAGAAATCACCTATACCCATGTTCTGGAATTAGATATTTCTACTGTTGAACCAACCGTTGCCGGACCGAAACGTCCGCAGGATAAGATACTTTTAAGAGATTTTAAATCAAAAGTTCCCGGGTTATTAGAACAGACCGGACATCCTATAGCTAATGGAGTAAAAAAAGCAGAAGTAACCATAGGTCAGGAAAATTTCACTCTTTCTGACGGTACAGTTGCGATTGCGGCAATTACTTCCTGTACTAATACTTCAAACCCATATGTGATGATTGGTGCCGGCTTAGTTGCCAGAAAAGCCCGTGAACACGGAATAAATGTAAAACCATGGGTTAAAACTTCCCTCGCTCCGGGATCTAAAGTAGTAACAGATTATTTGATAAAAGGAGATTTGCTAAATGATTTAGAAGCGCTCCGTTTTCATATTGTAGGTTATGGTTGTACTTCCTGTATTGGTAATTCAGGTCCTTTACCACCTTATATGGCTGATGCTGTAGAAAAAAATGATCTTATTGTTTCTTCTGTATTATCCGGAAACAGAAATTTTGAAGCCCGAATCCACCCTCAGGTCAGAATGAACTTTTTAATGTCTCCTATGCTGGTTGTTGCTTATGCAATTGCAGGAAGAGTGGACATTGATCTTATCAATGAACCGATCAGTCTGGATCCGAATGGAAAACCCGTATATCTAAAAGATATTTGGCCCGCTAATGACGAAATTACCGAATTGATGAATAAAGTACTTTCTCCTAAAGATTTTGCTAAAAATTATGATGAAATTTTTGAAGGAAATGCTATCTGGAAAAATTTAAAAGTTCCTACAGATAAATTGTATGTTTGGAATGCTGCTTCAACGTATATAAAAGAAGCTCCTTTTTTCTATAATATATCAGATAAAGCAGCAGAGCTGAAAGATATTAATAACGCTAGAGTATTACTGATGCTGGGAGACAGTATAACAACAGATCACATCTCCCCTGCCGGTTCCTTTAATGAATCATCCTCAGCCGGTAAATATCTGATTAGTAAAGGAGTCAAAAAGGAAGATTTCAATTCCTATGGTTCCCGAAGAGGAAATGATGAAGTAATGATTCGTGGTACATTTGCAAATGTGCGTATTAAAAATAAACTAGCAGATAAAGAAGGCGGATATACTAAATATCTTCCCACAGGCGAAGAAATGGCGGTCTATGAAGCTTCAGTAAAATATAGAGAATCGAATACCTCTTTGGTCGTACTGGCAGGTAAAGAATACGGAAGTGGTTCTTCCAGAGACTGGGCGGCAAAAGGGACTTTTTTGTTAGGTGTTAAAGCAGTACTGGCAGAAAGCTACGAACGTATTCACAGAAGTAATCTGGTTGGAATGGGTGTTCTGCCTCTTCAGTATAAAGAAGGCGATACCGCACAAAGTCTTGGGCTTACCGGAACAGAAATATTTACCATTACCGGAATTTCAAAAGACATTAAACCGTTGAAAGAAGTTCAGGTAATCGCTAAAAAAGAGAATGGACAAGAAATAAAATTTAATACCATTGCTCGACTCGATTCAAAAATAGAAATCGAATATTATCGTCATGGCGGTATTTTACAATATGTTCTGAGACAATTTTTGGATAAAGTAAATTAAATTATATTTTTGAAAACGTATTGTTTACCGGGCTAACAATATTTTTTTATCTGGAATCCAGAAAACAGATCTTATAAATTAATTTTAATAATAAAACAGATGAAAAAAGTAATTTTTACTTTATTATTCCTGTCTTTTACTATTGTAAATCAAGCACAGGGTTTTAAAACACTGGCAACAAAACCTTTAGAGATAAAAGTGTTTTATGCTTCCGAAGCTAATTTTGGTGTAGCATCAGTAATAGTAAGCGGGAAAAATGAAATGATACTGTTTGATGCTCAGTTTGCAGCTTCAGAGGCGCAGAAAGTAGTTGATGAAATAAAATCTAGCGGTAAAAAGCTGACAAAAATTGTGATTACTTATGGAGATCCCGATTTTTATTTTGGACTGGAAGTAATTAAAAAAGCTTTTCCGGAGGCAATTGTATATGCTACAAAAAATACAGTAAAACATATTACAGCTACAGCACAGGAAAAAATTGATTTTTGGGGACCAAAATTAGGTGTGAATGGACCTACAAATATTATTCTTCCTCAGATTCTGAAATCAGACACAATTGAACTGGAAGGACAAAAACTAGAGATTATCAATTTTGATATTACAGATTCAGAAAGAACTTTTGTCTGGATCCCTTCCCTTAAAGCTGTTGTAGGCGGAATTAGCGTTGCGGGCAGTAATTCACATTTATGGATGGCAGATGCAGCAACTTCTGCTTTACGAACAGAATGGATTAAGACTTTAGATAAAATAATAGCTCTAAAACCTGCTATTGTTGTACCTGCTCACGCCCATATTAATACAGAATTTGATCTTATAAATGTAAAATTTGATAAAGAATATTTACAGACCTATGAAAAGGAACTGGCTAAGGCAAAAAATTCAACAGAACTAATTAAAGCAATGAAAGCAAAATACCCTAAAGCTGGATTAGAATCCAATCTGGAACTAGGAGCCAAAGTAAATAAAGGAGAAATGAAATGGTAAATAAGTTTTTAATTGATAGTTCCAGAGCAGTAAAGAAATCATATTTCATAACTATAATTAGTTTCTGAGATTCAAAACTATGCACTATCAATTATAAACTATTAACTAAAAAAAACCCCCTTTATTCTTTATGAATAAAGGGGGTTTTAATCTTATCCGGTTTTTATATTCCTAGATTGATTATTAACCAAGATAAGCTCTTAACATCCAGGCCATTGTTTCATGTTGTTTTAAAACACCAGTTAAGAAATCAGAAGTTCCGAGATCTTTATATTTATCTGCAACAGGAACAATTTCATTTCTGACTAATCGAATAATCGTTTCATGATCCTCTACTAATGCCTGAATAACTTGTTTCTGATTACTGAAATCCATATCGTTTTCCAGTAAGTGGGTTACACCCAAATAATTTTTTAATGAACCTAATGCAAAATGTCCTAATTTACGGACGCGTTCTGCTACTTCATCAATAGTTTCATGTAGTTCTTCATATTGACTTTCAAAGAATTTATGTAATTCCATAAAATTTGGTCCTTGAATATTCCAATGTGCATTTCTTGTTTTAGTAAAAAGAATGTACTCATCTGCTAAAAGTATATTTAAGAGTGTCGTTACTTCTTGTAAATTTTTTTCTGAAATTTCTATATTTGGCTTCATAATTTAATATTGTTTAAATGTTTTTAATAGTATTCTATTTATAGTAATAATAATTTTATCCTCCTTTTTAGGTTTAGAGTACGCTATGGAAAGCTATTGTAATGTAGAAATTGTTTTCCAATAATAAAACATACTGAAAACTTATATCTCAAATTTACGCCTTATTTCATAATAAAAATATTAAATATATTATAAAATAATTATATTTATCTTTTTCAAATTTTGATTTTTATATATGCCTGCTATGAAATTAGATTTATATCATATTGATGCTTTTACAGATAAAGTTTTTGGAGGAAACCCTGCTTGTGTTGTACCGTTAGAAAGATGGTTATCAGACGAAATACTTTTAAAAATAGCAAAAGAAAATGCTGTTGCTGAAACAGCATTTTTTATCTATAATAATGACAGAGTCCATCTGCGCTGGTTTACTCCGGAAATAGAAATGGATTTATGCGGGCATGCTACATTAGCGGCAGCTTATGTAATTAAAAATTTTCAGAACAATTTAAAAGAGAAAATTATATTTGATACATTAAGTGGAGAGTTAATTGTAACTATTAAAGCGGATTTTTATATTCTAGATTTTCCTTCAAGAAATCCAGAACCATCAGAATTACCTGATATAATTAGAGATGCACTAAATATATTGCCTAAAACAATACTAAAAGCAAGGGATTATATTTTAGTTTATGAAACAGAACAAGACATAAGGGATATAGAAATTGATCAGCAGATATTCAATAAAATAAACCTTGATCCCGGCGGAGTTGTTGTAACAGCAAAAGGGAGTACCTATGATTTTGTATCAAGATATTTTACTCCCCAAGCTTCTATTTTAGAAGATCCTGTTACAGGATCTTCACATTGTTCACTAATTCCATATTGGAGCAGGCAACTCAATAAAA
This sequence comes from Flavobacterium sp. AK-301, assembly GCF_058310215.1. Taxonomy (NCBI): domain Bacteria; kingdom Pseudomonadati; phylum Bacteroidota; class Flavobacteriia; order Flavobacteriales; family Flavobacteriaceae; genus Flavobacterium; species Flavobacterium sp. AK-301. The sequence goes on from NZ_JBZEES010000002.1 coordinate 277,673, forward strand.
CAGAAATGACTGCAATACAACTTTCAGAGAGGCAAGGTATATTATTTTGCGTTGATAAAGGAGAAAGAGTATTAATAAAAGGAACTGCAAAAATATATTTAGCAGGTACAATATGGATAGAATAATTATATTCGTTTCAGTCTGCAGAAAATAAAGTTTTGTATTGTTTCAAAAGGAGTGATATGATCCTCAGTAACAGTACTATCTCTTTTAAAGTTTTCTGAGAATACTTGTTCCAGTTCCGTCTCATTATATTGTTTTATAGTAAGCCCACTGCATTTTTCAGGTCCATTTTTAGAAAAAGTTCCGATGATCATATAATCAGTTACTGCTTTTTTCACTATTTCTGAATAGATTCTAATCTGTTCAGGTGTAGTAAGAAAATGAAAAGTCGCACGATCATGCCAGATATCAAAAGTAGTTTCAGGGATATAGTCTGTTATATTAGATACGATCCAATTTATTTTTTCAGCTTTATTTCCTAATCTTTTTTTTGCTTTTTCCAGTGCCTGAGCAGAAATATCCAGAACAGATATATTTTGATAACCGTCTTCTAGTAAGAAATCAACTAGTCTGCTATCCCCTCCTCCTATGTCAATTATTTTTGCATTTTTCGGTAAATTACAACTCCGAATTAAATCCAGAGAAGTTTGAGGTATTTCCTGCGTCCAACTTACCTGATTTGGTTCTTTTGTTTTATATACTGTTTCCCAGTGTTCTTTATTATTCATTCTTTTTAAGTAAAATTAAATAAATTTAGAATTGTACTATTCTTTTTCTTCAAACAAATAGAGTTTTTTTCTAAGATAATTATTTTCCTGCTGTAATCTGTTTACTTTTTCCAGTAAATGTTGAATAGCATCAATACCTTCTATATTGATCTGTAAATCATAATGTAGATGTATATAACGTTCCAATTCAACAAATTGTTCAATATGTATTAATTTTTCACCGTTAACAATAGCCAGCTCCAGTAATCCGGCTTCCTCTAACAGTTTTATAAAGTGAGGTTCCACGTTATAGTGACCACAATATTCTGTAATGGTTATGAATGTTATTTCCATGACGTTCTGTTTTTAAATCAGAATTCTGATAATTGATGAAACAATTCTTTTTGTTTCTCTGTTAATCCAACAGGAATCTTAACAGTATAGGTAATAAAGAGATCACCAAAGGTGTCTTCTTTTTTATAAACTGGAAGCCCTTTGTTTTTAAGTCTCACTTTAGTGCCATTTTGCGTTTCTGCAGGTACTTTCAGCTTTACTTTGCTATCCAGAGTATCAATCGTTATTTCTCCTCCCAAAACAGCTGTATACAAATCTATATCCACATTAATATACAAATCATTGTTTAATCTTTTATAAACAGGATCTTCAAGAATAAGAAAAGTAATATATAAATCTCCAGAAGGACCATTATTGGTACCCGGACCACCATGTCCTTTTAACTTGATTACCTGTCCGTCGGCAACTCCTGCAGGGACTGTAATACGTAAGTTCTTACCATTTACAGAAAGAGTGTGTTTATGTGTTTTTGCGACCTCACGAAGAGGAATCTGTAATTCTGCTTGATAATCAGCCCCTTTAAATCTAATCTGTTGATTGCTTCTTCCTCCATGTTGCGCTCCGCCAAACATAGATTCAAAAAAATCTGAAAAATCTCCATCACCAAACGCATCTCCTCCGCTATTACCTGAAAAAGGGTTAGAACCGGAATAATGTTGTTGTCTGGACTGAGAGTGTTTTGCCTGCTCATATTGATCTGCATGCTGCCAGTTCTCACCATAAGCATCATATTTTTTACGTTTTTCAGGATCACTCAATACTTCATTAGCCTCATTTATCTGCTGAAATTTTTTATGAGCTTCATTATCATTCGGATTCAAATCCGGATGGAATTTTCGTGCCTGCTTTCTGTAGGCTTTTTTAATATCATCTAATGAAGCTTTCTTGTCCAGTCCGAGTATTTGGTAATAATCAATAAATGCCATAATTATAAATAATAATTTTGTGTATATAAATTTAAAGATTTAATTTCTAAAAGAATAGTTTTTAAACCTTTAATTAAGAGAGTATCCTGTTTATAAACAAAAAAGCGCTGTTTCATAATTGTGAAGCAGTGCTTTTTGTTGTTATATTCTTTTATATAGATGCTTTAAAATGTATCTATATTATATACTGGTTACTGAAAACTATTTTTTTCTGTTCTTTTTCTCTACTTTAACTATTGCTTTAGATTCATTCTGTAAGATGTAGCTAGCTAGTAGTTTATCAATTAATTCATCTTTAGTAAGATGATGAAATACTGTTTTTATTCTCTCTTTGAATTTTGGTTCCAGATTATGGTTCGGTTTAGTTTTAAAGATTTGTTTAGCCCATAAATAAGCATTGTTTTCTTCAATACTTTCAGTAGTAGGTTTTTTAAATTCAGTAAACTTAATTCCCAGTTCTCTTTCAAAATCGGCAATCTCAGCTACTTCCTCTTTTTGAAGTATGGTCAGAGACATTCCCTTTGCTCCTGCTCTTGCAGTACGACCACTTCTGTGAACATAAACCTCATATACATCCGGAAGATGATAATTGACAACATAAGAAATCTCTTTTACATCAATTCCTCTTGCTGCCAGATCAGTAGCAACCAGGATATTGATATGTCCTTCTCTAAATTGTTCCATTATACGGTCTCTGATAGGCTGAGACAGACTTCCATGCAATGCTCCTGAAGAAAAACGGTTTATTGCCAGATTTTTTGCTAATTTATTAACTGCTGCTTTTGTTTTACAAAATATAATACCACGTTGTCCTTCTTTATGAGAAAGAAAATGCATAATAACTTCTAATTTTTCTATAGGATCAACTACAATATATTCATGATCAATTCCTTTATTTCCAACTGTTTCCATGTTTGCACTAATTTGTGTAACATGTTTAGACATATAATTCTGTATCAGTTGTTTAATAGTTCCGGGAAGAGTTGCAGAAAACAACCAGGTACGTCTGTTTTTAGGCAGTTCATTTACGATTTCATCTAGTCCGTCTTTCAGAGCACTTAGCATTTCATCTACTTCATCCAGAATAAGATAATCCGTTTCTTTAATATTAATTGCATTTCGTTTTATCAGATCAATTAAACGTCCGGGAGTAGCAATTACAATATGTGCTCCTTCTTCTAAACGCTGTATTTGAGGTTTTATCGGAACTCCGCCACAGGTAGTAGCAATAGAAATTTCCGGTAGATATTTAGCAAAACTTTCCAGATTGGTACCAATCTGATGTCCCAGTTCCCTTGTCGGAACCAGAATAACAGCCTGTATGTTTTTCTTTGAAGTATTAATCAGTTGTAATAAAGGCAGTCCGAAAGCAGCTGTTTTCCCGGTTCCTGTTTTTGCCAGACCTACAAAATCATCTTTTTTAGTAAGCAGTACAGCTAATGTTTTTTCCTGAATTTCAGTAGGAACAGTAATATTAAGATCTGTCAGACCTTTTACAAGAGCTTCAGATATCCCTAAAGATAAGAATTGATTTGCCATATATTTTAATTTTGATAAAGATAAGATTCCTTTGTCCCATATTCTGAAAAACAAAGGAATCTTTAGTTATTTTAGTTTAGGACAGAGCTTAAACCTTTTCCAGGAATTTTTTAGTAATCAGTAAATTTAGTTTTACTTTATAATCATCAATCAGCCATTCTCTGTAGTTCTTACTGCTTTTGCTTAAACAAGCAGTATAATCGCGCATTCTGGACTCTATATCACCCAGTAATTCTCTTGCAAGTAAGCGAGCATCAAAAGCATCTTCACTATTTTCAACACACATGGTAGCATGTTGTTCCAGAGACTGTTCTAATACTACTTTAGAACGTAGATTTTTTGCAATGGCAATTTTATGAGCTTCCTCAATATTAAAAGTAATTATTTCTGTTTTACTGAATAAAGCACGAATTTCTGCAGGCATCAGGTATTTAAAATTCGCTTCGATCTCAGCATCATCTCTTAGATTTTCCAGATAAAACTCTGGTGATTTAAAGATGTGCTGCCAGTCTACAGATTCATTCCATAACCCAAATCGAGCAGCATTATTTCCCAGATCAATCACTGTAAAATCTGATTTATGAGGTAATTTACGAGAACCGCGACCAATCATTTGAAAATATAATGTAAGCGATTTAGTTGCGCGATTCAAGATAATGGTCTCTACAGTAGGCTCATCAAATCCAGTAGTTAAAATTCCGACAGAAGTTAGAATCGCATCCGGTGTTTTTTTAAACCACTGTAAGATTGCTTTACGTTCCTCATTACTGTTAGTATTGTCTAAATGACGAACATCATATCCCGCTTCTCTAAAGGTCTCATATACATATAGTGAAGTATTGATACCATTATTGAAAATAAGTGTTTTTTTACCTTTAGAACGTTCTTCATAAGAATGCAGTAATTTCTCCTGCATCATCATATTGGAATATAAATCATCTGATGATTTTACAGTATAATCACCATTAATACCTATTTTAAGTGAACTTAATCCCACATCATAGCTATAAGTTACTGCTTTAGCCAGAAATCCTTTCTGAATAAGAGAGCTGATTGTATCCCCTACTATCAGTTCATCATAGACCTCATTCATGGGAAGTTTAATATTAGAACTCAGAGGAGTTGCCGTAACGCCCAGAATAAAGGAATTCTTAAACAATACAAGTAGTTTTCTGAAAGAATTATAGTGTGCTTCATCCACAATAACCAGACCCACATTATCTATGATCAGTTTTTCATCATTTAGTCGATTTTTTAAAGTTTCGACCATCGCAACAAAGCAGGAATATTCGTTCTGATCAGGCAACTCTTTTATTTTACTGTTTATGATTTTATTTTTTACATTAAAACCATTCAGCATTTTTGAAGTTTGCTTGCAGAGTTCGATACGGTGTGTTAACACCACTACTTTTTTATCGTTGGAAGAAAGATAACGTCTGACAATTTCGGAAAAAATAACCGTTTTACCCCCACCCGTAGGCAGTTGGTATAAAAGTCTGTAATTAGCCCGTTTACTGTCTAAACGTTTAAAGATAGAATCAATATCGCCTTGCTGATAACCATAAAGTTCTTTTTTTTCTTCTTCTTCTATGACTGAATCTAAGTTTTTATAAGACATTATAAATTTTAAGGAATGCAAAAATACGGACTTTAAATCCATATCCGAAATATTCAGCTGTTTTTATTATGATTTTTTAATTTTATTATAAAAAAAATTTACTGAACCCTTAAAATAAGTTAAAATAAAAAAATGATAGTTCTTTAAATTTATTATTTTTAGAAGCTAATCCATTAGTTCTATTATAGTTTCAAAATCATAGCTATTACTCCATTTCTGATCTGTTACCGTTATACATACTTCCTTTATCCTTGTTCTAAACTCCGATAACATTCCATTTGAAATGGTATAAGTAACAACCTGTTCAAACGAATTATGTATACTTTTATAGAAAGTAGCAGATCGTATCTCTTTTTTTGAAGAAAATCGCTGTGCGGTTTCTATATTATACAGCATCAGATCAGCTATACTATAAGGATCTACTCCTAATGTAATAAAATGCTTAATATATTTTTGTGCAACAGAACGACGAAGTTTTGCTCTTTTATTTTTTACAGGAAAATATTCATTTGCTATTTTGCTTTTAGCTTCCTGAATTAATTTTTCTTCTTTTGGATTAAAAACAAAATCATAATACACTTTCACATCACTGAATTTTTCATACAATTCGATCATTTGCTCTTCTAACTGCTCTTTATTTAGTGAATTAAGATATTTTTTCAGATCCCGTTTACTCATTTTGAACTAATTTTTAAGGTTTGTTTTCTATTGACATAAGTAACAAAAAACCATATTTTTTTGTTAAAAATACTTCAAAAAAAACAAATTGAGAGTAATTATTAGCTGTTTAACTCAATCAGAATCCTTATTTTTGTTTTTCGTACATAAAAAATCAAATATGGAAAACAAAATTAAAGCTACCCCTGTAGAAAAATGGATCGTTAATCCTGTAAATCATTTTATCAGTAAATCCACCACCGGAGGTATTGTTTTATTCGTTTCAGCTATAGTTGCTATTTTTATGGCAAATTCACCTTGGGCGGAATGGTACCACGGAATTTGGGAGCATAAAATAGGTTTTGGAATTAATGGCGTTCTATATCTGAATCAGAATTTACACCATTGGATCAATGACGGTCTGATGGCTATATTTTTCTTTGTAGTAGGTCTGGAATTAAAAAGAGAAATTGTAGGAGGAGAACTTTCTAATCCAAGAAAAGCGATGCTTCCTCTTTTTGCCGCTTTCGGTGGAATGGTCTTTCCTGCTCTTATTTATATTATTCTGAATAATTCTAGCGATGCACATGCAGGTTGGGGAATTCCAATGGCAACTGATATTGCTTTTGCATTAGGAGTTTTATATCTTTTAGGTGATAGAATACCCACTTCTTTAAAAATATTTCTTACCGCTCTGGCAATTGCTGATGATCTGGGAGCTGTATTAGTAATTGCTTTTTTCTATACATCAGATATTTCGTTTATCAGCCTTGGAATCGGAGCTATACTACTTTTTATCCTTCTTCTTGCTAATAAAATGGGAGTAAGAAACACTCTTTTTTACGCTATTATTGGTATTGGAGGTGTCTGGTTAGCTTTTTTAATGTCTGGAGTCCATGCTACAATTGCTGCAGTTTTGGTTGCTTTTACCATTCCTTCAAATACTCGAATTAATGAGACATTATTTATTGATAAAATGAAAAAATATCTAGATAAGTTTAAAAAAGCAGATCCGAATGATAAAATACCTACACTTACTGCAGAGCAGTTACATATACTGGATGACATGCGTATTTTTAACGATTTAGCAATTACACCCTTACAAAAACTAGAACATGCTTTACATCCCTTTGTAACCTTTGTTGTTATGCCTGTTTTTGCTCTGGCAAATGCAGGTGTGGCAATGAATATTAATTTTGATACTCTAACAACCAGTAATGTGGCTCTCGGGGTAGTTCTTGGTTTAATTGTTGGAAAATTTATAGGAGTTGTGGGACTGACCGGTTTACTGGTTAAACTGAAAGTAGCAGCTCTTCCCGAAGGAATGACGATGAAACATCTTATTGGCGTAGGACTATTGGCAGGAATTGGTTTTACAATGTCTTTATTTGTTACTACACTCGCCTTTAAGCACCCTGAATATGAACTACAGGCAAAAATAGGAATTCTGGCAGGTTCCTTTATAAGCGGTATCCTGGGATATCTTGTATTAAGATCCATAAAAGGAAAACCCGAATAAATCCCAGTAAAAACATAAAATAATGATAATGATTTTCTTTTCCGTTTTAGATCCCTTAGTTTTGTGAAACTTAGTATTAACCTTTCTTTATAATTATCATAATGATTCGATTTTTTAAGATTATAGCCTTTTTAGAAGGAGTTTCTTTATTAGTACTCTTATTTATTGCAATGCCTTTAAAGTATATGTATGAACTTCCTGAATATGTTCGGACAGTTGGTATGGCACATGGTCTGTTGTTTATAGTATACATTTTGCTGGCAACAATGCTTAAGTTTGAAACTGAATGGTCTCTGAAAAAATATTTTTATATCTGTATTGCCTCAGTTATTCCTTTTGGAACTTTTTATGTTGAAAAGAAAATGCTTTAATCTTTTAAATGGATAAGAAATTATTTAATTGGGTATACAAACTTCTTAAAGATATAGATGTAAATGAGCATATAGCCATATATGCCAATTTGCTTGTAAATATCATCATCATAAGCATTTTAGGATACTTGCTGGATCAGTTATTTAAAAAATTACTGATAAATATAGTAACCAGAGTAGGAAAAAAAGTAAAAATACAATTTGATGAATATCTGGTAGATAATAAAACAATTGCTTATATAGCACATATTATTCCGTTATTCTTTATTTATGAAACCATCCCTTTAGTACTTTCCGGTTTTGTAAACTGGGAAAATTTTTTTGATAAAAGTATAAGTATTCTTATTGTTTTTCTTCTTTTAGGTATTGTAAATAGTATGATGAATGCCTTAAAGAATCACTTTAAAAAAACACCTGCTTTTGCAGATAAGCCACTTGACAGTTATATTCAGGTTGTAAAGATTTTTTTATGGATCATGGCTATTACAATCATAGCGTCTATTCTGTTTGATAAATCTGTTAATTATCTTCTAGGAACCTTTGGAGCTGTTTCTGCAATAATAATACTTGTCTTTAAAGATACAATTTTAGGTTTTGTAGCAAGCATTCAGGTATCTGTTAATGATATGGTACGAATTGGAGACTGGATTACAATGGATAAATTTGGTGCAGATGGTGATGTGATCGAAATTAATTTAGCAACAGTAAAAGTGCAAAATTTTGACAAAACAACTACTACTATTCCAACTTACAGTTTAATATCGGATTCATTTAAAAACTGGCGTGGGATGACTGATTCAGGTGGACGCCGAATAAAAAGGTCTATTCTGATAAAAGCTACTAGTGTTCGGTTTATTGATGCCTCTGAACTGGAAAGCTTTAAAAAGATACAGCTAATTTCTTCTTATATTGATCACAGACAAAAGGATATTGAAAAATGGAATACTGCAAATAATATTGATAAGAACTTATTCATTAATGGTCGTAATCTGACAAATTTTGGATTGTTTCGAAAATATATTAATCAGTATCTTTCTTTACATCCCGGTCTTAATAAAGATATGACTATGATGTGCAGACACTTACAACCTACTGCTCAAGGGCTTCCTCTGGAGATTTATGCTTTTGTAAGTGATAAAAGATGGCTGAATTATGAATCTATAATGGCAGATATTTTTGATCATATTATTGCTTCTGCTAAATATTTTGATCTTGAAATATATGAATTATCTTCTGACAGTACCGGAGGAGGTTTATAAATTATAAAGAATCAGGCTGAGAAACTATTTTTTCAGCCTGTCTTCTGTATATTCTACAACTGTTTTTCCATGTGGCAAAGGTCGTCCAAAACTATCCAGACTTACCATAGTAATTTTATCCACAGCAATGATTGTTTCATGTGTCATTTTATTTCGAACTTCACACTTCAGAACTATGGATGTCCTTCCAAATTTAACTACCTGAATACCTATTTCGATAATATCTCCCTGTTGTGCCGAGCTCATAAAATTGATCTCAGACATATGTTTTGTTACTACTCGGGGATTCTCTAACTGAATAATAGAATACAACGCTGCTTCCTCATCAATCCATGCTAATAGTTTTCCTCCAAATAAGGTTCCGTTAGGATTTAAATCTTCCGGCTTTACCCATCTTCTACTGTTGAATCTCATATCCTGATTTTTATGCTAAATTAAGCCTTTTTCAATAAAGTAAGTTAGTTACAAAGGAGCAAAGTTTTTTAAGGTAAAAAAAATTAATAACTAAATACTGCAACTGAAAACTTTTGCTCCATTGAAACTCTTAATCTTTAAATCTTTGACTCTATAGTTTATTAAAATAATAGTTGTTATATTTGTTTATTAAGTTCTTTACTTTATTTCTTTCAAATGAGATAGGTTCCGAATTAAGATCCGGATTTAAAAGGGAATCGTGTGTAAATCACGAACTGTCGCGCAACTGTAAGTAACATCATAGTTTTTACCCCACGTTGTCCACTGTCATTATTATGATGGGAAGGACGGTAAAAATGTTATAAGTCAGGATACCTGCCTATTTCTACTTGACAATACTTTCGCGATTTGAAGTAATTGGTTAAAAAAAATATTCAGGGAGTAAACTGTATTTCTTTCTGTTTATTTCTATTTTCCATATTCTTTTAAAGTATTGTGAAATCATGCAAAGAGCTTTTAACTAATTAATTAATTTTTTAAAAGCAAAAAACATGTTTACAAACAACCTTGGCTATCCCAGAATCGGTAGCAACAGAGAATTAAAAAAAGCCTGTGAAAAGTACTGGGCCGGCAAAATTTCGGTAAAAGAACTCTTAAGTGCCGGAAAAGAAATTCGAATTCATAACTGGAAACTTCAAAAAGAAGTAGGAATTGATTTAATCCCTTCTAATGATTTTTCATTTTACGATCAGGTTTTGGATTTATCTTTTGCACTTGGCGCTGTTCCAAAACGTTATACAAAACTTATTTCTAAAGAAATAGATCCCATTGACCTTTATTTTGCAATGGCAAGAGGTTATCAGCAGAATGGATTGGATATTACCGCAATGGAAATGACAAAATGGTTTAATACCAATTATCATTATATCGTTCCTGAGTTTTATAAAGATCAGGAATTTAAATTATTTTCTAAAAAAATAATTGATGAATTTATAGAAGCAAAACAGAATAATATACTTACTAAACCGGTAATTATAGGTCCTGTTTCTTATCTTTTATTAGGAAAGGAAAAAGAAAGTGGTTTTGAAAAAATTGATTTAATAAATAGACTGCTTCCGGTTTATTTTGATATTATAAAAGAACTTATTGCTAACGGTGCAGAATGGATACAGTTTGATGAGCCTTTTCTTTCATTAGATCTGAATGAAAAGGAAAAAAAGGCTTTTCAGTATGTTTATACCGAGATAAAGAAAGTTTTCCCTGAGCTGAAAACCCTTTTGGCAACTTATTTTGGAGGTTTAAGAGATAATACTTCATTTGTTGTTTCTCTTCCTGTTTCAGCACTTCATCTTGATCTGACGAATGATCAGGAACAATTAGAAGATATTTTAAAAAATATTCCTGAAACGCTGATACTTTCATTAGGTGTGGTAGATGGAAGAAATATCTGGAAAAATGATTTTAGAAGTTCTTTAAAAGTTATTGATTCAGTATCCAATAAAACAGGGAAAGACAGAATTATTATTTCTTCTTCCTGCTCTCTACTACATTCTCCGTGTGATCTGGATTTAGAAACAAATGATACGGTGTTGATTCCTGAAATAAAACAATGGATGGCTTTTGCAAAACAGAAGATTGAAGAAATAGTAGTATTAAAACAGCTTGCCAACAGTGAGGACATTACAAATGCTGCCACTAAATTAAAGGAAAACATTAAGGTACAGGATCTTCGCAAAACTTCAGTTTTAATTCATGATCTTAAAGTAAAAGAACGCGTTGCTCAGATTACAGAAAAAGATACCCATCGTAAAAATCCTTTTTCAATAAGAAAACAACTACAGAAAAAAGCTCTAAATCTACCCCTGTTTCCTACAACCACAATAGGCTCTTTTCCTCAGACTGATGAAGTACGAAGCTGGAGAGCTCAGTTTAGAAAAGGAACTATTACCTTAAGTCAGTATGATGAGCTTATTCGAAAAGAAACAGAAGAAAATATCCGTTTTCAGGAAGAGATCGATATTGATGTTCTCGTTCATGGAGAATTTGAACGTAATGACATGGTAGAATATTTTGGAGAGCAGTTACAGGGTTTTGCTTTTACAAAAAACGGTTGGGTACAAAGCTATGGAAGCCGATGTGTGAAACCTCCAATCATTTATGGAGATGTCTCCCGCCCTACTCCAATGACGGTAAAATGGGCAGTTTATTCACAGTCACTTACTGATAAACTGGTTAAAGGGATGCTTACAGGACCTGTTACAATTTTACAATGGTCTTTTGTAAGAAATGATCAGCCTCGCTCCACTACCTGTACACAGATTGCTTTAGCAATTCGTGATGAAGTACTAGATCTGGAACGAGAAGGAATAAAAATAATTCAGATTGATGAACCGGCAATCAGAGAAGGACTACCGTTGAGAAAAAAAGACTGGCAGGATTATCTGAAATGGGCAGTCAGAGCTTTCCGTATTTCAGCAGCCGGAGTAACAGATATAACACAGATCCATACTCATATGTGTTATTCAGAATTTAATGATATTATTAAGAATATTGCAGATATGGATGCAGATGTTATCACAATAGAATGTTCTCGTTCACAAATGGAACTGTTGGATATTTTTGCAGATTTTAAATATCCAAATGAGATCGGTCCCGGCGTATATGATATCCATTCTCCAAGAGTTCCATCAAGAGAAGAAATGATCTTTTTACTGGATAAAGCAAGAAAGGTCATTCCCGCACAACAGCTTTGGATTAATCCCGATTGTGGTTTGAAAACACGTCACTGGGAAGAAACTAAAGCAGCATTAAAAGAAATGGTTGCTGCTGCTAAGGAAATGAGAGTAGAGCAATCAGCATTTATTTAATTTTGGAGTTTGAGTTAGTTATACTTCATACTGAAAGAGGCTGTCTAAATATTGACAGCCTCTTTTTTTGAATACTGTTAGAAAAAAGGAAAATATTTATAAGGATTAAAATTGATCTAAAAAGTAAAAAAACGATATAAAACAATAGATAATAAAAAAATCTCCTTTTAGTTTTAAAAGGAAATTTTTAAAATAGTTGAGATAAAAAGAAAATTATTTTTATCCGGAAATATATTTATTAATATAACTGTTAATCATTTACTTTTTTTAATCTGTCGTAGATTCATCTGATTTACTACGCTGTATCCTTCTTTACTTTCTACAATTATTTGTCTGTCAAAATCTCTTTTTTGTACTTCAAAAAGACGTGATTCCCCTTTTCCCAGCTGTAATTCATCTAATTTTTCTGTTGTTTCATATTGTCCTGTTTCAACTACCTGATCAAAAGCATCTAAAAGTACGATTTTATCATCTATTTTATTAATTCTGAATACTTTTACCGGATCATAATACTCTTTATTTGCCAAAATAAAGTCTCCGGGCTGTAAATTATCCATCCATTGTTTCTTTATTTCTGTATCGTAACAGGTGGCAAAATTTTCCTGCGCATTATTTATTAATTTCTTTTGTTCTGAAATTTCACTGGTTATGATCCAGGTTGTTCCAATTACAAAAAGAGTGACTAAAGCTAAAGGCATGCCAAATCTTTGTAAAAAAGAGTATTTGAATTCTTCTTTTTTCTGTGCAGCTAGCCTGTGAATATCTGTATTCCAGTATTTTTTAGCGATTTTTTTATTACAGTCTGCACAAATAACATTTACTGTTGCCTGTTTTGTTGATCCAAAAAGAACAGAAAATTTTACTTCCTCTACATTTAAAAACCATTCTTTACCGGAAGCACATTTTGGACAGTCAGAAGATGATTTTATTTTTGTCTGATCGAGTAATGTTGTAGTTATTCCAAAAAACATAATATATTTATTTTATAATTAAGAAGATAAATATACTATAGTAGATACATATATAGTCAAAAGTAGACATCTTTAACAATGAAATTATATAAATACCTAATAGATTTAATAAAAATTATTAAAATAGTATCATAGTCAATTAAAAAAGGGAGCTAAAATCAGCTCCCTTTTTGGTATATAAACAAAATACTATACCCAATCATTTTCAAATTCTCCGCCACCCATCTGGATTTTTTTAGAAGAAAGCATAAAAAGTTCCGTTAAAGGGTTCTTTCCGATAGAATCGAATGTTTCTTTGTATTTTACCATATAGGCTTCTTTGAACTTTAATTCTTTAAGAGTAGCTTCATTATCACGTTTACTATAAACAATTGATCCATCTTTTCTCTCAAAATTATTAGTCATCCATTCAAAAAGCTCTGTACCTCCTGTAGATTCTACTTCAATTATAATTCTTCCTCCTCTTGTTACAGAAGATGGTCTTCCAGTTGCGTCTGTTTCCTGTGTAAGGTCATAATTAACATTTAAAACGGTATATTCTTTACCTCCGACTTTTAGTTTTGCTAAAAAACTCATAATTCTATATATTTAAAAACTTAGTTATAGTTCAATATTATAACATATTTTGGTTCAAAACAAGTTTCATTACTATATTTTTTAAATAACATTATTATTTAAGAATAATTTAAAAGATAAGATTCATTAAAAAAAAATTGTTAATTATTTAATATAAACCGTCTTTACATTTACAAATTCTTTAATTCCGTCTTCAGCAAGTTCTCTTCCATATCCGGATTTTTTAATTCCTCCAAAAGGTAAACGAGGATCTGACTTTACCATTTCATTTATAAATACAGCTCCTTCGTTAAATAAATGTACTTTTTCTTTTATGACTTTACTATTTTTTGAAAATATAGATACTCCTAACCCAAAAACAGAAGAATTACTTAAAGCAACAGCCTCTTCAAAGGTTGAAAAAAGAGTTACTGCGGCAACAGGTCCGAAGGTTTCTTCTTTAAAAACAGGCATATCAGGTGTAACATTAATCAATATAGTAGGCTCATAAAAGGTTTCTTTTCTGTTTCCTCCCAATATTATTTTAGCACCTGATGCTACTGATGTTGTAATTTGTTTTTCTAGCTCTTCCGCTAAATCCAGCCTTGCCATTGATCCTATCTCTGTATCCGGATCGAACGGATCTCCTACTTTCATAGTAGAAACAGCTGCGGAGAATTGTTTTATAAAGGTTTCTTCTATGTTTTTATGGACTAAAAATCTTTTTGCGGCAATACAACTCTGACCCGCATTCTGCATTCTCGCATTAACTGCTATAGCCACTGTTTTTTCAATATCAGCATCTTCACAGACAATAAAAGCATTATTTCCTCCCAGTTCCAGAACAGCTTTCTTAAGATATTTTCCAGCAGTTCCTGCCACAGCAGACCCTGCTCCTTCACTTCCGGTTAGGGAAACTGCTTTAACATGCGGATTCTCAATTATGCTCTCTACCTGTTTACTGCTTATAAGCAAATTCTGAAATACTCCTTCTGGAAGCCCCGCTTTAAGAAAAGTTCTTTCAATTAGTGAAGCACTTCCCATAACATTACTGGCATGTTTTAATAAAGTAGTGTTTCCTGCTAAAATTGCTGGAACAACAAATCTGAAAACCTGCCAAAAAGGATAGTTCCAGGGCATAACACCAAGAATAACACCCAGTGGTTCATAAGTAATAAAACTTTCAGAAGCATTACTTTTTACAATCTTTGGTTTTAAAAAGGCTACTGCATTTTCATAATAATAATCACATAAAAGAGCACATTTATCTATTTCTGCAAGAGATTGTTTTATAGGCTTTCCCATTTCTCCGGTAATCATCTCTGCCAGTTCCTGTCTGTCTAATTGTAACACTTCAATCAATTTAGGGATAAACTGAACTCTTTCTTTCGTTTTAGCAGTATTCCACTGATTGAAAACAGTATTAGCAAAATCTATTTTCTTATTTATTTCTTCCTGAGTTAATAACCTGTAATTATTTATTTTATTACCGGCTATTTTGGTATTATTTTCCATAAATATCATCTTTTAAATCTAAGTCTAAATTAAGGTTTTTAGATTGAAAAATAGTACATTTGTCTTATATAAAAATTATATTACAAACCTTATAATAAGGTTTGTAGAATCCCAAAATATAAAAAATAAATATGAAAAAAATTGTATTACCATTAGCTATTCTGGTATTCACCTTTACAACAGCAAATGCGCAGGAAACAGAATTAAATACTAATGAAGGTTTTAACAAGTGGTCTATTGATATAAATACCGGTATTAACAAACCGACATCGCCTTTAAGTAATGGTGCTTATCTACCAAGAATAAGCCCTTTTCATGCTGATCTTGGTGCCAGATATATGTTTAATCCTAAATTTGGTTTAAAAGCAGATATCGGATTTGATCATATTGAAAATGACCACAACAGTAAAAGTACTTTTTTTAAAAGCAGATATTACAGAGCTAATTTACAGGGAGTTGCCAACTTAGGTAGAATCCTTAATTTTGAAGACTGGACCAGTATGCTAAACTTGCAGTTCCATACCGGTATTGGATACGCTCAGTTAAGAAATAAAGAGCAGTTTAGCGGAGCAGATGATATGATGAATTTTATTATTGGTCTTACAGCGCAACTTAAATTATCAGAAAGAATCGCATTAAATGCAGATTTTACTATGGTAAATAACATAAGTCAGGATCGTACCTTTGATGGTCTTCTTAATACAATAGACAATAGAGGATTTAATGGTACAATGTATAATGCCTCCATAGGTCTTTCTATCTATTTAGGTAAAAACCAGAAACATGCAGACTGGTATTCAGAAAAACCTACAGATGGTTCGTCTGATATAGAAGATAGATTAGCAAATTTAGAAAAAATGCTGTTAGATAGTGACGGTGACGGTATCGCAGATTATTTAGACCTTGAACCAAATACTCCTATTGGCGCAATGGTAGATTCAAGAGGTAAAACTATTGACAAGAATAATAATGGTATACCAGATTATATTGAATCCTATTTACAAAAACAGGACGCTAATAATCAGATTAATAATGAACTGGTTAAAGAACTTATTAATGATGGTTATGTTACAACTTACTTTGATTTTGATAAAGTACAACCTACTAATGTTTCAACGGCAGGTATTGACTTTATCCTAACTTATTTAAGAAACAATCCTTCTTCGAGTATTGATATTTATGGATTTTCGGATGAATTAGGTGCTAACACTTATAATGATAAACTGTCTAATAATAGAGCTGATAATGTAAAAAGTGTTCTTACTAAAGCAGGTATCGAATCTTCAAGACTTAAAGTTATTGCAAGAGGTGAAGATCATTCAGTAGATAAAAATTCTGAGTTAGCTCGTAAATTAGTCAGAAGAGTTATTTTTAAAGTAAACTAATCAGAATTAATTATTAAAGAAGATTTAAATATAAATCCCCCCTTGTACATTGTACAAGGGGGGATTTATATTTAAATCTTAAACTTAATTATATTCGTTCTTTGGTTGTCTAATACCTTAAAAGATAAGTATCGAAAGTATGAAAGATAGCCGTTCCGATCAAAATAATAGTATATGATTTTATCTAATTTGTTTTTTTTGATATTTTTATAATTACTAAAATATTTATAAAAATATTTATTTATAATACTCTGAAATGTTAATTTTTCATGTTTAATTATATAATTATTGTATCTTTTTGTAGGACTAGTTTTGATATTTAATTATAATAATATTAAAATTTTAGAAAAAATTAATGAATTAAGAATAAAAAGTACTACATTAGCCTAACTTTTAACAATGTAAACCTAATAAATTGTTAAGTACTAATCCCAAATAGAAAAATTAATATGAAAAAAATTGTATTACCATTAGCGATTTTAGCTCTTACATTTACAAGTGTAAATGCTCAGGAGACAGAACCTAACATTAAGGAAGGTTACAATAGATGGTCTGTTGATGTAAACGGCGGTATAAACAAACCAACTACCCCTTTCTCTGCTGGCGCCTATACATCAAGAACAAGTCCATGGCACGTTGACCTGGGAGTAAGATATATGTTTAATCCTAAATTAGGTATAAAAGCAGATGTAGGATATGACTATATCAGAAATCACGATGATGTTGCCAATTTCAGAAGTAAATATTATAGAGTAAACCTTCAGGGGGTTGCTAACTTAGGTCGAATTTTAAATTTTGAAGAATGGACCAGCAGGCTGAATTTACAGTTTCACACCGGTGTTGGTTATTCACAACTAAGAAATAAAGATGCATTTAGCGGAACTGATGAAATGATGAACTTTATTCTTGGTTTCACAGGCCAGGTTAAATTAACAGAAAGAATTGCATTAAATGCAGACTTTACAATGATTAACAACCTAGATCAGAATCGTTCATTTGATGGTGGTGTTAATACAGTAGATAATAGAGGATTTAATGGTACAATGTACAATGCTACCGTAGGTCTTTCTATCTATTTAGGTAAAAATCAGAAACACGCTGACTGGTATTCAGAAAAACCTGAAGACGGTTTGTCTGTCGTAGAAGGAAGACTAGCCGATTTAGAAAAAATGTTAGTTGATTCTGATGGTGATGGTGTGCCGGATTACTTAGATCTTGAACCAAATACTCCTGCAGGTGCTTTAGTAGATTCAAAAGGTAGATCTATTGATAAAAATAATAATGGAGTACCGGATTATATGGAATCGTATGTAGGTGGAAAAGATAATAGTAATGATAGTCATGATAGTCAATTAGTCAAAGATTTAATCAATGATGGTTATGTTACAACCTATTTCGATTTCAATAAATCAGAGCCTACAAACGTTTCAACAGCAGGTATCGACTTTATCTTGACCTATTTAAGAAATAATCCTTCTTCAAGTGTTGAAATCTATGGTTTTGCAGATGAATTAGGTACTAATGATTATAACAATAAGTTATCTAATAAGAGAGCCACAAGTGTGAAAAATGTTCTTACTAAAGCTGGTATTGAATCTTCAAGACTTAAAGTTATTGCAAGAGGTGAAGATAATTCAGTAGACAAAAACTCTGAGTTAGCCCGTAAATTAGTTAGAAGAGTTATCTTTAAAATTAACTAATAAAATTAACATTATATTTAGAGAAACCGCTGCATAACGCAGCGGTTTTTTTTATACCTTTAAAATAAAAAATGGAAGATCGAGACACTTTTATTACCGATTTTAGAGGACCATTTCAGGGTGAAATTAACCTGCAATCTTCCAAGGAAGAGTTGTTTCAGAACAGAACAATCAGACCTATTCTGAAACTACAAAACGACCTTTTTATTGCTTCTTTTATCAATTACATCAACAAGTATAAAAATGATTTTTATACACTTTCAATTGAGAAAAAAATGATATTTATTGATAATGCAATACAAAAGGATATTAAATTTAGAAATGCACTGAAAGGAATGGTTATCGCGCTTTTCACTATGGATGAATTTAATGAATATATTGAGAACTCATCTCAACTTAATAAAAGGATGATGAATCTCCTAATAGAACGTTTAAAAGGTCAGATCCAGTTATTTGAAAAAACAGCATAAAAAAGGTTCAAAGGCACATAGTTGCAAAAGTATTAAAGGTTCAAAGTAAACACTTTGAGCCTTTAATACTTTAATAGCCTATGAATCTTTAAAAAATTAATCCACTTTTCTGAAAACAACCTTTTCGCCATCAGGATTTAAAAGATAAAGTCTATTATTCTTAATTTCATAAGTAGTAGCACTTTGTAAGGCTTTTAAAAAAGCAGTTTCTTTGTCCATTGCCGGACACATCATCATTGTAGTAATAATATTAGTAAAACGTAGCAGTTTATCTTCTGAAAAAAGCTTTCCACGCATAGTATTACATCCTGTAAAACCTATAAATTCTGCTTTCTGAGTATTTATTTCCAAATAAGGTATATCTTTCTGAAAATCAGAATATTTTATTTTATTTCCTTCTATCGATTCTAAAGCCCATATATCATATAGTCTGTAATCTGCGATATAATTTCCACAACCTTCAAAAAGGATTGGTTTTTTATCTGTTTTACGCTGAATGCTTACTTTTACCCTATAAGCATATTGTGTATCAGACATATTATCAGAACATTTCCCATGTGTGATGGTAATAGAAATATTTCCTAATGCATTTTTTGAACGATACGTTTTTATATTGGCATCCATTGCTCTTACGGGAATAATGTAAGGAGCTGTAAATTCTTCAATATCAGTTAATGAGGTAAAATGTATCTGCTCTTTAGAGATTTCAACAGCCCAAAAAGGCTCTGTTCCAATTCCTTTAAAATAGCTGATAATATTACTTTTATTTTCTAATGAGGAGGTTCTTAAAGAATCTATAGCTGCAACATTCTTATTCTGGATCCTCTTCTGAGTTCTACAGGAATAAAACATTACAGCTATAAGACTAAAAAAAAGAACCTTTTTCAAGGTTCTCATTATATTATAATTTTGGAGTAAAAACCATCACCACTTTAGTACCGTTTAATAATGTTAATTTGTTTTTCTCTGTTTTAACATTAGTAACAGAATTTAATGCGCTTAAGAACTTACCTTCTCCTTCACCAGGACAAGCCATTCTTGTTGTTGCCAAAGGTCCAAAAGTTAATTTACTATTTTCTCCAAGTTCATAAGATCCGTTTAAACTGTTACATCCTGAAGTACCAAATACTTTGCTTTCCTTAGTAAAAGTAAGATTAGGTAAACCTTTCATATAATCAGTTGCTACCGCTCTATTTCCTTCTAATGTAAAAAGCTCCCATGCATTATCCGTTAATAAGTAACCCTGACCAATTGTTTTTGCAGTATTACAAGATCCTAATACTAAAATAAAAACAAACATTACTGAAGCAACTACTACATTTTTTTTCATGATTTTTTATATTTAAATTAATTATACATTATCTTAATACAAACGTTGTGCCATTATAGATCTTTAATCTTACCTTTTTTAGTGTTTATTATTAATGTTTACTGGTACTTACAGAGTATCAGTAAATTAAAATATCTACTTAAGTATAGTAAAGGTAAAAAATAAAATAACAACTTGTATTAATATGATAAGTATTGTTAAAAATCAGAAGATTTATTTTTCCTTGCCTCAGCTTTTTCCATTCTATTGTGGATTCCAAATATGAAATAACAAATAACAAGTAATAAAACCCACAGTGCTCCTACTAATAAAGCTATTTGTGTATCTTTAAAGAAACCAAGCACCACAATGACAAAAATCATAAACAGAATTGCTAATATTGGACCAACTGGCCAGAAAGGTACTGGAAATTTCAGTTTCTGAGCTTCTTCCGGACTCAATTTACGCCTCATATTAAATTGAGATAATAAGATCATCAACCAGACCCATACTGTGGCAAAGGTAGCTATTGCTGCAATAATAAAAAACATCTGATCATGGAAAAAATAATTTAGTATAACTCCTGCCAGTAATGTAATAAGCATTACCATTACCGGTATTACTGGAACTCCATTCTTTGCCAGATATCCAAAACTTCTTGGTGCCTGTCCTTCTTTAGACAAACCATACATCATCCGCCCTGCTCCGAACATATCGCTGTTTATAGCTGAAATAGCAGCTGAAATAATAACTACATTCAGTATATGAGCCGCAGATTCAATACCCAGACTTTTAAAAATGCTTACAAAAGGGCTATCCGCTGTTCCTATTTCATTCCATGGAAAAAGAGACATTAAAACAGTTAAGGTCATGATATAGAATAATAATATACGTGCCGGTACAGCATTAATTGCTTTTGGGATACTTTTATCAGTATCTTTAGCTTCACGTGCTGTAATACCAATAATCTCAATACCTCCAAATGCAAACATCACTACAGAGAATGAAGCAATAACCCCTCCTATTCCATTAGGCATAAATCCTCCATTTTCCCAAAGATTGCTGAAACCTATTGCTTTAAAGTTCACGGCACCAAAACCAAAAAATAAAATCCCAAGTCCTGCAACAATCATGGCAACTATAGCAAGAACCTTTATTAGAGAAAGCCAGAATTCCAGTTCACCAAATATTTTTACAGCTGTAAGATTCATAGCGGCTATAATAACCGTTATTCCGAGTGTCCATATCCACGGAGAAACATCAGGTAACCAAAAATGCATATAAATAGCAAATGCAGTAATATCTGCTAAACAGACGAGGATCATTTCAAAAATATAAGTCCAACCGGTAATAAAACCAGCCAGAGGTCCTAAATACATTGTTGCATATCGTCCAAATGAACCTGAAACAGGTTTATGAACCGCCATTTCCCCCAAGGCCCTCATTACCATAAAAATACCTATTCCCCCAATTAAATAAGCAATCAAAACTGCAGGACCTCCTTTTTCAATTGCTTTTGCAGAACCATAAAATAACCCCGTACCTATAGCAGAACCTAACGCTATAAAAAAGATATGCCGATTGTTTAATCCTTTTTGTAATCCCTTCACCTGTTTTTTCATAATTGTATAAAATCGATATTAAATAAACATAAATACTCCTTAATTAAAAACCAATTTAGCTAATTTATATTTAATAATTGCTAATTAAATAATGATAATAGTATTTTTTCAAAAATAGTATTAAAAAAATTATTAAAAAAAAAGTATATTTAAGATAGTATATATCTGAATATAAATCAATAAGGGATTAAACTAAAAGTTCTTATTTGAGTTTTTCAAATAAGAACTTTTATATAATAAATAGTTATAGTATTAGTATTAATCACCTCCTATTATTTTAGAAATGATACCTTTTTTAGTGGTATGTTCTCCTAAAATGATACCTCCTAAATGTAAAATAAGAAAAGTAATTATAAAATAAAGAGATAATACATGTATACTTTCCATTAAATTTTTCATACTTCGTGGTCCGTTCTCTATAATAAGTCCGGTAATTAAGGTAATTCCAAGTCCAATATAATAAATTATATAAATCCAAGATTGTACTTTTTCTTTACCTGTACTGATCTTTGTAAAAGGATTTGGAAATTTCATTTGTCCAAAAGCCGGAAGTAATAAACGGATTATAAATAAACCCGTCAGTACATAACCAATATAAACATGCCAATTCCACATTGGTTTTCTAATCTGCTTTGCAATTTTAGTAAGTTGTTCTTTAGTAAGAGTTATATCTAGTTCTCCTAAACCAGAATTTAAAATTCCTGCAATATGATCTTTGTTCATCCAGTAAATTCGCAGGAATACGGTAATTAAAATAAGGCAGATCGATAATGCCATTGTCCAGTGCATTATTCTGAACAGAACTGTAAATTTTCTTTTTTTCATAACTTATATACTTAAAAATTAATATACTAAATCATAAGTTCCTTTAATCAGTATCTTTGATTCTGAATTTATGGTCTTATTTGGAATAATCTCAATAAATATTTCAGATTCTGTGCCTATTTTTATATATGTTTTTCTGAAATGATATTCCTGATTATTATGAGACTGAAGTAACAGAACATAATTTTTATCTTCTTCTGTTATTAGGGCTTCTTTAGGGACTGCAAGATCTTTTTTAGTATCAACTATAATTTGTGCTTCTACAAACATTCCGGTAAGTAATTTCTGTTTTACATTTTTATCAACATGGCCATGAACATTAATTGTTCTGTTTTTCTCTACTATTGATTTTCCTATCAAATGAACATATCCTTCAAACAGTTCTCCAGAAGCTTCGGGAACTTTAAAAAGTATTTTCTGATCTTCTTTTATGTTTAGTATATCTTTTTCAAAAATAGATAATTCTAAATGAAGATTTTCAGTATCTATAATTTCCATAATAACATCTGCAGGTGTCATAAACTGTCCTACTGCAGCATTCATTATGGCAATATCACCTGAAATAGGTGCATAAAGAGTAATTACTGAGGTTAAATGTCCTTTTTCTACTTGAGTAGGATTTATATTCAGTAACTGTAATTTTTTATGTAGACTCTGATATATTGCATTTGCTTTCCGGTAATCACTTTCTGCTTTTAGATAATTTTTCTGTGAGGCTATTTTTTCATTATATAATATTTTTTGTCTTTCAAATTCTACTTTTAAATAGTCAATTTGCTCTGCTACTTCTAAATAAGATTGTTGAAGATCTATAAACTCAGTGTTTTCTAATGTAATAAGAGCTTGTCCTTTCTTAACTTTGTCTCCTACCAATAATGTTGTTGATTTTACATACCCACCCAAAAATGTAGTTATTTTAGCTCTGTTCTGTGGTGGAACATCAATAACGCCATTAGCTTTTACTATAATATTAAACTCCTGTTCTCCGGGAGACCCTAATATCATTTTTGTACTTATAAATTGCTGATCTGTTACAGTAATCAGAGAATTATCCTTTTTAGTTATTTGTTCAGGCTCTGTCTTTTTACAAGAAATAAAAAAGAAAGCAAAAAAGTAAATATAAATATAGTTTTTCATCATGTTAAAAATTAAGATAATATAAATCCAGGGAAATTTTATTGTTCTGTAGAACGTTATCCAGATAATCGATTTCAATGGTAACTCCGTTTTCTAAACTCTGAATGTACTGAAAGAAATCAATCTCTCCGTTTTTATAACTGGAACTGGCAGTATTAAAGATCTCTTTTGATAATTTTTTACCGTATTCATTATAATACAGGATTGCTTCCTGTTCTTTTTCCAATTCATTTTTCTTCTGATTCAAAAAATGTTCTATTCTGAGTTCCTGATTCTGTTTCTGCTCTTCCCAGCTTTTAATATCCAGTTGTGCAGCTCTTGTTCTTGCAGTATTACCACTAAATAGCAGAGGAATGGATATTCCTACCTGAAAACCGTTAAGAGAATTGGTTAAAGCTCTGTTCTTTCCCTGAAAATATTCTAAACTGATATCAGGTAGCCAGTTTTGTTTTTCTCTTTTCAGTTGTGATTGATACACTTTTGAGGTCGATTCGAACAAATCATTATATAGTTCTTTACTGTTTGCAACCTGTAGACTACTTAGTGGTTCTAATTTTTCTTTTTGAACAATTATGGAGTCTTGTGTTTGCAATACTGCTTTTAAGCGCTCATATACAGCTATTTTTTGTTTATTCAGTTGAGTCAGAGTTGTTCTAATTTTTCTGAATTTTGCTTGAGCAGTTATTTTTTCCAGATAATTGGTTTCACCTAATTCAAACCGACGCTGACTGGCTTTTGAGAAATTCTCATATAAGCTATCCAGATATTTGTACAATTTTTCTTTGTTTTGTACATAAACAATATCTTCATATATCTGAGAAACCTGTAATGTGATCTTATTTTTCTGCAGTTTAAGAGTGGCTTTTTCTTTTTCCCATTCCGCTTTATTAGTTTTTTTCTGAGTAGTATATACAGTAGGAAAAGCAAAATTCTGCTGAATTCCGAATACTTTTAAAGGTAGATCATCTGCTGCTAAATTATTCTGATCATAGCTGTAATAGATATTGGTTTTGTCAAATGAAAAAGCACTTTTAATTAGTTCTTGAGATTTATCCACTTGTATTTGTGAAGCTTTAATTTCTTTGTTATTCTCTAGTGCTTTCTGAATAAAATATTCCAGTTCAGAGCTGTTTTTCTGAGAATATCCATTTATAGTTATGAATGAGAATAAAAAAAATAAAATGTTATTATTCATTGCTTTATAATTTATTATTTTTTTCTGAAATATGAAATATTTTATATAATACCGGTAATACAAGCATTGTTAAAATTGTTGCCGTAAAGAGCCCTCCAATAACAACTGTGGCTAATGGTCGTTGTACTTCTGCTCCTGCAGATGAAGATATTGCCATAGGTAAAAACCCAAGAGCTGCTGCCATTGCGGTTAATAGTACAGGACGTAACCTATCTGCTGTTCCTTTTATAATCAGTTCATTAATATCTTCTATTCCCTGAAGTTTTAATTCTTTAAAATGTTCAAGTAATACAATACCATTAAGAACAGATATTCCGAAAAGAGCAATAAATCCAACTCCCGCAGAAATACTGAAAGGTAGATCTCTGATCCACAAAAATAGAATTCCTCCTACTGCGGAAAGTGGAATAGCCGTATAGACCATTAAAGCTTCTTTTACAGAATGAAACGCAAAATATAGTAATATAAAGATCAGAAATAAGGCAATGGGTACAGCAACCATCAATCGGTCTTTTGCGCTTTGAAGGTTTTCAAACTGTCCACCATAACTAATATAATACCCGGAAGGAAGTTTTATTTTTGAATTGACAATCTGTCTAATATCATTTACAACACTTTCGAGGTCTCTGTTTCTGACATTAATTCCCACAACAACTCTTCGTTTTGTATCATCTCTGGATATCTTAGCAGGTCCTGTTGTATATTCTATATTTGCTACTTCTTCTAATGGAATCTGTCCACCACCGGGAACCGAAATATATAAATTTTTCAGATCTTCTATATTTTTGCGATTTTCTTTATTTAGACGGATTACTAAATCAAAACGTTTTTCCCCTTCAAATATACTTCCTGCTGTTTTTCCTGCAAATCCTAGAGCAATAATATCATTCAGATCAGATATATTCAGTCCATAACGGGCTATTTTAGAACGGTCAAATACAACGCTCATTTGTGGCAGGCCACTTACTTTTTCGACAATTATATCAGATGCTCCTTCTACGTTTTCAACAGCAGCTTTAATTTCAAGTGCTTTACGGTTCAGAATATCCAGATCTTCTCCAAAAACCTTAATAGCTACATCAGAGCGTGTTCCGGAAATAAGTTCGTTAAAACGCATTTCTATAGGTTGTGTGAACTCAATCTCCATATTAGGAATAATAGATAAAGCCTCTTTAAACCGATCCGCAAGTTCCTCTTTGGAATTAGCAGAAGTCCATTCATTTTTTGGCTTTAACGTAACAATAACATCACTTTCTTCCATAGACATAGGATCTGTTGGAACTTCTGCGGCTCCTATCCTACTGACAACCTGATTTACTTCAGGAAAATTTTTTAATAGTATTTTTTCTATTTCAGTTGTAGTTTCTATGGTTTTTGTTAATGAAGTTCCGGTTTTCAGAACAGGTTGTATCACAAAATCTCCTTCATCCAGTGTGGGAATAAACTCTCCTCCCATAGTTGTAAATAAACCAATAGCCATTATTAAAAGAGCCAGAGCACCATATAATACTTTTCTGGTATTATGTACGGCCCAAGTAATTATCGGTAGATAAAGAATTTTTAATTTCCGGATTAGCCAACTGGAAATCGATTTTGGATTTTCAGGTCTTGGTTTTAAAAATACGGAAGCTGCTACCGGAACATAGGTAAAACACAATAACATAGCTCCTATTAATGCAAAACTAAAGGTCATTGCCATAGGTTTAAACATTTTACCTTCGACACCGGATAAGGACAGAATCGGAATAAAAACAATAAGAATAATCAGTTGTCCGAAAACGGCTGAATTCATCATTTTTGAAGCACTTGTAATCGTAATCTGATCAATTTCCATCTGTCTGCCTTTTTTTGACAAATGTTCTAAAACGGTACTTTTTGATATAATTTGAAAAGCAATAAATTCAACGATAATAACGGCTC
The DNA here is from genome assembly GCF_058310215.1 of Flavobacterium sp. AK-301. Classification (NCBI taxonomy): domain Bacteria; kingdom Pseudomonadati; phylum Bacteroidota; class Flavobacteriia; order Flavobacteriales; family Flavobacteriaceae; genus Flavobacterium; species Flavobacterium sp. AK-301. The sequence continues at coordinate 304,511 of NZ_JBZEES010000002.1, forward strand.
CATCAATGATAATACCAAAATCAATTGCTCCTAAACTCATCAGATTGGCATCAATACCGAAAATATTCATGAAAGAGATAGCAAAAAGTAAACAAATTGGGATAACAGAGGCAACTACTAATCCTGACCGGAAATTCCCCAATAGAAGAACAACCACAAAAATTACAATCAGACAGCCTAATACCAGATTCTCTGCTACTGTAAAAGTCGTTTTTGCTACTAATTCGCTTCGTTCAAGAAACGGATTGATATAAACGCCTTCCGGTAAGGTTTTTTGTATTTCAGCAACTCTTGTTTTTACATCTTCAATGGCTTGTTTAGAATTAGCACCTTTCAGCATCATAATTTGGCCTAATACCTTTTCTCCTTCTCCATTACCAGTAATAGCTCCAAAACGATTAGCATGACCTTCCTGTACTCTGGCAACATCTTTTATATATATAGGATTACCATTCGCATTTTTAACAACGATATTTTCAATATCTTCAATTGATTTTGCTAATCCTTCTCCTCTAATAAAATAACTCTGATTAGTCTTCTCTATATATGCACCTCCTGCAATACTGTTATTACTCTCTAAAGCATTCAGAATATCAATTGTTCTTATATTCATTGCATTCAGTCGCGATGGACTAATTGCTACTTCATATTGTTTTAAATAACCTCCCCAAGTATTGATTTCAACAATTCCCTTAATTCCGGATAATTGTCTTTTAATAACCCAGTCCTGAAGGGTTCGTAAATCAGATACAGAATACTGATCTCTATATTCTGGCTTTACATCCAGAATATATTGATAAATTTCACCGAGACCAGTTGTTACAGGTCCCATTTCAGGTATTCCAAAGCCTTTAGGTATCTTTTCGGTTGCTGATTTAATTTTTTCGGCAATCAGTTGTCTAGGTAGATAAGTTCCCATATTTTCTTCGAAAACAATAGTAACAACAGATAATCCAAATTTTGAAATAGAACGAATTTCTTTTACTCCAGGCAAGTTTGCCATTTCAATTTCTACTGGATAAGTTACAAACTGTTCAATATCCTGAGTAGATAAATTTTGAGAAGTAGTAATTACCTGTACCTGATTATTGGTTATATCCGGAACAGCTCCTATTGATATCTGAGTTACAGAATATAGCCCATAACCAATAATACATAACGTTAATAGAAATACCAGTAATTTATTGTGAACACTAAATTTTATAATTTTTTCAAGCATTTTGAACCCTTATTTTTTATTTCATAAAATTAGAAAACAAGAAAAGTAAAGAACTTAAGATTCGCTTAAGATTTTATTAAGATATCCTTAGAAAAAAGAGTTTTCAGCTAATGTTTATCATTGATGTATGGCTATTAAAAATATTTATGTTATCATCAGGAAAAGATCAGTGTAATCTCTGTTCCTTTATTTTTATGACTCTCAATACGGATAATAATAGAAAGTAGTCTGCAAAGTCTTTTTACTATGGATAAACCTAATCCTGTTCCTTTAATATCAGGATGTTCTGATGCCTGAGAACGATAGAATTTATTATAAATCTTATTCATATCTTCTTCAGAAATACCAATCCCATTATCTTTTATTTTACAGACTGTGGTGTTATTATCCCGGATTAGATTAATCTGAACTGTATTTTTAGGATTGGAATATTTAATAGCGTTTGAGATCAGATTTTCAATAATTATGGAAGTCATGTAAAGATCGGTTTCTACCCAGAAATGATCTGAAAATGTAAAATCGACGGTCAAATCTTTCACTTCTATTTTAGAAGAAAACCTTTCTAATGACTGCAAAATAATCTCATCCAGAGCAACAGATTCTTTTTTAACTATTAATTTTTGATTTTCAAATCGGGCTAATAGTAAAAGCTGGTCTACAAGATCATTTAAACGGTCTACTTCCTGAACACATTGCAGAATGGTTTCTTCATATTCTTTTCTGTTCCGCTCTTTTCGGATCAAAACTTCCAGGTTTCCTTTGACAACAGCTAAAGGAGTACGTAATTCATGTGAGGCATCAGAAGTAAACTGTTTCTCTCTGTCAATAGCTCCTTCTATCCGGTTCAGCAGATTATTAATTGTGTCTGAAAGAATATACAGTTCATCTTTGTTATATGGTAATGGAATACGGCTCGTTTTTAAATTTTCCTGTGATATTCTATTAGATGTATTTATTATGGTAAGAATAGGTTGAATACTTCGTCCTACAATGATTCGGGCAATAAAAAATAATATGATTAAAACGATGGGATAAATGATCAGCAAGATCAAGCTTAATTTATTAAGAAGCATTATGGCTTCTTCAAGTGAAACAGCTATTAATAAATAACTAGCAGTCTGTTTTTTTTCAAATAAAGGAATCTTTATTTCTCTTATGGCTTTTCCATCCAATTTAGCATTAAAGATATGATTGTCTTTTATGTTTTTTGAGAACGGAAGTCGTTTATCTTTTAGATTAGGTGATTTATCTATTGTTTTTCCGGTACTGTCAACAAACTGAATAAAAATAGGGCTTAGATCTAAAGTATTATGCTCTCTTTCTTTCCATTCTTTTTCGGTAAACAGATAAACCGTATTGTTCTCTACTTTTATTTCATCTTCGAGTTTTTCTAATTCTACATAGATATCGTTGTCCAGATGATTATAAATACTAGCTTTGGCAATAAAATAAATCAGTACGAACACACCGAATACAAGTAAGGCGGTACTAATGATATAATAGAAGGAAATTCTGTTTTTAAATGATAATGAGAACATAAATCAAGAAGGTTCGTTAGCAATATATCCGATTCCACGAATAGTTTTTATAGATTCTTCTTCTACATTTAATTTTAGCTTTTTTCTCAGAGAATTGATAAAGACATCAATAACACCGGTATCATACTGAAAATGAATATTCCAGATATCTTTAATGATTTGTTCCCTAGTACAGACGGTTCCTTTATTTTTAATAAGATATTCTAAAAGGGCAAACTCTTTCTGGGTAAGTGATACTTCTTCATTATCATTAAAAACCTGATAAGTATTAGTGTTCAGAGTGATTTTACCTAAATGGCATTCTGTGTTTTCCTGCTGAACCGGTCGCAGCTGTACAGCTATACGGGCAAGCAATTCCTGGAAACTGAATGGTTTTTTAATATAATCATTGGCTCCTGCCTTTAATCCTTCGATTGTTTCCTGAATAGTATCTTTTGCGGTTAAAAAGATAATCGGAGTTGTTGTATTCTCTTTTCGGAATGCAATACAGATATCCAGTCCATTCATTTTTGGAAGCATCCAGTCCAACAAGATTAGGTCATGCTGCTGCTGAAAGGCCATTTGTAACCCCTGCTTCCCTTCATTAGCCAGAGAAACCTGATAACCTTCTTCTTCAAGTCCTTTTTTTAAAAACTTTGAAATTCCTTCTTCATCTTCAATAATGAGAATATTCATATTTATTTTATTAAATACTAAATAGTTAAAACAGACTATGATTCAGTTCAAAAAAGAATCCTATCTAAATCAATAGACAGGATGTATTTTAAATAAATGTATATAAAAGTAAAAAAATAAAATTAGCTTAATACAGATTCTGCTCTGTATTAAGCTAATCTTAAGAAAACCGGATCATATTACAACTTTTAAAGAGCCGGGTAATATCGAAACATTGACTTCATTAGTATCTAGTTTAAAATATTCACCATCTATCTGTAATTCTGTTACTGTTTTTTCCGGTATTTCAATATTGATATTGGTAATTAAATGTCTCTGTGCTTTTTTGAATAAGTTCGCTTTATTCATTACTACTAGGGTACCTAATTTTAACTTCTGCCAAAAATTACATTTAGGAACAATCAAAAGATCTAATAATCCATCAGCAAGACTTGCAGAGGGTGTTAAGCTCATATTATACCCCATTTCATTAGAATTTGAAATAAAGAGCAGAAAGGGTTCTGTTTCCATCTTCTGATCATTAAATTTCAATATAGCTTTTGGCGCTGTATACTCTGATGAAGCTTTTAGGGAAGCTGTAACATAAGCCGGTAATGTGCGCTTCTGAGCACATTCGTAATTATGGATTACCAATGCATCCAGTCCAAGCCCCATATTACTAAAAAAATATTTATTATTGATTTTTCCAACATCAATAGTTCCTCTTTTATTTTTTTTCAGAACTGCAATTGCTTTTTCTATATTTTTGGGTATCTGAAGATTAGATGCCAGTCCATTTCCAGAACCAACCGGAATGATTCCCAATGTAACCGAGGTATTTACTAAACAGGAAGCAACTTCATTAATCGTTCCATCACCACCACAGGCAACAATAATATCCGGATTTTTTGTAATAGCTTCTTTTGTTAATTCAACAGCATGCTTTTTATAAGTAGAATAGTCTATTTCCAGTCTGTAATCCGATTCAGGAAAATGCTCTCTTAGCATTGTTTTGGTAATATTATGTTTTCCTTTTCCTGAAATAGGATTAACAATAAAGTGGAGGTAAATCATTCTTTTAAAAGTTTATTCGTATATAAATAATCTGCTGTCTGGTACCATGAAATTGTTTCATTCAAGAAACTAGCATCCATAGGCAGTGTTTTTAAACTATTATCTGCTTTATTCCATTGATAGAAAGCCTGTTTTTTCTGATCAGATAAAATCATAACATGATTCTGTTTCATTAAAGCTAACTTTCTATATGTTGCAATAAAAGCACGTTCTTCAAAATTTGGGTTTAATATATTTTCTCCAAACAGATTCGTCTGATATTCCCAATGAAATAAAGAGAATAATGTAGGAAAGAGATCAATTTGAGAACATTGTTTATCTATTTTTTCAGTATAATTGTTTGGTAAATTGACAACAAAAGCAGGAATATGATAATTTGCCACGTCAATTTCATCTTTTCCGGCACTGCTGGCACAATGGTCTGCAATGATCACAAATACAGTGTTTTTAAACCAGGGTTTATTTTTTACCTTTCTGAACAATTCTTTTAAAGCATAATCCGTATATTCAACTGCTCCTGAACGTCCGGTTCCGGAAGAAATTTGAATTTTACTTTCAGGATAAGTATAAGGACGATGATTTGAAGTCGTCATAACAAAATTAAAAAAAAGTGTATTATTTTTATATTGGTCATCAGCAACCCTAATCAATTTATTAAAAATATCTTCATCACAGATCCCCCACGCATTTTTAAAAGAAACTTCTTTATCACTGATAGTATTTCGTTTCATTTTTATTTGATCGCTCAAAACACTTCCTCTACCTCTATCATAGATATTAAATCCATTACCTCCAAAATAACTGTTCATATTATCAAAGTAACCATCTCCTCCATAAAAAAAGTTACAGTCATAATTTTTGGATTTAAAGATATTGGATATAGTAAACAGATTTTGATTGTTCGGTCTTTTTACCACACTCTGTCCCGGAGTTGGTGGAATTGATAAAGTTACTGCTTCCATACCACGAACAGTTCTTGTTCCTGTAGCATACAAATTTGAAAAAAACAGACTGTTCTGAGCAAGAGAATCTAAAAATGGAGTAATATTTTCTTGATTACCAAACTCTTTCATAAAACTGGCACTTAAACTTTCTACAAGAATAAAAACCACGTTTGGCTTTACAGCTGTTGATACTAATGAATCTTTTATATTTCTACGAATTGTAAAATCATTTGGATTCAGAAATTTACTATCCATTGATAATTTCTTTTTTATGCTTTTAAAGGCTTCTTTATTATCTATTGTAGTATAGAAAATCTCATATTTCATCTGATTATTTCTGAACTCTGCAAAAAAGGAATAAATACCTGATTTTGATATTTCATTATTATAACGATTGCCTGACCATTCAGCCTGGTTATTAGTAACTTCTAAGCTATAGAAAGAAACAATTATCACTGTTGTAATCAGCAATACTATTTTTTCTTTTAAGGAAAGTTTTCCTGAAAAAGTAGTTGCAAAATATCCTTTTTTAGAAATATAGAAAATAATTAAAGAAGTGATCAATACTACTCCGGACACTAATATCGGCAAAGGATAAGATTCCTGAATATTCTGTACAACTTCATGAGTATAAATAAGATAATCTACTGCTATAAAATTAAATCGGGTTCTGAATTCTTCCCAAAAAGTAATCTCTGCAAAAAAAGTAAAAACTAAAATAAAAATAGTCAATGTAAAAACGAAATAGGTCATAATTTTATCAAACCATGAACCTACAAATCGGTTTGGAAAAATAAGCAGATAAAGAATACCGGGAATAGAAATAAAAAGACAAGTACCAATATCAAAAAATAAACCGATAAAAATCGTTTTGAAAAAATAAATAAAATTCCAGGATACTTCATTATACTGCCAAATAAAAAAAATAATTCTCAGTAAAAAAGAAAATAATAAAAATCCTTTAATAAAATTGAATAATAAAGAAAGTCTTTTTGAAGAAAAAGAAGAAAGCAAACTCTTAAAATATAATTTCATAACCAATATTTAATTAATAGGGTAAAAATAAAAAATCTAATAACGGGGTTAAATGTAAGTAATTTAAATCAATACTAAGATTTTAATAATGAAAGAATCCATTATTTACGCTTAATCTATTTTGTTTTCTTTAAACCCTTAACTTATAGCAATCCATTATACTTTCTGATAAACCACTCTGCAATTAAGAATAAAGAAATGATAATCAATAAAATAATATTATCTATCAAAGGTGTTTTCTTTATTATTTCTTTCTGAATTGCTTTATATTTTTGATCTTTTAGCAAAGAAGAGATTAGATCGTCCACTTGATCTGTAAAATATAATTTTCCTTTAGTTTGTTGTGCTAATTGTGTTAATCTATTCAAATCCGGATTAACAAACTGTTTTTCTATATCAAAATCCAATACTTCAAAAGAACTATTATAAGTTGTATTTGAAATTTTTTCTTTTACTGTAAAAGTATACTCTCCCGCTGCTAACCCGTCTAAATTAACTTTATAAAGATTATTTCCTTTTAAAAGATCATAGTTTTTAGTCTGCTTATTATTTTTATTTGTTACTGCAATCGTTAAACGTGCATTTTCATCAAATTCATAATTCTTATTGAAATATTGGGCAGAAATGGTAATCGCATCTCCTGAATTATAAAAAGATTCACAGTTTACAACTAATGATTTCTTAACGCTATTTGAGGATAAAAATTGTATAGTTTTATCAATAAACAGATCAAAATTTTCATAATTCTTTTTTTCAATATGATTCTGAAGACGCCATTTCCATATATTTTCTCCGAATAAAAATGCATTGCGTTGCCCTCCATTCTCCATATAAGTAAGTAAAGGAGCGTTAGTTTCTATATTTCTTATTCTGGAAAATAAAAGTATATTTATATTTTCTTTAGGCTGAATGGTTCCAAAAGCATTCTGCAAAGGTGGATAATTTTCAAAACCAGTGTTCTCTATTGCAAACAAATTAAACTGAGAATTAAAGCTTGCCAGATAATCTTCTTTCTGTGGGCTTAATCGAAATTCAAAATTACTCTGCTGCTGGTTTAAAAAGAGATAATCTGTATTGAGTCCTGTAATGATCCAGGTATTGATCCCTGCTGTTCTGTTTGTTTCAAAAAGGGTTTTAAAAGCAGTTGTTGGCTGATACAGAATTAAAACATTATATTTATGTAACTCATTGATTTCATTTGGTTTAACAATAGTTACTTTACGTTGAAGATTCGTTTCAACAGAGCGTTTTAAAGCTCCTATATCAGGATGATTAATTGCAGAAACAATAGCTACTTCTGACTTCTGATCGATCACTTCTACAGCAAAATTTTTGGTGTTATTATAGCTGTTTTTTTCTGTTTCAGCAGAAGCTATAGTTGCTTTATAAACTTGTAGTCCCGTTTTTTCTGCAGGTAATAATACAGTAATCACAGCTGATCTTCCAGTTCCTGAAAAAACAATATTTTCTTTATGAACAGTCGTATTTCCCTGTGTAATTGTAAAGACTGCAGGCAGGCGTTTATTTCCTGTATATTGCAGAAAAATTTCTACCGGAAATTTATTTTTATGAAAAGCGTATTTATTTACATTTAGCTGGTTTACTCTCAGATCCATATAGGTCGTAGTATCACCCAAAACAATAGGATATACTGCATTATCAGGATTAAAACTATATATATAATCACTTCCGATGGTTGCATTGCCATCCGTTAGCAAAATAACTGGAAATGTACTGTTTTTGTATAAATTCTTTAAATTTCGGGCAACCAGATCAATATTCGTCTGATGTCCTGTAAAAGTAAAACTTTCAGTAGAAATCATTTCGCTGTCAAAAGAATATGATTGTACATCAAATTTTTCTCGTAAGGCTTTATTACCAGTTATTTTAGAATAAAGAACTATTGCAGTTTCATTCTGTTTAAGTTCTTTTATCGAAGCTGAATTGTCAATAATTATTGGTAAAGGAGGTTTTACTATCTGATAAGTATTTCTGGTAATTTTTGGATTAATAAGTAATAATAGTATTCCGAAAATGGTGAAAAAGCGTAAAAAAGCCAAAAGCAAGTATACTTTTGACCTTTTTCCGACTTTATAATAATATTGAAAATAAGCTGATATAATGGCTATAATAGCTGATAGCAGTAATAATAAAACAGTATTTAAAGTCATTATTCAGTTTAAAATTTTATAATTAACGATGTATTTTCTTAATACATCTATATCACTTCTTTTGAAAGTATATTAAGTAAGCATTCCTCCATCTACGTTTAATACTTGCCCTGTAACATAAGCAGACAAATCAGAAGCTAAGAACACACATGCATTAGCAACATCTTCCGGAGTTCCTCCTCTTTTTAAAGGAATATTCTCTCTCCATACCTGTACTACATCTTCCGGTAGTTTTCCTGTCATTTCTGTTTCAATAAAACCGGGTGCAATTACATTACAACGGATATTTCTTGATCCCAACTCTAAAGCTACTGATTTAGAAAAACCAATAACACCTGCTTTTGAAGCAGCATAATTAGTTTGTCCTGCATTTCCTTTTATGCCTACAACGGAACTCATATTAATAATAGAACCTTTACGTTGTTTTAAGAACGTTTTCTGTACTGCTTTTGTCATATTGAAAACAGATTTTAGATTTACTTCTATTACTTTATCAAAGTCATCTTCGGAAATACGCATTAAAAGATTATCTTTTGTAATTCCTGCATTATTAATTAGTATATCTATAGCTCCAAAATCAACCAAAACATCATCTATTAATTTCTGAGCTTCATTAAAATTAGCTGCATTAGATTGATATCCTTTTGCTTTTACTCCTAAAGCGATCAGTTCATTTTCTAAAACTTTAGCCGCTTCGGCAGATGTACTGTAAGTAAAAGCTATATTAGCACCATGTTTTGCAAATACTTCTGCTACTCCTTTACCTATTCCTCTGCTTGCTCCTGTAATAATAGCTGTTTTCCCTTCTAATAATTTCATTTTATTTATTGTTTTATGGATTAGACAGAATATATTCTATTTCCTAATATGAAATATTTCTATTCTCTTTCAATTCATTTATATTTATGAAAGAACAAATATAATAATTAGGAACTAATATGTTGAAGCAGATAATTAAAATATCAGAATATAAATGAAAGAAAAATCGTATTACTCTATTTCTTTTGCCTTCTAACCACTTCATAACTCTGTTCAATTACCTTTTCTATGTTTTTTTGCTGAGTAATAAACTGTTCTCTTTCAGATGGTTTTATTATAAATGTATTTTTATCTGCTTGAAATTTAAAATCTTGGATCTGATTAGAAATAGGGATTTTTAAATAAATATTTTGATCCGTTATAGAACATTCTAAAAATATGGTTAAAGGAGAATGAGTCTTATTTATATAAGCTTCAAAACCATTCGGTAAAAAATGGATATTTTCTATTGGCAGGCTGAGATCAAAGGCTAAAAAGCCATAAATATCCTTAATCGTTTCTTCTGTATCGGGATTTATAATACCTTTCTGCTGCATATTATAGAATAATTCTCCCTGTAAAACAATATCTTCTAATATCTCTTTTTCGAGATTTTTATCAGATAATCCTAATTCTTCTCTGCAATAATCAGCAAAACGAAAGATTGCCTGTTTGTGATTTGCATTTAAAGTTAATATTTGCGTTTCAGGAATGTAGTTGTTTGTTAAATTCTGATAGAAGGACTTAAATTCTTTTATAGTCTTATAATTGCCGACCATAATCATTTTAGCCAGTAAAAACTCTATTTGTATGATCTGTGAACGTTCTATTTTTGCCTGATTATTATTATCCAATTGTTCATAAAGCGATTGTAATCGGTCAATTACCTGATTGTATAAATCTATTTTCTGTTCAAAAACTTTTTCACTTCGGTTACGTTCTACCTCTGTTTCGGTCTGTTTATTTAAAAGAACCATGGTAATTACAGCTGCAAAAATAGTTCCAAATATAGCTGCTGTAAATTCCTGGGCTGCTTTTTGTCCTAAATGCTCAAATAAAGGTTCAAAAGCAAGAAAGGAAGAGAAAGCAATTATAAAAACAAATATAGCACTTCTAAAACTTTTATTTTTTATTAATTCTTTCATTATATTTTTAACTTTAGGTTTAAAATTTCACTAATATATAAGATATATTAATAATAACCGATTTTAAACACTAATAATATAGTGAATGTAAAAGCATAATGTTATAAATTAAAGACAGCTCTATACAAATGTTATGTATAAAGCTGTCTTTATTCGTTCAATCTTACCTGATTTAATTCATTTAAGAAATTTTATTTTTTTAGAATATTATATTATGTTCTAAGAGAATATTATTCAATATTACTTATTTTTCTATAAATGAAAGAATTATAAATATGTCTTCTGGCAAAACGTGCCGGTGAATCAGCATTAATCATTTTAATATAAGTTGCTTTAGGCACGCTAAAGTATTCATAACCACTACCATTAGTAAATATTATTTTTAATACGGAACGTTCATATTCAAAGTCCAGAATACTGGCTTTTGTTGTAGTCTCTGTATATTCCGGCAAAGCATTTTCAATTGTTTCAGGAGCAACGCTTACCAGAAAATGATAGGCTTCTATAATCCCCTTACTTTTCTCTTCTGCGTCTAACTTAGCTTCTTCATTATCCTGAATTTTATCAGGATGATATTCCTTCATAAAATTACGATAAATCGTTTTCAGTTCTTTTAATTCAGTTGTTTTCTCTACACCCAAAAGCTTTCTGTACTCAATAATTCTTTTCATAAATAAAAATAAAATCCTTATTGCTTTTAAAAGAGATTAATCTATTTAACTCCAAAACAATAATTTGTGCAAAAGTACATTATATAATTGATAATTAATAGTTGATAATTGATAGTTTTTATAGAGCTGGAGATTTAACTGTAAAATTTGTAACAATTGCGTTACAATTACTAGCAGAACCTCTAATATAGTTGATAATTTATCATTAAGACATTTGACCTTAGGTTTTTAGACTGAAAAAATTAAATCTTAATACTAACTATTAAATCGGTTAAGTTTTATTTTATACTTTTCTGAATAATAGTTCCATTGTTCTTTATATTCAGGAGTATTATAGCGTTTTGTAGCATATTCAAGAGTTTCTTTACTAGAGTGGTGACCAAAAATATTTTCTAAATAGTTTATTCCTGAATCAATTACTATATATAGCACTTCAAGTTTATCAATAGCATTTGCTTTACAAATCTTATCAAGAAATAATCCTTTCCCAAGTTTTACATATTCAGTTAGTAAACTTTTTGTAATAAAAGAAGCAGGAACATCCTGTATATCAGGTTCGTTTAGACTATTTCTCATTACAATAAGAATTAGTTCTTCAGTATAATATTTTTCAGGAATATAGGAAAGATATGTTCCTCTTTCTGCAGCAGCCAGACAAAGTTCTAGTGTTATAAAATGATCAGGAAGAACTCGTAATGCATATCCGTTTTTCTGAATAATCTCAAGACATAGTTCAGAGGTAATAAAATCTTCTTCAATATAGGAAAATGCTAAATAGCTCTGATTTAAAGCGCTTCTGTATAAGGTTTCATCTTTATAAAAAATAGGAACACGAGCCAAATCTCTATAATTTGTCTTTACTTTTTGTTGCCAGTAAGTAATGTCTTTTACCGGCTTTTCAGAACGTTTTAATACTTTCTCACCCTGTATCAGATCTCTTTGTAGCTCTTCAAAAGTTGTAGTTAAAGAATTATCTAAATGTTGTAATAATATAGAGGAACAAACCCATTCTCCTGTTTTCTCATCATCATGGCAGTCATTTTCTACAGGATGCGTATTTTCTATTGTATCATTATAATAAAAAAGTTCTGTTTCCTGATCTCCAAATGTAGTATAATGATCGTCTATAATAAATACAGGTGTTTTTATAATTCCTTTACAATTCAGAAAACCATGATTGTAATGTGTCATAACAACTTCTTCTGCAGTTATATTACCTTCTGTTTCTACATAACACCCACCCAGTAACATACTCTGACATGTTATATTTCCTTTGCTGTAAAAAAACGGACCATAATCCCCTTCTTCATTTATAATACATCCCTGAACAGTAAGATCACCTAATAATAGTATTCCTTGTACTTCTCTGTTTGAGGATATTTTCTCTTTAATCCCCAGAAATTTAAGAAGGTCCTTTTTATTTTCATTTTCAAAAAAATCAAGGATTAGATTTCCTTTCAGAACCGTGTCTGTTTCGGCTACTAAAAAATAATCATTTTTATTCCAGTCTTCATAAGGATCAAATCCTTCAAAATTCGTTAAAAACGGAAATTTATTTTTTATATCTGAAACAGTAAGTAATTTAAACTGAGACATTCTATTTTATTTTTATACACAGACAAATATAATAGATTTGAAGCTATTTTATCAGTATAGTAATTTATTTTAATTATTAGATATTACGGTTCCTGCCAGTACTCTATTTTCGGAAATACTAAAGGTTCTCTACCCTCCCATTTTTGGGTAACAAATTATTTTTTATCATAAAAAAATAAATAGCTAATGTACTGTTTTGTTTTAATAAAAAATAGAATATTTCTTATTTTTTATTAAAAACCATAGCTAAATACTAATAAGCAATCTGTAAAATGTAAATAAAAAAAGCCCTGATTTCAATAGAGATCAGGGCTTTATATAATGGGGAAGGAAACTCTTAGATTTTATCCTAAAACTTCTTTTACTTTTTTACCAATTTCAGCTGGAGAATCTACAACGTGAATACCGCAATCTCTCATAATTTGCTTTTTAGCAGCAGCTGTATCATCAGATCCACCTACAATAGCACCTGCATGACCCATTGTACGACCTGCTGGAGCTGTTTCACCTGCAATAAATCCTACAACTGGCTTTTTGTTACCATTTGCTTTGATCCACTGGGCAGCATCTGCTTCTAATTGACCTCCAATTTCACCAATCATAACGATACATTTGGTTTCAGAGTCATTCATTAATAATTCAACTGCTTCTTTAGTAGTTGTTCCAATGATCGGGTCACCACCGATACCGATAGCTGTTGTAATACCTAAACCTTGTTTAACAACCTGGTCAGCAGCTTCGTAAGTTAAAGTACCTGATTTAGAAACAATTCCTACAGTACCTTTTTTAAATACGAAGCCTGGCATAATTCCAACTTTAGCTTCTCCAGGAGTAATAACACCCGGACAGTTTGGACCTATTAATCTACAGTCTTTATCCTGAATATAATCATAAGCTTTAATCATATCCGCAACCGGAATACCTTCAGTAATTGTAATGATTACTTTAATACCTGCATTTGCAGCTTCCATAATCGCATCAGCAGCAAAAGCTGGCGGAACGAAAATAATAGTTGTATCTGCACCTACTTGTTCAACAGCATCTTGTACTGTATTAAATACCGGACGATCTAAATGGGTTGTTCCACCTTTTCCCGGAGTTACACCACCTACTACGTTTGTTCCATATTCAATCATTTGAGAAGCGTGGAAAGTTCCTTCACTTCCTGTAAAACCCTGAACAATTATTTTAGAATCTTTATTTACTAAAACACTCATGATATATATATTAAAATTGTTTTTAAAAATTGTGTTGCAAAAGTACGGTTTTGATGCGAAAGAATAAAGTTTTTAAACAACTTTATCTAACAAGAAGAAATCCGGTTACCCTTATTTTATTGTAAAAAATCTCTTATTATTTTAGTTTTTCTAAAATTTCAGGAATTTTTTTTACGTTGGCAATTTGTTTTAATTTTTCACGGGTTTCATCTGCCGGTGTTCCAAAATAACTTTTATCTCCTTTAATAGATTTTGTAACTCCTGTCTGAGCCAGTAAAACAGCTTTTGCACCAATAGTGATTCCACTAACGATACCTACTTGTCCCCATATCATCACTTCATCTTCAATAATTACACAGCCGGCAATTCCGGTTTGTGAAGCAATCAGACATTTTTTACCGATTACAGTATCATGACCTATCTGTACCTGATTATCCAGTTTTGTACCTTCATCAATAGTAGTGTCTCCCGTAACTCCTTTATCAATAGTACATAAAGCACCAATATGAACATTGTCTTTAAGTACAACTCTTCCTCCTGATACTAACTGATCATAACCTTCAGGACGATTTTTATAATAAAAACCATCACCTCCTAATACGGTTCCTGCATGAATAACAACGTTATTACCAATAACGGTATTATCATAAATAGCAACATTAGCATGAATCAGACAGTTTTCTCCAATCGTTACATTATGTCCGATAAAAACATTAGGTTGGATTACAGTTCCTTTTCCAATTACAGCAGAATCGGAAATAGCAGTACTTGCGGATCTGAAAGGTCTGAAATGATTAGTCAATTTATTAAAATCTCTGAAAGGATCATCAGAAATCAACAAGGCTTTACCTTCAGGGCATTCTACATCTTTGTTAATAAGAATAATTGTAGCAGCAGATTGTAGAGCTTTATCATAATACTTGGGATGATCTACAAAAACAATATCTCCCGATTCTACAATATGAATTTCATTCATTCCGTGAACAGAGAAATTTTCATCACCGACAAAACTACAGTCAATAATAGCAGCAATTTCTTTTAAAGAATATATTTTAGGGAATTTCATTGGCAACTTATCTTAAATGGTGTTCTAAATGACTGAGGCTGCACTATCTGTTATACTGCAACCTCAATTTAGATTTTTTTGTCATCTTAAAAATTAAGACGCTATCCTATTTTTAATCTATTCTTTTACACGCTCCATGTAAGAACCTGTAGCTGTATCAATTTTAATTTTATCTCCTTCATTAATAAACAAAGGAACATTAACGCTTGCACCTGTTTCTACTTTTGCCGGTTTTGTAGCATTAGTAGCAGTATTTCCTTTTATTCCTGGCTCAGCGTAAGTAACTTCAAGAACAACAGAAGGTGGCATATCTACAGATAATGGAGCTTCTGTTTCTGCATTCATAATAATCATTACATTCTCCCCTTCTTTTAATAGATCTGGAGCATCTAATACATTTCTGTTCAGAGAAATTTGTTCGTAAGTTTCAACATGCATAAAATGGAACTGATCTCCTTCAGGATATAAAAATTGGAATTTATGTGTTTCTACTCTTACTTCATCAATTTTATGTCCTGCAGAAAAAGTATTATCTAATACTCTTCCTGTTGTTAAACTTCTTAGTTTTGTTCTTACGAAAGCAGGTCCTTTTCCTGGCTTAACATGAAGAAATTCAACTATTTTATAAATATCATTATTGAATCTGATGCATAATCCGTTTCTGATGTCTGATGTACTTGCCATGTTTTATATTTTTATATTAATAATTTCCGGAATATCCTTTCATTACTCCGCGAGAAGAATTTCTGATAAAAAGAATAATTTCATCTCTTTCAGGAGTTGCTTCCATTTCTGCTTCAATTATTCCTAAGGCCTGAGTTGTATTATAATTTTTTTGATACAGAATTCTGTATATATCCTGGATTTCTCTTATTTTTTCAGTAGAAAAGCCTCTTCTTCTTAATCCTACAGAGTTAATCCCTACATAAGATAAAGGTTCTTTTGCTGCTTTTGTATAAGGAGGAACATCTTTTCTTACTAAAGAACCTCCTGAAATCATAGCGTGATCACCAATATTAATAAACTGATGTACAGCAGCCAGACCTCCAATAATAGCATAGTTACCTATAACAACATGTCCCGCAAGGGCAACACCATTTACAATAATAGCATTATCTCCGATATGGCAGTCATGAGCAATATGTGCAGTTGCCATAATCAAACAATTTTTTCCAATCTTGGTCTGACCGGAAGCAATTGTTCCTCTGTTAATAGTCACACATTCTCTTATTGTAGAATTATCACCTATTATAGCTAATGATTCTTCACCACCAAATTTTAAATCTTGTGGAACTGCTGATATTACGGCTCCCGGAAATATATTGCAATTTTTTCCAATTCTGGCACCTTCCATTATGGTGACATTAGACCCTATCCAGGTTCCTTCTCCAATTTCAACATTATTATGAATAGTCGTAAAAGGCTCTATCACCACATTTTTGGCAATTTTAGCTCCCGGATGAACGTATGCTAAAGGTTGATTCATAAATCTTTATGTTTAGTTCTTTTTAGCAATTTGAGCCATCAATTCAGCTTCAGCTACTAACTTTCCGTTAGCGTAAGCATTTGCTTGCATATGACATATTCCTCTTCTGATAGGCATAATCAAATCACACTTAAATATTAAAGTATCACCAGGTAACACTTTGTGTTTAAATTTAACTTTATCAATTTTCATGAAATAAGTCAAATAGTTTTCCGGATCAGGAACTGTATTTAAAACTAACACCCCCCCTGTTTGTGCCATTGCCTCAACAATAAGAACTCCCGGCATTACAGGTGCATCAGGGAAATGACCAACGAAGAAAGGCTCGTTCATAGTAACGTTTTTTAAACCTACTACGTGATTATCCGTTAGTTCTATAATTTTATCTATCAGTAAGAACGGAGGACGATGTGGTAAAATGCTCATGATTTTATAGATGTCCATTAAAGGTTCCTGATTTAAATCATAGACAGGTATCTGATTACGTTGTTCTATTTTAATTATTTTAGATAGTTTTTTTGCAAACTGAGTATTTACGAAATGTCCGGGTTTGTTAGCTATAACTTTTCCCTTGATTTTTATACCTATTAATGCCAAATCTCCCACGACATCTAGTAATTTGTGTCGTGCCGCTTCATTAGGATAATGTAGTGTAAGATTATCCAGTATACCATTAGGTTTTACAGAAATAGAATCTTTTTCAAATGCTACCTTTAATTTTTCTATTGTGCTTGGAGAAATTTCTTTATCAACATATACAATAGCATTATTCAAATCTCCTCCTTTAATCAAACCATGTTCTAAAAGAGCTTCTAGTTCATGAAGGAAACTGAATGTTCTTGCATTTGATATTTCAGTCTTAAAATCAGCTATGCTTTTCATAGTAGCATTCTGAGTACCTAATACTTTTGTACCGAAATCTACCATTGTTGTTACTTGATAATCATCATAAGGCATTACCAAAATTTCACTTCCTGTAGTTTCATCTATATAAGAGATAACTTCTTTTACAACATATACTTGTCTTTCAGCATCCTGTTCTTTAATACCTGCCTTTTCAATGGCTTCAACAAAATATTTAGAAGAACCGTCCATAATAGGAGGTTCAGAAGCATTCAGCTCAATAATGATATTATCAATATCACAACCTACAACAGCAGCAAGAACATGCTCCGATGTTTGGATTTTCACTCCTTTTTTTTCTAAATTAGTTCCTCTCTGAGTATTAACAACATAATTTGCATCGGCTTCAATAACAGGATTTCCTTCCAGATCTACTCTAATAAAAGTATAACCGTTATTTATTGGAGCAGGTTTAAATGTCATTGTGACTTCTATTCCAGTGTGTAATCCAACTCCTTTAAGGGAGATCTCGTTTTGGATGGTCTTTTGTTTAACCATTGTATACTTTTTTTTATTTTTTATTTTTTAAAACTTTGTTAAGATCAGCTACTATTTTCGGTAAATTCTTAAAATGAATATACGATTTATTAAAATCATTAAATCCAAATGCAGGGGTTCCCTGAATTACTTCACCATCTTTAATATTTTTACCAACACCTGTTTGGGCCTGAATACGAACATTATTACCTATTGTAATATGTCCTGCTATTCCTACCTGTCCTGCAATCATACAGTTCTTTCCGATTTTTGTTGATCCTGCAACACCGGTTTGAGCAGCTATTACTGTGTTTTCTCCAATATCTACATTATGAGCAATCTGAATCTGATTGTCAAGCTTCACTCCTTTTCGAATAATTGTAGACCCTAAAGTAGCTCTGTCTATTGTTGTACAGGCACCTACTTCTACACTATCTTCAAGAATAACGTTCCCTATTTGTGGTACTTTACTGTAAATACCTTCTTCATTTGGAGTAAAACCAAAACCGTCTGCTCCTATAATTACTCCTGAATGAATTACACAATCATTACCTATAATGGTTTCAGAATAAATTCTTGCACCTGCAAAAATAATAACATTGTTGCCAATAACAACATTATCACCAATAAAACTATTCGGATAAATTTTTACATTATTACCAATAACGACATTAGCACCTAAATAACTAAAACTACCCAAATACAAATTTTCTCCATATTTTACATTATCAGAGATCACTGTAGGCTGTTCTATTCCATTCTTGTTCAGTTTTACCTGATTATAATACTCTAAAAGCTTTGAAAATGCTTTATAAGCATCTTCTACCCTGATTAGAGTAGTAGTTACCGGAGACTCTGCTACAAAGGTATTACTAACAATAGTAACGGTAGCCTGTGTGGAATAGATATAATTATTATATTTAGGATTTGCAAGGAAAGTTAACGATCCTTCTGTCCCTTCTTCTATCTTGGATAATTTATAAACTTCTGCCTCAGGATTTCCTTCAACTTCACCTTCTAAAATACCTGCTATTTGTTGTGCTGTAAATTTCATTGCGACAAAAATATAAAATTTTAAAATTAAACCTTAATTTTCAACAAGTACTTTTGGAAAACAAATAAAATATTTGGTTACCGGTTTTGACAAAGCTTTCAGATTTAACTGATCTGAAGCTAATAAAACATCCTCAATGGTCTTGTCTTTTTTCAATATCTGTATGGGTTCCCCCTCTTTATTATAGGCTTGATTCTTTATTTTACCTTTAAATATAAAATAAGAAGCTTCTTTTAGTGAAAGATTATTTTCAGCGGCAAATGTTTCTCTCAAAGTATTAATCTCCTCTTTAGAATATTTATCACGGCTTAATCTTATTTTCAATAAATCTCTGTTAATAATCATTCGGCTCAATGAACTTAAAATAAAATCATCATGAAACTGCCATCCTTTGATAGCACTAATAATATCATAATCATCTAATAATGCAAACTTATCTAATGTTACATTATTAAAGTTAGTAAGTGCCACTTTATTTTTAAGGAAATACTGTAACGGTGCACTACAGGATAAAATAATTCCTTTTTGTGTTAATTCTTTTGCTCTTTTTAATATTCTGGTCAGAATCTGTTCTGCAACTAAACTTGTTTTATGCAGATAAGCCTGCCAGTACATCAATCGTCGGGCTACTAAGAACTTTTCTACAGAATAAATCCCTTTTTCTTCTATAACAAGTACATCATCTACAACATTCATCATCTGAATCAAACGTTCAGAATTAATATTTCCCTCTGCTACACCTGAATAAAAACTGTCTCTTTTTAAATAATCCAGACGATCAATATCTAACTGGCTTGATACCAGTTGTAACATGAATTTTCTGTGATATTTACCTTTAAATACCTGAATAGCCAAATCTAATTGTCCTTTAAATTCTTCATTCAGCTTGTTCATAAACAATAAAGATATTAATTCATGATTTACTTCTTCAACAATACTGCGTTCCATAGCATGAGAAAACGGCCCATGTCCGATATCATGTAATAAAATAGCAATATACAATGCATTTTCTTCTGCTTCAGATATTTGAATATTTTTAAAACGTAAAACCTGAATAGCTTTCTGCATAATATGCATACAGCCTAACGCATGATGAAAACGGGTATGATGAGCTCCGGGATAAACTAAAGAAGACATCCCCATCTGAGATATTCTTCTTAGTCTCTGAAAATAAGGGTGTTGAATTAAATCATAAATTAAAGAATTAGGAATAGTAATAAACCCATAAATAGGATCGTTTAATATCTTTTGTTTATTGATTATGTTCACTTTTTATTCAAATTTAATGCAAATATAATTATTTAGAACTTAGAATAAGAATATAACAATTTAAGTATATGATAATCTTTTAAATTTTACAATTTATTTAAGAGTTTTAACCTCTAAACATTACTAATTTAGTCACTTTATATATTACTTTTAAACATTACTGAAACAATAAATATGAATTCTATAAAAATACTCTGGGTTGATGATGAAATAGATCTTTTAAAACCACATATATTATTTCTTGAAAAAAAGAACTACAAAGTAACTACCTGCAACAATGGTCGTGATGCTATTGATCTCTTTGATGATGATAATTTTGATATTGTTTTTCTTGATGAGAACATGCCAGGAATGAATGGACTGGAAACTCTGGCTGAAATAAAGGAAAAGAAATCTTCTGTTCCGATTATTATGATCACAAAAAGTGAAGAAGAATATATTATGGAGGAAGCCATCGGTTCTAAAATAGCAGATTATTTAATTAAACCGGTAAACCCCAATCAAATATTACTAAGCTTAAAGAAAAACCTGGATAACTCCAGACTCATTACAGAAAAAACAACACTGGATTATCAAAAAGAATTCCGAAAAATCTCTATAGAACTGGCAATGGTCAATTCTTTTGAAGACTGGATTGAATTATATAAGAAGTTGGTCTTTTGGGAAATTAAACTGGAAAATATTAACGATCTGGGTATGATCGAAATTCTGGAATCTCAGAAAGCGGAAGCCAATGCTCAATTTGGAAAATTTATTGAAAAAAACTATGAATCTTGGTTTGATAAAGACAGTGATAAACCAGTTATGTCTCACAGGCTATTTAAGGAATTAGTAGTTCCTGAAATTAAAAAAAAGGATAAACCAATTTTATTTATTGTAATTGATAATCTACGTTATGATCAGTGGAAAGCTTTTGAAAGTACTGTTGACAATTATTATAAACTGGAAAAAGAAACTGCTTATTACGCTATTTTACCTACAGCGACACAATATGCCCGAAACGCAATATTTTCAGGTCTGATGCCTTTAGATATGGAAAAAATGTATCCACAGTATTGGAAAAATGATATTGATGAAGGTGGGAAAAATTTATATGAAGCAGAATTTTTGAGAGAACAGTTAAAAAGACTGAACTTAAATATAAAACAGGAATACTACAAAATAACCAACTATAAAGACGGGAAAAAATTAGTTGATAATTTTAAAACATTAAAAAACAATGATCTGACAACTATTGTTTATAATTTTGTTGATATGCTCTCGCATGCGAAAACAGAAATGGATGTTGTTAAGGAATTAGCTTCTAATGATAAAGCTTATCGTTCTCTCACTTCAAGCTGGTTTAAGAATTCCCCTCTTTTAGAAATGATCCAACAGGCACAAAAAATGGGTTTCAAATTAATCCTGACCACAGATCACGGTACTATCAATGTAAAAAATCCTTCTAAAGTGATTGGAGACAGAAATACAAGTCTTAATCTTAGATATAAAACAGGAAGAAGTCTTACATTTGAAGAAAAAGATGTCTATTGTGCAAAAGATCCAAAAAAAGTACATCTGCCTACTTTAAGTATGACCAGTTCTTATATTTTTGCAAAAAATGATTTCTTTTTGGCTTACGTTAATAATTATAATCATTATGCAAGCTATTACAGAAACACTTATCAACATGGAGGTATTTCATTAGAAGAAATGATCGTTCCCTTCCTGATTTTTAATCCTAAATAAAAATTTAGATGGAAATATATTTTTTACTGGATGAAATTGATAAGGTTGCCTCATTAATAGTTGAACAGAATCCGAATAAAATAATTTTATTTGATGGAGAAATGGGAGTTGGAAAAACAACTCTGATCAAAGCCTTATCAAAAGCTTTGGGCGTTACTGATGCTACAAGCAGCCCTACTTTTTCGTTAGTGAATGAATATCAGACACAAAATGGAGAAACGATATATCATTTTGATTTATATCGTTTAAATAAAGAAGAAGAAGCCTATGATATGGGTATTGATGAATATCTGTATTCTGATGAATGGTGTTTTATTGAATGGGCTGAAAAAATCCCTAATCTAATCCCCACAGAACATACTGTAATACGATTAAAACGTTCTCCGGATGGTAAAAGACAATTATTGATGAAATAGTAAATTAACTAGTTGTTTTTTTTCGTAATTTTATCAATTATTCATCTAAGTATTATGCTAATAACTCCTTTTACTAAGCAACAACTTATCCCTCAGGAAGAAAAACTTGAAATTTCAAAAAACAAGAGTGAATTGTTTATTGGAATTCCTAAGGAAACCAGTTATCAGGAAAGAAGAATCTGTCTCACTCCTGATGCAGTCAATTCACTTACGTCTCATGGGCATCGTGTAATGATTGAAGCTGGAGCAGGTCAAAGTTCAAGTTATAGCGATAAAGAATATAGCGAAGCCGGAGCAGAAATAACTCAGGATACTAAAAAAATCTTCGGATGTCCGATAATTTTAAAAGTAGAACCTCTCTCCCTTGTAGAAATTGAAATGATGAATATGCAATCACTGGTAATCTCAGCAGTACAGATAAAAACCCAGAAAAAAGCTTATTTTGAAGCACTGGAAGCAAAAAGAATTACCGCTCTTGCCTTTGAGTTTATTAAAGATGTTGACGGTTCCTACCCTGCTGTAAAATCCTTAAGTGAAATAGCCGGTACCGCTTCTATACTTATTGCTGCAGAATTAATGATTAATCAGAATTTTGGAAAAGGTTTGCTATTTGGGAACATTATTGGAGTTCCTCCTACGGAGGTTGTGATATTAGGCTCCGGAACAGTAGCAGAATATGCTGCAAGAACAGCGATCAGCCTTGGAGCAACCGTAAAAGTGTTTGATAATTCTATTACAAAACTAAGAAGATTACAAAACGCCCTAAATCAGCGCATTTTTACTTCTACCATACAAAATAAAGGGCTATTAAAAGCTTTACGTCGTTGTGATGTTGCTATTGGAGCCATGAGAGGAAAAGGAAGATGTCCGGTAGTGGTTACTGAAACCATGGTAGAATATATGAAAAAAGGTGCTGTGATCGTAGATGTCAGTATTGATACAGGAGGTTGCTTTGAAACTTCAGAAGTGACGACTCATGAAAAACCTACTTTTATAAAAAATAATGTGATTCATTACTGTGTTCCGAATATTCCTTCGAGATATTCTAAAACCGCTTCCCTTTCTATCAGTAATATCCTAACGCCTTATCTCATTCAAATTGCCGAAGATGGAGGAATAGAAAGCGCTATAAGATGCAATGACGGTTTAAAATGCGGAGTGTATATGTATCATGGTGTTTTAACCAATAAATCAATTGGCGAATGGTTTGATCTTTCTTACAGAGATATTAATTTGATTGTATTTTAGAATGTAATATTAAAATCTAATCCTTCATAAGTCAGGAACTAACCAATATTTTTAAAAAATCAGAGATTTTGCCAGATAACCTTGATAAATCCAAAAATCAAACTATCTAATAATCTAATAATCGATTATATTTGCATCTAAATAATAAATAAATTCAATGAAATTCGTTCACAGATTAGCCTATTATATGTTAGGTTTTGGAATTGGAGTCTTATTCTTACTGTTCTTTTTAGGTGGTAAAAATACCCGCTGTACCTATTTTCCTAATTCAAGAGTTTTAAATGACCTAAGCAGTAAACCTATTATATATTCTGCAGAAGCTTCACAAAAATTTGCTGAAAAATGGGTTGATACCATAGATATTAAAAACAGTATGAAATACGGAAAAGTAGATTTCGGTAAAAGTAATATTCCGCAGGATAAAGGCAAATTATATATTGTTAAAGGAAAAACAACTAAAAATCAGCCTATTACTATTGAAATCATCAATATGTCAGACAGAGTCATATTAAAAGACATAAAAAAAGATTAATTTTTTATTAAAAAATAGTTGCAGAAGCAAATTTCTTGTGTATATTTGCACACGCAATCAGGGCGATTAGCTCAGTTGGTTCAGAGCATCTGGTTTACACCCAGAGGGTCGGGGGTTCGAATCCCTCATCGCCCACAAAAAACTCCTTAAGAAATTAAGGAGTTTTTTTATGTCTTATCTTATGTTTTCGAGAGATTCCTTCTACTTGGGATCATGCAAAAGTTGTATTTCACTGTTGCGGGCACGGATTGCAAATCCGCGCGATCTGGTTTAAAAAACCGCTTCAAATTTTTAAAGTAGTTTTTTTATGATTTCTCTTTAGATTTTGTATTTGATCCTTGATCTAGATTAAGTGTATAGTATCAATAAAAGTTTTTTTAGTTAATTTTATACAATTAGTTGGCTTTTCTTCTAGCCGATATAAGAAATATTTTTACTGCAATTAATTAACTTTTTTTTGAAATTAAATAGAAAAGATTTCTTAGTCTTATCTCATTGAGATTTTCTTTAAATCTTGCATAAAATCGTTCGTAAGGATTTATACGCCCTTGTATCGGATTTTCCACCCTAATAAAGTAGATGAAATTTTGAATTCAGAATAAGGTTTCGAACACTTATGATTGCAAATCGACGTTATTGGGTATTGTAATTAACATTGCAAATTATATAACCCATTGAAATAAAATATTTAATCGTAAATTTGACTGAATTAAGGAAGATAAAAAAATAGCTACTTAATAAGATTTGTCATAAGAAGGACAGAAATGCTAAATTTGAACATTATATCTCTAAATTCATCATTTTGACAACCTAATGTTATTGACAAGCAAAAGATCAAAACGAAAAAAAATAGAAATTGACTGCACAGCCCATTATCGAATATTTTAAAAATTATCTTCCGTTAAATAATGAAGAAAGTTCATTATTAGACAAAAGGATAACACAGCGACAAATTAAGCGCAGACAAATGATTTTGCAGGAAAACTTTGTTTGCAAGCATTATACATTTGTAGTTAAGGGCTGTTTTAAAATGTATAGCATCGATGAAAAAGGCTCTGAACACAATATTAGTTTTGCTGTTGAAAATGAATGGATAGCAGATTTAGGGAGTTTCTACTCAGAAAAACCGAGCAAACTGTTTATTGAAGCAATTGAACCTTCTTTTATCCTGCAAATTGAAAAACAAGACTTACTTTACTTATTCGTTAATGTATCGAAGTTTGATCGAAATTTCAGGATTATTATTGAAGAAAAATTTATTGAGCTTCAAAATCGTTTATTACAAAATATTAGCTCAAATGCAAATCAACGTTACTTAATTTTTTTGGAACAATATCCACAACTTGCATTAAGATTGCCTAATACTCAAATAGCTTCTTATCTTGGTATTACACCTGAATTTCTTAGCAAAATTCGTAGTGAAACACATATTAAATAGCTTTTACTCTTAATCTATATTAAGACAATTTCTTAAGATTGTTTATTGGCTCACTGCAAATTGCCATTGTACATTTACATTATAAATTTTAAAAATGAAAAAATGAAAAATCATAAAAATTTCTTTAAGCAATTTGTTGAATTTATTAATACTGCTGATGAAAATTTAGCACAACAGCTTATTAATCCCACAGCAAAATTTTATGTACCAGGTCAAGTAGAACCTCTTATTGGTCCAACAGGATATTTGGCAACTATTTGGATGATGCGTGAAGGGTTTCCTGATATCCAATGGTATTTAGAAGAAATAATTTCAGAAAACGATAAATCTGCTATTCGTTTTACAATGACTGGTACACATAAAGGAACTTTTTTTGGAGTCCCTCCAACTGGAAATAGCATTAAAGTACAAGCTACTAATTTTTATCGTCTTACTAATAATCAGATTACAGAAGAATATGGACAACCTGATTTATTAGCATTATTGCAACAAATTGGAGCAGTACCTACAATTAAAAAATAATATTCTGATAAAAATGACAAGGTAATAAGTATTGGGTTCAAAAACAAACCTATATGACATTTGTTAACTTCATTCTTTGAATTCCACAAAAAAGTATTAGGTCTAATTAATACTAAGTTTGCTTTGATCCGCGACTGCCAGTTATAAGCGAAACGTTAACGTCCTCCTTATTTTATCAAATACTTCATTTTATATTTTCGAAAAACGTCAAAATTCATATCAATTGTTCGATTGCCATCCCTGACACTCCACAAAAAACTCCTTAAGAAATTAAGGAGTTTTTTTATGTCTTATATTTTCAAAAGATTCATTTTACTTGGGATCATACAAAAGTTGTATCTCATTATTGTGAGCACAAATTTCTTCTTTGCTTGACCATCAGTATAAATGATATTCTAAAATAGTAATTATAATTCATTTATCAAATAATTTTATATCAATTCCATTTGAACGTCAACACGTTCATAAGGAGTTACACGACCACTTATCTTTTTAAAACCCAATTTAGTATAATCAGCTTCTTCCATTTTAAAATAATTAGAGATCCATTCTTCATTCAGATCTCTGAAAGCTTCTCTGTATTCAGGCTTATAATCAACAATCTCTACCATATTATTTTATATTTTTATTCAAAATTAGAACATTTATTGTAATTTTATTTATCTACTAATATAAAACACGCACCCTAATTGCACTAAAAAATAGATGTTAATTTTTCGGTTGTACAACGTTCACAGAGCTATTAAATTTGTAATATAAATAACTTAAATTATTACAATCATGCTGATTACAAACGACATTATGTACAAAGCCCTTATGGATAAAGACTCTACTTTTGAAGGGACTTTTTTTGCTGCAATAAAAACAACCGGAATATTCTGTCGCCCTACTTGTACAGCAAGAAAACCAAAAAAAGAAAATGTTGAATTCTTTAAAACGGCAAAAGAAGCTATTTTAAAAGGTTACAGAGCCTGTAAAGTCTGTAAACCACTAAATCCTTTTAATGAAACACCTCTTTATATAGAAGATCTGTTAGATGAAATAGAGAAAAATCCGTCTGTAAAAATTAAGGACTGGGATTTAGTACAGAGAAATATTGAACCAAATAATGTGCGAAGATGGTTTTTAAAAAATCATGGGATTACTTTTCACGCTTATCAGAGAATGCATCGCATTAATTCTGCTTTTAAAAAGATCAAGAATGGAGAATCGGTTACAGCAACCGCTTACGATGTTGGTTTTGAATCTCTGAGTGGATTTGGAGATTCATTCAAAACGATTTTCGGAGTAGCTCCTTCTAAAACAAAAGAACAGACCTTAATTGATTTCACCCGATTAGAAACCCCTTTAGGAACGATGATCGCTTGTGCAACAGATAATGGTATCTGTTTACTGGAATTTAGTGACCGAAAAATGCTTGAAACAGAATTAAAATCATTGACAAAACTTTATAATGCAAACATTATTCAGGGAAAAAGCAGCTATTTTGAAGAGTTAAAGCAACAGTTAAAAGAATATTTCGAAGGAACCCGACAGTTATTCACCGTTCCGTTGGACACAAAAGGAACTGATTTTCAGAACTCTGTCTGGAAGATACTAAAAGAAATCCCTTATGGAACGACCTGTTCTTATCAGGATCAGGCTAATAAAATTGATAATCCAAAAGGAGTTCGTGCTGTCGCCAATGCCAATGGTATGAACCGAATCTCAATTTTGATCCCCTGTCATCGTGTTATTGGATCTGACGGAAGTTTAACCGGATATGGCGGTGGTTTATGGAGAAAAGAATGGTTACTTGATTTTGAAAAAAATAATCAAAAAGGGTAATATAATATTATTATATATTTTAAATTTACTCTTATTCAGTTATCTGAACTAACCAAGTTTATAAAATGATATATAAAAAATTAGATACTATTCCTTTTGAAACTTTAATGAGTTGTTTTACAGAAGCTTTTCAGAATTATTTTGTTACTATGCCTACTGATTATGATTATTACAGGAAAAGATGGGAACTAGCTAATGTAAAATATGATCTTTCCTATGGTATTTTTGATAAAGATATATTAGTGGGATTTGTTATTCACGCCATTGATACCAGAAATGACTATAAAACGGCTTATAATACCGGAACTGGAGTGTTACCTGCTTATCGCGGAAAAGGAATTATTAAAGATATGTATACATCCATCTTACCGGATCTGAAACAAAAGGGTATTACAAAATGTATTCTGGAAGTGATTCAGGAAAATGAAAAAGCAATCCGGCTTTACAGTAGAAGAAATGAAATTTATCCGTTGAATAACAGATAATTAAAGAAAGGAATAGCAACAATGGGTAACGATATAGAAACGAGCTAACTTCTTTGCTCTGCTTAGTTTTTCCATTGTTTCAAATAACTCAAAGACAAATATAATAAATCTCTTTGGAAAGTTTCTTTTATCAGTTGAAAAGAAAATGAGTTTCATATATTTGTATTATAAAGTTAGTCAAAGTGAACAATAATCTGAGAAAAAAAACAGAAAACGATTACAATAAAAGAGTCAATATTGTAATTGATTTTATTGATGCAAATCTGGATGAAGAACTTTCTCTTGATTTTTTATCTAGATATGCCTCTTTTTCTCCATTCCATTTTCATCGTATATTTATATCTATCACAGGCGAAACACCAAATGCTTTCATTTGCAGAAAGAGGGTAGAGAAAATTGCATCCATTATTCTTGTAGGTACAAACGAATCAATAAATGATC
The DNA here is from genome assembly GCF_058310215.1 of Flavobacterium sp. AK-301. Lineage (NCBI taxonomy): Bacteria > Pseudomonadati > Bacteroidota > Flavobacteriia > Flavobacteriales > Flavobacteriaceae > Flavobacterium > Flavobacterium sp. AK-301. The sequence goes on from NZ_JBZEES010000002.1 coordinate 333,465, forward strand.
TAGCTCTTAAATATGGATTCTGCTCAGGGAATTCTTTCTCTCGTGCATTCAAGAAATATTATGGGGTAACTCCATCCGAATACAAATCTAATTTTAGCAAGATTGGTGTAGAGATGTTAACATACGAAAAATATATTTGTAGGATAAATGATATCAAAAAAAACAAAAGATGAATACAAATATTGAAGTTAAAGAACTTTCTGAAATAAATCTTATTGGTATTACACGTATTGGAGAACTAGAAAGCATATCAAATGCATATGAACAACTGATGAGATGGGCTTTTGAAAAGAGAGTGTTAAATTCCTCCAATGCTGAAACGCTAACAATATACCACGATAACCCACACATAACAGAAATTTCAAAAGTTAGATGGAGTGCTTGTCTTGTAGTAAACTCAAAAATTAGGTCTGATAATGAAATAAGAAATATATCTATCAGTAAAGGACTTTACGCGATAGGTAGTTTCGAAATAGAACCCATTATGTTTGAGCAAGCTTGGGAAAGTGTACTCTATTGGGTTAAAAGTAATGGCTATTTATTTGATGAGCGAGAATATTTTGAAGTTTATCATAATGATCATCGAATGCACCCAGAACATAAATTTATAACAGACATCTGCATCCCTATCATAAAACCTAAGAATATGAGAACGCTTAACACCTACATACAATCATATAAAGAGCAATTGGAAATAGGAGATATACAGAAAGCTTATAGAGGGGTGATCAAGTACATCATGGAACTAAAAACTCTCTTTACAAACAAATATTCTGATACATTTTATATTGGTCATTTCCATCAGGGCTATATGGATATTACATATTTCACGTTAACTCCTATATCTATGAGAAGTAAAAAGCTTAGAATAGGGATTGGATTCAATCATGAGAAAATGCAATTTGGTATTTGGCTAGGAGCACAAAACAGACAAATACAAAAAGAATATTGGGAAATATTTAAAGGCAGTGATTGGAATAAATACAATATATCCTCAGAAATTAACGAAGGGTTTGCAATTGTGGAACACACACTCATCGAAAAACCAGATTTTGATAACCTTAAATATCTCACTGTAGAAATAGAAAAAAAGGCAATGAAATTTATAGATGATATACTTGAAGCCCTCAATTAGTCTAATTTCTAGCTATTTTTTGGATAACAGAAATATATTGGGAAAATTTATCACACGAAATAGATGACTATTGCTTAGACAAACAATATTTCTATCATAAGAAAAGCAGAAAATAATAATGTTTTTTGACAAATGATATCATTCAGCATACAAGGATTAATCAATATATAATCCAATTTATTCACTTTTAAAAAATATGCTTATGAATGATTTAATTAGAACAGAGTTTTTCGGTCTGATGAATGAGAGCTCGCAGAAAATTACAAATGAAAGGATGAAAAGTGCTTATGAAAACTTTGTAGCAGAAGTATTAACCTTAAACCAATCCGAAGCAGATTATCAGACTGCTTTTCGGTCATTGAATTTGACTCGTATAGAGTTCCAATCATTACAAACACAATTTTTATACGAGCAGGGGGAAAAATGCGCTTAAAAAACTCTACTGTCAGAAAACTATTGCAATTCTCAATTCTGAATTGGAACTGCTAAACCTCAAAATTCGGTATCCTGAACAGTTCCGACAATCCGAACAATCTACATTTGAATCTGAACTTTATATTATCCCTAAGTCAAAAGACTTGGGGATTGTTGCTCTGGGAGAAATTGTAGTTGCTTTATTCCTTTCCAAGAAAGTGTTCCAGCGGAACGGTAAACCTGCATGCCTGAACCAGATTGCTGATGCTTTTCAAAAGATGTTCAACTGCAATTTTAGTAGTATCTATGACCAACAAGAACAGGTATTTAACCGTAAACCATTCAATCGGACGAAAGCCCTTGATTTCTTAAAAAATCTCATCATCCGTAAGGATAAAGAGGGCAAAAATAAACAAGATGAAAAATAACCGTTTTGCAATATGTTAAATATTACTGTATTGCGAGAAACTTTTGGGGGAGTAGTTAACTACTCCTCTATTTTTGTGTCATCTATTGTCCGAGCTTTGCTTCACCAATCGATTGGAATTAATCTCAATTATTAATTTCAAAAAAAAACAGTTATGTATTTAGACAATAACGATTTTGTGTCTTGGATGGAAAAATTATCCGCCAAGCTCAATGACATAGGCAAAGACCTCAGATCTTTTACTCAAACCAAAGATGTATTGGAAGAGGATGAGAAAATTATGGATAACCAAGATTTAGCATTTCTTCTCAAAGTATCTTATCGTACTCTCCAAAGGTATAGAACAGCAAAGAAATTACCTTATTTCTCGATAGGTCATAAAACCTATTATCGAATAAATGATGTTCGAAACTTCGTTCGGGAACATATGGATTTGGGTACTTATCGAAGCTTCGAAAAGAAGCATCCAAAGGATAAAACCCCAAATGATGCATCAGTGTAGTTTGATGCAGAATGATGAAGGCTATGTTTGGTCAACCGCCTTGCAATACCGCTCCGCATTCAGCCGAAACAACATCGCTTATCGCTCTTTTTGTTTTTGCTGAATTGAGCAAGAGGGAACTGGACTATCGTCCTGTTCTCCTCTTGCCCTGCGGGGCAAAGCCTTCGGCTTTAGTGCTTTATGAAAAAGCACTGTAATTACACCTCTAATAGGTGTATTCCATTAAGTTCTTATAATCAATAGCTTAAATGTGCTATTTTCCATTAAAAAGTAATTACTATGCAAAATCAAAATAGAAAAATAGTGTTCACCACTATTTCCATAGACAAAGAAACGAGCCGTTTAGTAGATAAACTCTGTAAACGCTATTCACTGAAAAAGAGTGAAGCCATAAAATTAGCTTTTCTGTATTTGGACAAGGCAAATATCAACCCAAGTGAAACACCTGAATCGACAAAATCTGAACTAAGGAAGATCAATAAACGGCAAGATGACCTGATTCGTTTTATTAGATATTACGAAGAAGAACAACTCAATCCAATGATACGAACAAGCAATTCCATAGCTGTAAAATTCGATACAGTTATTAAAACGTTATCTGAGAAACTAGATTCGGAAGTAGCCAATTCAAAGGATATTTTAATTACTGTTTTAAGAAAATTAGATGAGCAGTTTGGAAAACAAGCGGAGGTTATCACAAATCATTCCAAAGTTATCAACAACCTATCTCAAGTACAGCAGAGAGACAACAAGAAACTGTTAAAACTGATTGCCCTTTATTCGGAGCTGTCAGCTTGCGGAGTAATGGACGGCAAGCGAAAAGAGAATCTAAAAACGGAGATAATCAATCTGATAAATGAAAAGTAAACCATGAATATAGATTTTCCGCCACCATCAAAAGGCACATACAACAATGCAGGCAGTAGCCGAAAGTTATGCAATTACCTCGAACACGAGGATATGGAAAGGATGGAGCAAGGTATTTATACAGAGGGCTTTTTCAATCTGACTGAAAAAAATCTGTACAAATCGCAAGTTGTAAAAGACATAGACAACAACAAAGCCCAACTTCTAAAAGCGGATGCTAAGTTTTATGCTATCCATGTTAGCCCATCGGAAAAAGAGTTGCAATCAATGGGGAGTACGGAGCAGGAACAAGCGGAAGCCATGAAAAAATATATTCGGGAAGTATTTGTACCTGAATATGCCAAGAACTTCAACAAAGGACTAGATGCAGAAGATATAAAATTCTATGGGAAGATACATTTCGATAGAGATAGAGATAGATCAGATAATGAACTAAATATGCACTGTCATTTGATAGTCAGTCGTAAAGACCAATCCAACAAAAAGAAGCTATCTCCATTAACCAACCACCGAGATACGAAGAAAGGAGCTATTAAAGGCGGTTTTGATAGGTCTAATCTCTTTCAGTCTGTAGAACAAGGTTTTGATGAGTTGTTTGAGTACGATAGGCAACTAACAGAAACTTTTGAGTATTGTAATGTGATGAAGAATGGGAGTATAAATGAGCAACTCAACATGCAGGAACGACAGATTACCGATGAAAGAAAAAACAAACAAGAAAATCAGAAAGTTATCAATACGGAAAATGCAGTAGTTAATGAGCAGACAATGAAAGAAAAAAAGATTGTAAAAATAGAACAAAAGCCAAGACAAGGATTCAGAAGATAAATCTCAAAAAAGAATAGTATGAACGAATACGAAATAATATGCGAAGAAATAGATATATACCTGATGGAACGATTCAAGTACCGTCTTTCGTTGGTATATCTGACATCTGACAATATTGTAACCAGCCGAAAGAATAGCCGAATAGACCTCTATTTGCGTATCCGAAGAGTTGAAAGCTTGTTCCCTCCTGATTGTCTTATTATTGCCCGAATTGGCTTTAGCAAAGAGCGTGTAGGACATGGAACACATTTCGTTCATTTACTAACCGAAATGGCTGTAAAGTATGGATTTAAGTATATTGGAATAGAATCAACTAACGAAAAGAGTAGTTCATTTGCTGAAAAGTTAGGATTCCAATCCATTGACGGCTCTAACTATGTAGCATCGGTAGAGGATTTAGTTTCTTATTTTTCAAGGGAGGAAGAGGTGTGAGGCTCATTGCTCCCGAAGTAATTTACCGTGCAACTTCGGTTATTTACCGCTTATGGTTTCCCAGCCGTTTTGGAGGCGGAAGCCCACGATAATAACCGATTGCCCGATAATAACTTCTGCTGAGTGAGGTGTGAGACGGAGTAGAGGGTGATTGGCAAATAGTTTTAAATGAATATTTTAGGGAAAACTTAAAAAATAACTTATAAGTCTTTTTTTATGAGTATTTTCGCAAAATTAAATAATTTCGACAATGAAGCTAAACAAGATCAAAATTGAAGGAGTTGGAGGTATTAAAGATCTCAGTCTTTCATTTAATGAAAAAATGAATCTGTTATGTGGCCCAAATGGAGTAGGGAAAACCACTATTTTAGAGTCTATTGCACATGTTAACAACTATCCTAAAACGTAATGTAGCATCTCCCAAAAGTACAATTGAAGCCGAAGTTAATTGCGAAGGAGAAATAGAGAATAGTAGCATCCAATTTGATACATTTCTTCCAGAGAAAGGATCGCAGATTAATGGTCTACACCAATACTCAAATCAATTACTCTCATTAAAAACAACGAGAACATTTATATATCAGGCTCTTGATTCTGTTACAAAAGATGGACAAAAAGAAAACCATATTCTTTGGAATGATGCAAGAAATGGAATAAATCTTTCTGATATAAAAAATTGGTTTGTTAATAGATATTTATACTCTCCACATGCTGGAGCATTAAGTCTGGAGCAAATTAAAAATTTCGAACTGGCTAAAAGCTGCTTTTCACTTCTTAACGATAATTTTACATTTAGTAAAGTCAATGCATCATCAAATGAAATAATGATAAATACACCTAGTGGAGAGATATATTATGAATATTTGTCTTCAGGATTTAAGTCTGTTATTTCAATTTTATTTGGTATAATTAAAGAAATAGAATTTAGGTTTAAAGAACCTCAGATTACTGCTGATAATTTTCATGGTATTATTCTAATTGATGAAATAGAGTTACACCTACACCCTGAATGGCAAGAAAAAATAGTCGATATTTTACTAAAAGTATTTCCTAATGTTCAATTTTTTGCATCTACTCATAGCCCCCATGTTATACAAGCAGCTAAACCTAACCAAATTATGGCGTTAGGGTTTGAAGGAGGGGATGTTATTCAAAGAAAATTGCCTAATCCTGAATTTGGGTTTCAAGGTTGGACGATTGAAGAAGTCTTGACTGATGTTATGGGAATGAATGACCTTAGAACAGATATTTTCAATGAGCTACTTTCTAGTTTTGATAGGGCTGTTGAAGAAGAAAATTTTAAAAAAGCAGAAAATATTTATTCTCAGATTGACAGTTTACTGCATCCAGAAAACACATTAAGAAAATTACTGAAGTTTCAATTGGCTGGATTAAGATAATATGATAAAATTAGAACGAAATATTACACCAATAAAATTGACCCCTGCCTTTATTGCTTCTCAAACAGCAGAATTCATCAAGAATAAGACTAATGTTTGGAATTTAGGGTGGTTAAAAGATTGTCTTCTAGAGATAAGTTATGGTAAGTGTGCTTATTGTGAATGCAATTTGAAAGAAGAATCAAAATACATGGAAGTTGAGCATTTTGAGGACAAAGATAATAATCCTCATAAAGTCTTAGTTTGGGAGAATTTATTGCCTTCGTGCAAAAGATGTAATGGAGCGAAAAGCACTCATGATGTTTTAACTGAACCAATAATTAATCCATTTATTGATACTCCTTCAAACCATTTATCTTTTAGGTTATATAGGTTTATACCCAAAGATGAGAAAGGCAAGAAAACAATTGATGTGGTTGATTTAAATCATACAGAAAGAGTTGTGAAGAAAAGATTTGAAGTTGGTGAAGCTTTAGAAAAATCTATAGAAAAAGCATATGAAAGGCTTGAGTTATTTGAGACTAACTCAATAACTCAGAGAAAAAACAAATTGAAAAATATTATTGAGGATATTTTAAATGAATGTCAATCTTGCAGTATTTACTCTGCAACTTGCGCCACAATTTTACATTCAAATGATACTTATTATGAAATCAAAAGTAAAATGATGACGCACGGGATTTGGAATGATGAATTTGAGCTACTTCATAATAGATCTAAAGAGTTAATATTGTAAGTTTAAACTATTACAATTTAAAACTGCTACTTTCTAAGCGAAGGTAGCAGTTATGTTTCGGGGGCAAATCTCAGTTCATGTCCTCTCTAAATGTTGATTGACTTCCCTTTCAGGGAATCTTCTATTCCTCCTACCCATTTTATATATTTTACCATCGTTTTCAGATAGCTCATATTTCCCCTGAGTTCTCTCCGCCAAAGTCGTCATATCTTCATTAATCTTGGTTCGAGTAACCTCTGCATAGATTTGAGTAGTTTTGATTGATAAATGTCCCATCATTTGACTAAGACTTTCAATCGGGACACCTTGTGTTAGACAGATGGTAGTGGCAAACGAAAATCGGCTCATATGGAATGTCAGCCGTTTATCAATCTTGGCTATTTTAGCAAGCCGTTTCAGTTGCCAATTCATATTCACATGAGTTTGTAATTTGAAAATACTTCCAGCCTCTCCTGCAAATTCCGAGTTTTTATATCTGTCAAGAATCTGAATCGGAATATCCAAGAGTGGAATATAAGAAGTTGTTCCTGTCTTTTGTCTATTCAGCACAATCCATAAACTGCCATCTTCCTGCCGTTGAAAATTAGAGTGTTGCAGATTCCTTAAATCGATACATGTAATACCTGTAAATACGCAGAAAATAAACATATCCCGAGTAAAGTTCCATGTAGCATGTTTGGTGTGTACTCTCATTAAACGTTCTATCTCATCCATCGTGAGCCACGGACGTTTAGGTATTATCTTTTCGGAAACAAAATCAAAAAATGGATCTTGCAGTATCAGCCCCTTGTATTTAGCCTTTGTGATACAAGTTCGTAAGGGAATTAAGTTACATTTAACCGTTCTTGGAGTCATACGCAAGTCCAGCTTTAGATAAAGCGAATAGGCTTCAATAAATGCTATATCCACTTTTCCGAACGGAATATCGGTTACATTGTATTTTATCGCTAGAAAATCTTTCAGATGCCTGTAAGCATTCGGATATACAGGATAAGTAGATCCTTTTATTTTGATTCCTACACTTTTTCGTTTTTCTTCTACCAGCTCTGCAAATTCCTGCATCAAAGTATTTTTATTTGTGCCGATACCACGCAAAGCATTTTTCAGAGATTCCGCAGTGATGTAGCCTTTATTCTCTAACATAGCCTTATAATGGTTATTCAGTTCTGATTTATAATTTTCGATTTGTTTGTTTATCGAAGTATTCGACTTTCCGATAGCCAATCCTCCTTGTGCATTCCATTCATCGGGGAGAATATCCATTCCTGTACTGAATGCGGTACTTTTTCCGTCTACACTAATTCGTCCCATTATTGGGCATTTACCTGTTTTCTTTTTCTTACTTGTATTGAGGTAGAATAATATGCTGAATGTACTTCTGTTGTATTCCATGATTGTAGTATTATTGGTTATAGGTAAGTTTGTTGGCTAGTCGATTTGATAGTGCCTTCATATCGTTGCCTATTTTCTCATTATTAACACGAGCATAACGCTGAGTGGTCTGAATATTTCGATGTCCCATCATACGGCTGACACTTTCAATAGGAACACCTTGCGATAAGCATAATTGACTGGCAAAGCAGTGTCGGGCAACATGGAAGCTGATTTTAGTTGAGATATTGCAATGTTTAGCAATGATTTTCAAAGCATAGTTGATTCTACCTTGGCTCAATACAGAAAAGACCAGATTGTTTTTTGCCAATCCTCTATACTTCTCCATAATCCGAATAGGAATATTCAATAACTTCACGTTGAAAGGGATATCGGTTTTCTGTCTCGACATGGAAATCCACAAGCTATCGTCTTCTTCGGTTATTATATGTTTCCATGTTAATTGTTTCAAGTCGATAAATGAAAGTCCAGTAAAGGCTGAGAAAACGAATAAATCACGAATAAAACTTTGACTTGGGGACTTTAACGGAGTTGATATCAGCCGTTCTAGTTCATCGGCTGATAATGTACGTTGAACAAATTCGGGCTTCCCCAATTTGTAGCCCAAGAATGGCGGATAGGTTATCATGTTTCGATGTAAGGCTATCCGAACGGCTTTCAATAACAAAGCAACAATAGTAACAATAGATTCCGCTTTGAGCTTGCGTTCTACCCGAAGGTGATAGTCGTAGGCTTCAATGAATGGTAAATCCAATTGGGTCAAAGGAATATCCTCAACGTGATATTTTTCTTTGAGAAAACGTTTGAGGTTTTTGTAAGCGACATTGTATTTGGGATAAGTGTTAGCCGAACGGTCAATACCTATCCGTTTGCAAAATTCCTCTGCCATATCCTTGAAATGTACAAGCAGCGTTTTCTGTGTGGTGGCGATACCTTGAAAAGCATTCTTAACCTCGTTGGTTGTAACTTTTCCTGTACGGTGTAGAATTTCTTTGTAGTGGGAATGTATCAGAAGATTGATTTTGTTAATCTCCCTATTGAGTTCAACAGCAACACGGCTTTTGCCTATTGCTCGCCCTGATTTGACATTCCAAAGATGTTCGGGAACAGACAATTTGGAACTAAATTGGGCAATGCTGTTTCCGATGATGATTTTGCCGATTATCGGATAGGCTACATGCTCTTTGGGGTTGCTCTTTTCAAGTCTACTCTCTCTTTTTATATAAAAAGAGACTTTCAGTTCGTTGCTCATAATGCTCACATTTTAAAGTTGATAAATTTACTTCTTATGTGAGTTATTTGAACAATGTAAACGGCAGACAAACAGCGTTATAATCAGACAATAAAGGTCATCGAATTGCTATGTTTTGCTCCGTCCAAAATGGGTAACGGTATAGAAACGGAACTCTTGCTTATATCTGCCGAAATCGGCATTTTAGCTATTAGGCACTCAATGCCACTAAAGGACGTTCATTTCTGACTATTAACCTGTTACCTTCATTTACTTTCCTTTGCTTTTTATCTTCTAGGTTAGTATAACAAAAAAGCAGGATTTCATATTACAAGGGAATTGAAGTCTTTTAAAGGTGTTTTATCTCCTGTTTATGATCTGAATGTTACTGTTAAAGAAACGGAATATACTGCCGTAAAATGGGGTGAACTGCCGAATCAACAGTATTATTCATGGGATAATCATAAAAACACTCTTGAAAAAGGAAAATATCAGTATTATGAGATTCTGAAAGAAAACAGACTTAAAGGTTATTTTATAATTAACCCTGAAAATGGAATGATTCTACAATGCGAATCTTTTAAAGATACAGAATCCGACTGGAATTCGGTTTTTAACGGTATTCAGCAAATTTCAAAAATTATAGGTATAAATAACGTAGATTCCCGCCTGATACAGAAAACAGAAAGTCTGAAAAAAACAGGACTAAACAATACTGTCAATCAGTTTGAAATGGAAATGATATTATAAAAGATTTTAAGATCGTTCGATGTTTTGAACAAACCGAAAATTGTATTGTTAAACAAGTTCAATATCTGATTTTTAATTTTATTTATCATCTCAACTATTTATTAGTATATTGATACCATATTTCAAACTTTAAATTTTTTAATCATTAAATCATTTAAATTAATGGCTATATTCAGTAAAACTATTTCTATTCGTTGGTCGGATTTGGATCCTAATTTTCATATGAGACACAGTGCTTATTATGATTTTGGGGCACAACATCGTATTGAATTACTAGGTGAATTAGGATTAACTATGAGTGTTATGCAACAAGGCAACTTTGGTCCTGTTTTGTTCAGAGAAGAATGTGTTTTTAGAAGAGAAATTCATTTTGGAGACACTATTAGTATTGCTACTAAAATATTAAAAATGAAAGCAGATGCCTCCAGGTGGAGCTTACAACATGAGTTTTTAAATTCCGAAAATAAAACATGTGCTTTAATTACGGTTGACGGAGCCTGGATAGATACAATCCAACGTAAACTGGCAATTCCCGTTCCTAAAATTGCTGTAGAAGTGATGAATTCTTTTCCTAAAGCGGATGATTTTATTCTTTTATAGATAAAAGAAAGCCTAAATAATGAATAAGATCATTATTTAGGCTGGTTTATTCATTCTTAAAAGAAAAGATTATTTTCCTTTTCTTCTGCTTCTTTCTGTTTTAATCAAGTTAAGCTCTCTACTGGTCTGCCCTGCAACAGAAGTGTTTTCTTCCGCTCTTCTGATTAAGTACGGCATAACATCTCTTACTGGTCCAAAAGGTAGATATTTAGCATCATTATATCCCTGCTCTGCAAGATTATAGCTGATATTATCACTCATACCATATAACTGACCAAACCAAAGTCTTCTATCATTTTTAGACAAATCTTTTTCAGTAATAAGCTTCATTAATTTATAAGAACTGTCTTCATTATGAGTTCCTGCAAAAACAGCCATTGTATCGATATGGTCTACCATATACTGAACTGCTGTATCATAATTAGTGTCTGTAGCCGGTTTTGATTCACATATAGGGGATTTATACCCTTTTTCTACAGCGCGCGCGTTTTCCGCTTCCATATAAGCTCCGCGTACTAGTTTCATTCCAATATGGAAGCCTTCTGTTTTTGCCTGTTCATGTAATTGTTTAAGATAATCCAATCGATCCCAGCGATACATTTGTAAAGTATTGAAAACAATCGCTTTTTCTTTATTATATTTTTGCATCATTTCAGTAACCAGATTATCCGCAGCATTCTGCATCCAGCTGTGTTCAGCATCTATCAGTAAAGGAACATCTTTATCATGAGCTGCTTTACATACTATATCAAAACGCTCTACTACTCTATTCCATTCTTGTTGCTCTGATTCTGTAAAAGCCACACCTTCACCTAGTTTTTCATACAATTCAAAACGTCCAAAACCGGTTGGTTTAAAAACCGCAAAAGGAATTGATTTTCTTTCCTGAGCAAAATCAATCGTTTTTAATGTTTTCTCCATTGCAGCATTAAACTGTGCCTCCTCTTCTTTCCCTTCAACAGAATAATCCAAAATAGAAGAAACTCCTTTTGTAAACATTTTGTCTACTACAGGTAAACAGTCTTCCTCCGTAGTCCCACCACAAAAATGATCAAATACAGTAGCTCTAATCAGTTTTTCTACAGGGAGATGTGCTTTTATAGCAAAATTAGTGACCGCAGTACCAATTCTGACTAATGGCTCCGAGTCAATCATTTTAAACAAAAAGTAAGCTCTGTCAAGCTCTGAATCGCTTTTGAGACTGAAAGCAACTTGTGTATTATCAAATATTTTATCCATATTAAATCGTATATTTTCGCAAATATAAATACTATTAGCTTATTTTTTCTCATAAATTGTCTTATTTTGCATCTTAAATTTATTGATTCAAACAAAATACAGTTATGCAGCCTATTCAAGCCAATGATTACTTGATTTACTTTAATGAAAACGCTTATGAAGCCTTAAATAATTTATTGCTTGATAAACAATATTCTAAACTGTTTATACTTGTTGACAGCAATACTAATGAACATTGTTTACCTCTGTTTCTACCCAATATAGTAACAGAAGTTCCTATGGAAATTATAGAATTTGAAGCAGGAGAAAGTTTTAAAAATATTGAAACCTGTGTTCAGATTTGGGAAGTGCTGACAGAATTAGGAGCCGACAGAAAAAGTTTAATGATCAATTTGGGTGGTGGTGTTGTAACAGATTTGGGCGGATTTGTAGCTTCTACTTTTAAAAGAGGAATTGATATTGTCAATATTCCTACTACGCTCCTGTCTATGGTCGATGCTTCTGTAGGAGGTAAAAACGGAATCGATCTGGGGAATTTAAAAAACCAAATAGGTGTTTTTAACGTCCCAAATATGATTCTTATTGATACACAGTATTTAGAAACTCTTCCTCAGAATGAAATGCGCTCCGGATTAGCTGAAATGCTGAAACACGGTTTGATATATGATAAAAAATACTGGGAACAGTTTTCAGATTTGTCTGTGCTGAGTTCTGATGATCTGGATCAGTTAATCTATGATTCTATAGTGATTAAAAATAAAATCGTAATGGCAGATCCAAAAGAAAAAGGACTTCGAAAAGCGCTAAATTTCGGACATACTTTAGGGCATGCCATAGAATCTTATTTTTTAGAAAATGAAAATAAGACCACTCTTTTGCATGGAGAAGCAATTGCCGTGGGAATGATACTGGAATCTTTTCTCTCTATGAAAAAAAAATATATTACTTTAGAAGAGTATAAAGAGATCAAAAGTGTTATCAAAAATATTTTTGATGACATTATATTTAACGAAGAAGATATTCAACCTATACTGGATCTGCTTATTCATGATAAAAAGAATGAATATGGTCGAATTCAATTTGCTCTTATCAATAAAATAGGAGAAATAATTATTGACCAATTTATTGAAAATGAATTTATTAAAGAAGCTTTTATAGATTATAAATCATAATGTCTTTTTTTTAATGAAAATGTTTTTATTTCAGATATAATATTTTTTACATTTGCCCCAATGAAAAAGAGTCAGAATACTATATTTACCACTAATAATAACAGCAGACGAAGCAAAATTTTGTCACGGCTCCGGTGTATTATTTTTGCTATGAAGAATAGTTTGAATTTTGATATTTTTCAATACTCTAATATCTCTCAGGAAAAACTTTCTATAATATATGCCAATATTCGAGTTTGAAAATTAAATTATAATAATTGTCCCTTAAAATTATTTTAATCTAATAAATTCGAAAATATAATGAATACAAAATATTTTGATCTAATTAATCAGACCTTCTACTTTCCTCAGGAAGAATTTACTTTAAATAAAGATAATCTGCAGTTTCATAATATTGATCTGATGAAATTAGTAGAACAGTATGGAACTCCTTTAAAATTTACTTACCTGCCTCAGATTTCTAATAACATTAAGAAAGCCAAAGACTGGTTTAGAAATGCTATGGAAAAAAATAAGTATGACGGAAAGTATTACTACTGCTACTGTACTAAAAGCTCTCATTTTGAATTTATAATGAATGAAGCCTTTAAAAATGATATTCACATTGAAACTTCTTCTGCTTTTGATGTAAATATTGTGGAAAAATTATTAGAAACAGGAAAAATAAATAAAAATACGTATGTTCTCTGTAATGGTTTTAAAAGAGATCAGTACATTGAGAATATTGCCCGATTAATGAACAATGGACATGTTAAAACTATTCCGGTTATAGATAACTTTGAAGAACTGGATTTGTTACAAAACTCTATTAATGGTAAATTTAAAATCGGTATTCGAATTGCTGCCGAAGAAGAGCCTAAATTTGAGTTTTATACCAGTCGTTTAGGTATTGGATACAAAAATATTGTTCCTTTCTATAAAAGAGAAATAAAAGAAAATAAGAATGTAGAATTAAAAATGCTGCATTTCTTCATTAATACCGGAATACGAGATACTTCTTACTACTGGAATGAGCTTTTAAAATGTTTAAAAGTATATGTAGCACTTAAAAAAGAATGCCCTACACTGGATAGTTTAAATATCGGTGGTGGTTTCCCTATTAAAAACTCACTTGCTTTTGAATACGATTATCAGTATATGATTGATGAGATTATCAATCAGATTAAAATCTCCTGTGAAGAGGCGGACGTTCCTGTTCCAAATATTTTTACTGAATTCGGTTCTTTTACTGTAGGTGAAAGTGCGGGTGCTATTTATCAGATTCTATATCAGAAACAACAAAACGATAGAGAGAAATGGAATATGATCGATTCTTCTTTCATTACTACTCTTCCGGATACCTGGGCTATTAACAAACGATTTGTAATGCTGGCTATAAACAGATGGAACGATCAGTATGAACGTGTTCTCCTTGGAGGAATGACCTGTGACAGTGATGATTATTACAATTCAGAACAGAATATGAATGCTATATATTTACCTAAATACAGTAAAGACAAGCCTTTATATATAGGTTTCTTTAATACAGGAGCTTATCAGGAAACAATAGGTGGTTATGGTGGATTACATCACTGTCTGATCCCACAACCCAAACATATTCTTATAGACCGTGATGAGAACGGTATTTTAGCAACTGAAGTGTTTTCTGAACAACAAAAAGCAGAAGATGTGCTAAAAATTTTAGGATATGACCAAAAATAAATTATTTTTGAATAAAATTATTAAACCCAATAAATAGAAAACAATTAAAATGAGTAAAGGACCAATCAGTCAGTTTATTGAGAAGTATTATTTACATTTCAATTCTGCTACGGTAGTTGATGCAGCTAAGGCTTACGAACAACAATTACAGAACGGTGCAAAAATGATGGTGACTTTAGCAGGTGCAATGAGTACAGCTGAAATAGGCAAAATTTTTGCAGAAATGATTCGACAAGATAAAGTTCAGATTATCTCTTGTACAGGCGCTAACCTGGAAGAAGATATCATGAATTTAGTAGCTCACTCTCATTATAAAAGAGTTCCAAATTATCGTGACCTGACTCCACAAGAGGAATGGGATTTAATGGAAAAAGGATTAAATCGTGTTACTGATACCTGTATTCCGGAAGAAGAAGCTTTCCGCCGCTTACAAAAACATATTTTCAAAATCTGGAAAGATGCTGAAGAAAAAGGAGAACGTTACTTCCCTCATGAATATATGTATAAATTATTATTATCAGGTGTTCTTGAAGAGTATTATGAAATTGATATAAAAGACAGTTGGATGTATGCTGCTGCACAAAAAAACCTGCCTATTGTAGTTCCGGGATGGGAAGACAGTACAATGGGAAATATCTTCACTTCTTATGTAATCAAAGGAGAACTTAAAGCTTCTACTATGAAATCAGGAATTGAATATATGGCATTTTTAGCAGACTGGTATCCAAAAAACTCTCAAAAAGGAATCGGTTTCTTCCAGATTGGCGGAGGAATTTCAGGAGACTTCCCTATTTGTGTTGTTCCAATGCTTTACCAGGATCTTGAAATGACAGATACACCTTTCTGGAGTTATTTCTGTCAGATTTCTGATTCTACGACCAGCTATGGTTCTTATTCAGGAGCTATACCAAATGAAAAAATTACATGGGGTAAATTAGACATCAATACTCCAAAGTTTGTCATCGAGTCTGATGCTACAATTGTAGCACCTTTAATTTTTGCTTACCTATTAGATTTATAAGATTATATGAAAAGAGTTATTGTTGATTATGCTAAATTAACGAATGAAATATTAACCTTATTGGTTGAAAGATTTCCTGACGGATATGATGATTCTAATATCATCCGTTTTAAAAATGCTAAAAACGAAACTATTGAGGCTGTCGAAGTTAGAACAGAAGATACTATTTTTCTTGTAAAAGTAAGTACTAAGTTAGCAGACAGAATTGAAAATTTTGAAGAAGACGAGGAAGATGTTGACATTGATAATGTTGTATCTATCGACGCTTTAAAAGATCTTGACATTGATGAGGACGATGATGATGACGAAACAGACCCCATAGATGAGCCTATTGATGAAGATGATGAAGAAGACGAAGATTAATTATTTTTAAAATAGTATTTAAAAAAGGGAACTCTTAATTTAAAGAGTTCCCTTTTTTTTGTAACTTATCCACCCAATTTATACGCCATGATAACATCTGAAATTTTACATACTACTCTAAAAGAAAACTTTGGTTTTGAAAAATTCAGACCACTTCAGGAATCAATTATTAACTCTATTTTAAATCAAAAAGATACCGTTGTAATAATGCCTACCGGTGGAGGAAAATCGATCTGTTTTCAGTTACCTGCCCTATTACTTCCCGGAATCACAATAGTAATCTCTCCATTAATTGCCTTAATGAAAGATCAAGTAGACAGCCTTAAAGCAAACGGCATATCCGCTTCTTATATTAACAGCAGTCAAAATTCAGAACAGCAAAATACTGTTTTTGAAGGATTACAGAACAATACGATTAAATTATTATATGTTGCTCCGGAAAGTTTATCGTTCTTAGACACAATATTCAACCGATTAACTATTAGTTTAATAGCCATAGATGAAGCACACTGCATATCCTCATGGGGTCATGATTTTCGTCCTGCTTATACTAATCTGGGATATCTAAAGAACCGTTTCCCCTCCACTCCTATTCTGGCACTTACTGCTACAGCAGATAAAGCAACACGTGAAGATATTATAGAACAGCTGAATTTAAATCAGCCGGAACGATACATTGCTTCCTTTGACAGAAAGAATTTAAGTCTGGAAGTTCGTTCTGCACAAGACAGAATAAAACAAATCATTGATTTTATCCGAAATAAGCCACAGGAATCCGGTATTATCTACTGCCTAAGCAGAAAAATGACAGAAGAAGTGGTCGAAAAACTACAAAAAGCAGAAATTAATGCCAAAGCCTATCATGCAGGTCTCGATTATCAGGAACGTTCCCAAACGCAAGAAGAATTTATCAATGATAAATTACAGATTGTTTGTGCCACCATTGCTTTTGGAATGGGAATTGACAAATCAAATGTACGTTGGGTAATACATTATAATCTACCAAAAAATATTGAAGGATATTATCAGGAAATTGGACGTGCAGGACGAGACGGATTACCTTCCGAAACCATATTATTTCAGAGTTACGGCGATGTCATTCAGTTACAAAAATTTGCTTCAGGCGCTTCAAATGCTGAAGTACAGTTAGCTAAACTGGACCGAATGAAACAATATGCAGATGCTTTGAGCTGCAGACGAAAAATATTACTAAATTATTTTGGAGAACTAATCAGTGAAGATTGTGGCAATTGTGATGTATGCAAAAACCCTCCCTCTTTCTTTGACGGAACTATCATAGCACAAAAAGCACTTTCTGCCATTGTTCGTCTCAAAGAAAGCGAACCCCTAAGTGTTATTGTCGATTTTCTGAGAGGTTCTAAAAATGCATCTATCTATGAAAAAGAATATCAAAACCTAAAAACATACGGAATCGGGAATGATATTGCCTGGCAGGACTGGAACCAGTATTTAATCCAGTTAATCAATCTCGGATATTGTGAAATTGCTTTTCATGAACAGAATAAAATAAAACTGACTTCTTTTGCTAAAAAAGTACTTTTTGAAGGCGAAAAAGTACAACTAACAAAAGCACAACAGATTGTAATTGAAAAAGGAACAGTAAAATCCACTAAAAAAACAATCGTTAAAAATAGTCTGTTTGAAATACTCCGAAAAATTCGTTATGAAATAGCACTGGAAGAAAATGTTCCGGCTTATGTTATATTCAGCGATGCCACTTTACGACAAATGGAAACAGAAAGACCCATGAGCGATACCACTTTTCTGGCAATTGATGGCGTAGGGCGCGCTAAAATGGAAAAATACGGAGACCAGTTCATTACCGCTATTATTGAATTTTATAAAGAAAAAAGTTCTAAACCCAGAAAAGTCGATACCTATACCGAAACCCTATATTTGTATGAAAGCGGATTCTCTCCTGATGAAATAGCATTAAAAAGAAAACTAAACAGTACTACTATTATGTCTCATCTGGCAAAATTATACAGTGATGGTAAAAACATAAATCTTTTCGATTTTGTTTCAGCAGATGAAGTTGAAAAAATTAGAAAAATACAGGAAGAACTGGATTGCCCAGCCACTTTAAAACCCTATTATGATTATTACAAAGAACAGATCCCTTATGAAAAAATAAGGTTGGCGCTTGCTATTCTTGAAAAAGAAAAATCTCCTGCATAAAAACAAAATACAATGGAACTTATTAAAGAATCTTTTAAACCTGTAATAGATAATAAAACAGATACCTTAATTCTGGGAACTATGCCTGGTGAAATTTCACTTTCAGTTCAGGAATATTATGGAAACAATAGAAATCAGTTCTGGAAAATTATTTATACTGTTTTTTCCGATGGTGTAGTCGATCCTTTATTCGAAAACAAAATAGATCTGCTCCAACAACAAAATATAGGTCTATGGGATGTTCTTCAGGCCTGCGAAAGAAAAGGAAGTTTAGATATTAATATCCGAAACCATACTGAAAATGATTTTATTACCCTTTTTAAAGAATACCCAAAAATAAGACGGATATTATTCAACGGAAAAGAAAGTCATAAATATTTTATCCGAAAATTTGGACAGATCAACTCTATTGAATATTTTCAACTACCTTCAACCAGCCCTGCTAATACAATTCCTTTTGAAGAAAAATTAAAACTCTGGAAAGAAGCCTTTTTTAAAAAATAGTTGTTAGTTGTTGGTTGTTGGTTGTTGGTTGTTGGTTGTTGGTTGTTGGTTGTTGGTTGTTGGTTGTTGGTTGTTGCGCTCTACGAAGTTTTCAACTTCGTAGGTATGAATGCGGTCTCCTGACCGATAATAAAAAATCCCTGTTTTATTCCCTTTTATTTATTGTTTTTCAGAAGAGGTCATGAACCCATTTTTATTTGAAGCTATTTCCTGCTTTATTCCTTTTTATTTATTGTTTTTTAAAGGAAGTCATGAACCCTTTTCTGTTTGAAATAAGATTTTTATAGGATTTTTATAGGATTTCGCTTATATCTTTTTTTAAGAAAAATAAAAAAAGGATACCAGCTCTATCAGGGCTAAAAAACATCTTACTCTAAAATCCCAAAGAAATCTCCCTCCCTTCGCCCGAAGCAACACATTGCGTTGCAACAATCTCTCGCCTCAGTCCAAAGAGAGAGATTTCCTTAGAGTTCTCAGTCGCAGTATTCAGTTTTCACAAACTATCAATTATTAACTATCAATTAAAATAACTCTGCTCTGCAAAGTCAGAACAAGGATTTTATTCTCCTAACAGGTCTTTTTTTGACCTGTTAGGATTAATTTATATGTTGGTTTTTTGTAGATATAGATTGTAGATACGCGTTTTAACGCGTATTAATCCGAAGCACAGTTTATAACCTAACAGGTCAAAAAAAGACCCGTTAGGAGAATAGAATACATTATAAACTATCAACTATCAATTAAAATAAAAGTATCTTTAACCTTTTCAATAATCTGAATTAAAAGGAACTTTATTCTTAGTGTCGAAGAAATGTTTTCTTTTTTTAACTACTTTAGTAAAAAATAAATCTTAATAAATAAAATAATCTTTGTTTTGTAACCCCGTAAATCATTCCATGAAAAATTCCATCGCTTATCTGCCACAAAAAAAACAAAGAGACCTCCTCCGTTTTGTAGAACAAATAACGACAAGACTTCCAAAAACGCAAATGATTATCCTCTACGGAAGTTATGCAAGAAATGAATACGTAGATCATGACGAAAGAGTAGAATTTGGCATTCCCACCTCCTACAGAAGCGATTATGATATACTTGTAGTAACAGAAAAAGTAACCGAACAAAGAGCAACCAGGATTCTTGATGCGATTGATAATATGTATTATCAGGATCCGGACTTACAAACTCCCGTTGAGTTTATTCATGAAAACATTAATCGATTAAATGAATATATCGATGCAGGCAGATATTTTTATACCCAAATCAAAGAAGAAGGAATTATACTTTATGATAGTAAGAAACACACCCTTGCAGAACAACGCCCACTTCGTTTTGATGAAATAAAACAACAGGCAGAAGAATATTTTAAAGAGAAATCTCACAGAGCAAATCTTTTTACAGATGATGCAATTCATAACTATAAAAAGAATGAATATATACAAGCATCGTTTTATCTCCATCAAGCCTGTGAAAATTGCTTTCAAACCATTCGATTAGTGTTTACCTTAACCAATCCAAAACTGCATAATTTATCCAAATTATTTTCTTTCGTAAGGAAATATTCAGCAGACTTACCTCCCATTTTCCCCAATGATACTGACGAAGAAAAACGATTATTTGAACTCTTAAAAAGCGCTTATATCGAGGCACGTTATAATCCGCAATTCATAGTAACAAAAGAAGACATTGACGCTTTGTTGCCCAAAGTAAAGCGACTGCTTGAAGTAACAAAACAAATAAGTGAGAATAAAATAGCAGAATATGCAAAACAGATTTAGTTTATTAAACAACTATAAATCTACATTACAGAATGATTCTAAATCTCTCCCTTTTTACTGAGGCAATACAATAGAACTATCTATAAGGGATAATAGATATAAGCTAAAATGATCCGCTAATAACTAATTGTTAAGAACCTTGAATTTAATTCGTATATTTGCAACGTGGAAAAAACATCATACATAAGATTATCTGAGAATCAAATAGAGAAAGTTGGAAATGCATTAATTTATCTTTCCAACAAATTGCCTCATTTGTCAAAAACAAAGGCTTTAAAATTAATCTATATTTTAGATGAATTATCAATTAAAAAAAGCGGGATTCCTTTTTTTAATTTAAAGTACAAGGTTTGGAAATTTGGTCCTGTTTCAGAAGAGATTTTTATTGATTTATCTTCTGAAACTACTTTGTTAAGAAAATATATTAAAAGAGCTTCCGAAGATGGAAATTCCATAATAACACCTATTATTGATTTCAGCGATGATGAGTTTTCAGATAACGACATAGATTTACTAAATTCTGTTATTGAGAAATTTGGAGATAAAACTGCTAAAGAATTAATTTACTATACTCATCGAAAAAATTCACCTTGGCATAATGTTGCTTCAGAAAACGCTGTCTTAGAACTTTTAGAAAAAGAAGTAATTAATAGTACTGAACTATTCGTAGATATGAGTTTATTAATTAACCACGACGATAGAAAAAAAATGATTTATAGTGAATATTTAGAATGTAATTAAAATGTTTGCAGAAGGAACTATAATTTATTTTGACCCTTTCTATTTTAAAAATGGGAATACTGCTAAACCTAAATACTTTGTTATTTTAAAAAACAAAGACGGACAAAATATTATAGCATCTCTCCCAACAAGGACGGACAATATTCCTAAAAAGGATGAAATCGAAAGCGGTTGTTTAGAACTTCCTGAAATAAATTTTAACTGCTTTGTTCTTTCTGAGGCAAAAGTAGTTACAGATTGCGGGAGAAAGTTTGACTTTAAAACTCACATTTACGGACATCAATTAGATGATTATTCAATTGAGCATTTAAAAGGAATCTATCCTAATGAAGATAGTGATTATCAAATTTGGGGCAAAATGAAAGATGATCTTTTCAATTCGTTAATTGAATGTCTCAAAAATTCGAGATCAGTAAAAAGGAAATACAAAAAGATACTAAACAATTAAGATATTTAGATACATTAATAAAAAACAAAAGGGGATAAAATCGAAATGACTTTATCCCCCTTTTAACTAGATTATGTAATTTAATCAGGGCATAAAAAAAGCGGTTTCAATTGAAACCGCTTTTTTCTTATTATACTTTTTCCAACATAATCTCATTAATTATTTCAGGATTAATAAGTGTTGATGTATCGCCAAAATTGGTCATATTATCTTCTCCTTCAGCTATTTTTCTCAAAATTCTACGCATAATTTTACCGGAACGTGTTTTTGGTAAACTTGATACGAACTGTATTTTATCCAGTTTAGCAATCGGTCCGATATGACTGGAAATATACTGATTGATCTCATTAATAAGATTTTCTCTTACTCTGGTCTCTCCTACTTCTTTTAGAGTAATAAAACCATATAGAGCATTTCCTTTTATATCGTGAGGATATCCAACGATAGCAGATTCAGCAACAGCAGGATGTTCATTGATTGCATCTTCTATCGGAGCAGTTCCAAGGTTGTGACCGGATACAATAACAACATCGTCTAATCTTCCTGTAATTCTGTAATACCCGACTTCATCTCTTAAAGCACCATCTCCTGTGAAATATTTACCGGGAAAAGCTTTAAAATAAGTGTCAATATAACGTTGATGATCGTTCCAGATTGTTCTTGCAATACCAGGCCATGGAAACTTGATACATAAACTACCAACTACTTGGTTACCTTCAATTTCATTACGTTTTTCATCCATTAATACTGCCTGAACACCTGGTAAGGGCAATGTAGCATAAGTTGGTTTTGTGGGTGTTACAAAAGGAATTGGAGAAATTAGGATTCCACCGGTTTCTGTTTGCCACCAGGTATCTACTATCGGAGATTTTTTCTTACCAACATGGTCATTATACCAGTGCCATGCTTCCTCATTGATAGGCTCTCCTACTGAACCGAGTACTTTTATTGAGGAAAGATCATATTTATCTACCCATTCTGATTTTTCTTTTGCCAGCGCTCTGATTGCTGTTGGAGAAGTATAGAACTGATTCACTTTATGTTTATCGATCACTTCCCAGAAACGACCGGAGTCCGGATAAGACGGAATTCCTTCAAAAAGAACGGTTGTAGCTCCGTTTAGCAATGGTCCGTATAAAATATAAGAATGTCCTGTTATCCATCCGATATCGGCTGTACACCAAAAAATATCGTCTTCTTCATACTGAAAAATGTTTTTGAATGTATAGGCAGCATAAACCATGTATCCGGCTGTGGTATGTACCATTCCTTTTGGTTTTCCAGTTGATCCGGAAGTATAAAGGATAAATAAAGGATCTTCTGCATCCATTATTTCGGCAACGCTGTTATCCATTGCATTATCTAAAAGAGGCTGTAACCAAAGATCACGTCCTTCAACCATTTTAATATCTGAATTGGTTCTTTTAACAACCAGTACTTTTTCTACAGAAGGTGATTTTTCCAGAGCTTCATCAATAATACCTTTCAGATCAATTGTTTTGTTTCCTCTGTAGCCTCCGTCAGAAGTAATTACCAGTTTACAGGAAGAGTCATTAATTCTGGCAGTAACTGCTGATGATGAGAATCCTGCAAACACAACAGAGTGTACTGCTCCAATTCTGGCACAGGCTAAAATTGCGATTGCTAATTCCGGAATCATAGGTAGATAAATACATACTCTGTCCCCCTTTTTAATGCCCTGATCTCGTATTACATTGGCCATTTTTGAAACACGTTCATATAGCTCATTATAGGTTATATGTAATGATTCTTCTGCCGGGTTATTAGGTTCAAAGATAATAGCTGTTTTATCACCTCGTTTTGCCAGATGTCTGTCTATACAATTCTTTGTAATATTGACTTTTGCATTTGTAAACCACTTAATTTCGGCATCAATCATATTGAATTCTACTACCTTATCCCATTTCTGATACCAGGTGAAGTTTTCTTCAGCAATTTTTCCCCAAAATTTTCTGGGTTCTCTAACCGATTTATTATAATGTTTAAAATACTTTTCTAAACTATCAACTTTGTAATAACTCATTTTTTAAATTTTTAAATTTTCTTCTTTTTTTTATTCTTCTGTTTTTTAATATCTATAAATATAGCTTTTACTTTAATACTATGATAATAAAATGTCTTTTTACTGTTATAAAGATCAATCGCTACCAATATTATTAATAAGAATAGCTTTTGTTTAATTTTTAACTCTTAAAAATAACTTTAGTCTATTTTATAGCTAATATTGTTTTATTTCTAAATAATACTGTTAAATTTTAATATATTATTCTTACTCCTAAAAGCGGGTTCAACTTACAATATTTTTTTCTTATTTTCAAATAAATCTTCAACTTGTTCAACTAATCTTTTTATAGAAAATGGTTTAATAATATATAAATCCGCTCCCAGATTTAATCCTTTTTCTATATCAGATTCTTTACTCTTTGCCGAAAGAAAAATTATCTTACAGTCTTTTAATCTGTTATCACTTTTTATTTGCTCAATGGTAGCATAACCATCAAGATATGGCATCATAATATCCAGAAGAATTACATCCGGTAATTCTTCTTTTAGAATATCCAGAGCTTCCTGACCATCGCGGGCAATAAATACTTCATAATTTTTTTTCCTAAAAGTATATTCTAATGACATTACTATATTAGGTTCATCATCTACAATCAAAATTTTTATACTCATCGCTTCAATTATTATTATACTGGGGTAATATAAAAGTGAACTTCGCTCCTGTTATTTCTAAATTTTCTACCCAGATTTTACCTTTATGGTGCTCTATAATCTGTTTACAAATAGATAATCCTAAACCACTGCCAATTGGTTTTTTAATATTCTGATTTTTTGACTGATAGAATTTATCAAATATAGCTTCAAGATCTTCTGTATTTACTCCTTTGCCATTATCCTGAATTGCTATTGCAATATGATTGTCTGTTACATTGATATCAATCATAATATGCCCTTCTTGTTGGGGACAAAATTTAATCGCATTAGATAATAAGTTATGTAATACTTGTGTAATTCTGTCTTCATCATAAAAAGCCTTTACAATATTTTTTTTAGACATAATATCCACCTTAATTCCTTTATTATCTAGTAAATGTTTTAGATTGTCTAACGTTTTTGATATTGTCAGATAAATATTATTTCGGGTCACATAAATTTTTTGCTTTCCTGATTCAAATTTTTCAAGATCCAATATTTTAGTTATTAAACGATTTAGACGATCTGATTCTGAAATTATATTCTGCAGAAATTTTTTTCTCATTTCTTTAGGAATATCATCGTCATCATATAATATTTCTGTTGCTGCTTTAATAGCTGTAATCGGTGTTTTTAATTCATGTGATATTGTGTCTAAAAAGTCATCTTTTTGCTTGTCCTTTTTTACAAGATTCTCGTTTGCCTTTTGCAACTGTTTTGTGATAACATGTAACTCATCTGATGTTTCAACTAATTTTTTATTAATTATGATATTCTGCTTTGATTCTTCTAATATTTTTAACACTTCAGGCATTGTTATTTTCTCTTCTTTCACTACACTTGAAATTAAAATTTTTGCAGATGCTGTACCAATATGTCCTGTTAGTAAATTTTCAGCATATTTAATTAAACGGGAATCAGCAAGCCGGCTGTCTGATAAAACATCATATTTTACATTAAAATCATGTATTGCTTCAGTTGTTTTTTCTTTTCCTAAAAAACGAAATAAAACTTTTTGAATATCATCGATATAAGCGGTTCCTTTCCATATAAAAGCATTTTCATGCATCATAATATGTTCATCAATATCTACAAACATTTCAGCATAATTTCGTTCTCTGTAATCACTTTTAAAACTAACGGAAAGAATTAAGAACGTAAAACCATTAAATAATAAACTCCAGAATAAGGCATGTGGAATCGTTTCTAAATAATTTAATCCAAATAACTGATATGGTTTTAATAATTCTATTCCAAATAAACCATCCTCAATAAAAGAAGCATTTTGCAACGCATAAGGAATCAGTAAAGTATAACTACACACTAATAGTCCTATTGCTATTCCGGCTATTGCTCCTTTTGAGGAACCTCTTTTCCAGAATAAAGCACCAAAAAAAGAGGGAGCTAACTGTGAAATAATTACAAATGAAATCAATCCTATAGAAAACAAAGAAAACTCCAGTACAAACTGTTTATAAATAATATAGGACAACATAATCAGACTAAAAATTCCAATCTTGCGAATAGTAACAATCTTATTATTATTTTCTGCCTGTTTTTCATTTTTCAAAGCTCCTAAAAATCCATAAGGGATCAATATATTATTGCTGAGCATAATAGAAAGAGAAATAGAGGCTATGACAATCATTGATATAGCTGCAGAAAAACCTCCTAAAAATACCATCAGAGTTACTATGTTGTTATTAAAAAACTGTGGTATCAACAAAGAATAAGTATCAGAATTAAGGTTCTGCCCTTTAAACAAAATGTTTCCTCCCCACGCAATCGGATATACAAAAATATTGAACAGGAATAAATACAATGGAAACAACCAGATTGCCTTTTTTAAATGTCTTTCTCTGTTATTTTCAACAACTGAAACATGAAACTGTCTTGGTAACAAAAAAATAGCAAAAAGAGATAAAAGACATAAAAACATCCAGTTTATAGCCTGTGGTATTCCTCCTATTGTATTTCGTTTTACAAAATCGGGCAGTACAGAAGCCTGTTTATAGATGTCTTCAAACCCATCAAAAACAAAAAACGTTACATATATCCCCACAATCAGAAAGAAGATTAGTTTTAGAGCAGACTCTAATGCTACAGCTGTTATAATTCCTCTTCTTTTTTCAGAAGCATCTACATAACGTGTGCCGTAATAAGAGGCAAATAAAGCTAATGAAATAGAAACATAGGTAGCAGTGTCATTAAAAATACTTGAAGTTATTTCAGTTTTGGTTATTACATGAAAAGTATCTGAAATTGCTTTTAGCTGCAATGAGATATAAGGTAGAACAGCTAATATGCAAAGAAGCGCAACAACTGCTCCCAGAGTTCTGTTATTACCATATCGCAAAGATATAAAATCTGCAATACTCGATATTTTATTCACTTTGGATATTCTGATAATCTTCCTCATGATAACAATCCACGCAGGAATAATTATAACGGGACCTATATATACAGTAAGATAATTTAAACCACTATCTGCCGCTACACCTATACTTCCATAATAGGTCCAGGCGGTACAAAAAACAGCTAAAGACAGCGTATAAACATATGGATTATTAATCCACTTACTGTTTATTTTTTTCTCAGACCAGTGTGCTGTAAAAAAAAGTACGCTTAAATAAATTAGTAAAATCAATAAAACACTGATACTATTCATAATCCCTGTTAATAATAAAATAAGACACCAGAACTGTTAACAACCAGCAACTGAATATATATACATAAATGACCGGTATTCCAAAAACACTCTGAGTACTGTCAAATAATAGTAATATTGGCACATTTAATCCTACTAGTAGTAAAATGGTCAGAATCACTAACTTCTGTTCGTAACGTGTTCTCATTTATATTCTTTTTAACCTATAAACAGCCCCTGATGAAAAACAGGAGCTGTTGTATATTTACATGAAATTAAATCTTATAGTCTTTCTTCGTCATATTCACCTATAAGTGCGTAATATCCAAAAGTTGCTAATCCTATTACAATTAATGGTGTTAATACTAAAAGTATAATAATACCAAATACCAGATCTTCTTGTTTACCGGAAATTAACTTCGGTATACCAAATATGAAGATACAAAAATAAGCAGCCGCAAAGGCTAATGCTAACCAAACTATGCCTAATATTCTTTTAATTTTATCCATAATGTCTTTATTTATTCGGTTACTTTTTTATTTTTTCTGTCTAAATAGATCATCCCTATAACGAAACAAATCGCTGAAATAACAATTGGATACCACAATCCTTCTAAATAGAATTCTGTATTTCCGGCATCTTTTGCATTAGATACAAAATAGGTTGAAATAGCCGGTAATAACCCTCCGAAAATTCCATTACCTACGTGATATGGTAAAGACATCGAAGTATATCTGATCTTAAGCGGGAACATTTCAACCAAAAAGGCTGCAATAGGACCATAAACCATAGTAATAAAGATAACTTGAATAAATACTAAAAAGATAAGCATCCATTTATCTCCTGATATAATATTTAGTGTTGTTTTAGTGTCCGTCTGAACATGTCCGTCAGTTATTATATATTTACCATTATCTAAATGTACCGTTTTAATCTGATGAAACAGAGTGCCATCTGTAAATTCTTTCGTAGTAACATAAGTGGAATCTACTGAACCTGTTTTATTTTCCTTTACTCCCGCTATTATTTTTGTTTTTTCTGTTATTTCCGTTTTATTCTCAACATTTGTAGTCTGATACATCTGTTTGTAAATCGGTCGATATAAAAAGATCGCCAAAAGCATTCCGGTCATCATAATACTTTTTCTTCCTATTTTATCACTCAACCAACCAAAAACCACAAAGAACGGAGTTGCTGCCAACAACGCAATTCCTAATAATTCATCTACTTGAGAAGAGTCTACAGACATTACTGTTTTCATAAAACTCATTGAATAAAACTGTCCGGTATACCATATTACACCCTGCCCCATGGTTGCCCCGAATAAAGCCAGTAATACAAATTTTAAATTATAACGATTTCCAAAACTTTCTTTTAATGGATTAGTACTTGTTTTTCCTTCCGCCTTTGCTTTTGCAAAAACAGGAGATTCATGCATATTCTTACGGATTAAATAAGACACAAATACCATAATAATTGAAATCCAGAATGGTACTCTCCATCCCCATTCATCAAATGCTTCAGCAGAAAGAGAGCCCTTTGTAATAAGGATAACCACTAAAGAAATAAAAAGTCCAAAAGTAGCCGTCGTCTGAATCCATGAAGTCCAATAACCGCGCTGTCCAATAGGTGCATGTTCTGCCACATAAGTTGCAGCTCCTCCATACTCACCTCCCAAAGCCAGCCCCTGTAATAAACGTAATACTAAAACCAGAATAGGTGCTAAATAGCCTATACTGTCATAACTGGGAACACAGCCTATTAAGAAAGTAGCTCCTCCCATTAAAAGCAAAGTAACCATAAAAGTATATTTTCTTCCGATTAAATCTCCCAGCCTTCCAAAAAAGAGGGCTCCGAACGGACGAACGACAAATCCAGCTGCAAAGGTTGCTAAAGTGGATAAAAAGGCCGCTGTAGGATTGTCTGAAGGAAAGAATTTTGTTGAAATAACAACTGCTAAACTACCAAAAATAAAGAAGTCATACCATTCAATTAATGTTCCCATTGAGGAAGCGGAAATAACTTTCCAAATTCCTTTTGTTGATTTTTTATCTGTATTCATAAAAAGTATTTTATAGAGTTAATAGATTATTATAGATAAATCATAGCCTGTAATGTAACTGTACCTGTTTTATCATCCCCGAATTTTTCATTCTTATATTCTAAAGTCAATTTTGAATTATGTCCGTTCAAATAGATATTTCCTCCTATACCAAATATGTTTCTGTTGTCATCTACAGCATCATAACTATTAGACGCATAAGAAACATAAGGTTGAAATTTTGTTAGTTTTGTAGTAGGCAGGACATATCCCATATGACCATAAAGCATACTTCCCGTACCGTAAGCATTGTATAGATAATTATGCCCGTAATCATTGTTCTGATAAGTAGCATAAGCAGTGATAGCCCCTTTATTCTCTCCAAGCGGAGCGTCATAAAAAGCATCTACAGCAAAAATGGTTACATTCTCCCCTTTTAATGCTGTTCCGTCAAGAATAACACTCCCCTTTGGATGAGCAAAAAAACCAGCTCCTATATTGAATATTTTTTTAGTTCCTAAATATGAACCTACTTTATAAGGAAGGAAATTAGATTCTGTTTCAAGAATATTATATTCAAAATACCCTGCATACGTTTTCCCTGAATGTTTTGATCCTTTCAGTCTTCTTCCCCCGTAAACAGCATATGCAGAAGAGGCATCTCTTTCGTCTAAACCGCTGTTAATAGCTTCATTTACAGAAATACGATACTGGAATTTATCAAAACTTCCTTTAGCATATATCCCCAAATGTCTTGCAAACTGATCTGACAAACCCAGAGTTGCCCACGATTGACGATTATTATCCAGTGTCAGAAAGTTCATTGTACTTGTATTATTTAAACGGGAAATACCATTCCAGTAATGCAAACCGGAACCGATAGCATGATCTTTGGACAAACTATACTGAGCCCATACATCATGAAAGAAAAGCTGAGAACCTTCTCCTTTACCTAAAGGAGACATTGTATTCGCATTAAGAGAGTTTAAACCGAAATGAGTTAATATTAAAAATTTATCACTTATCTGAGCATAAGTAAGAATTCTAGCTCTTCTTAAACTTATTGAAGTAGTGCTTTCATCATTAGGAACATTGTCATTGTACTGTCCCCAAGCCTGTGCCCAGGCAATTATACGAACGTACTTTTTTCCTTCTGGATCTAAATTAAATTTCATTCCACTACCATAATCTGGCGATCCCTGAGAAAAACATTTTAAGGATAAAAGCAGAAGAAACGCTATTAAGCTGATTTGTTTCATAAATGTGTTAGTTTTGGTTAGTTTAAGTAATTTTATTGTACTGCCAAATTCTAACAAATGAAACAACAAACAAAAAACAGGTATATCTTTTTGTAAAGTATATAGTTAATCTTTAAATCTTTTCCATTTTATCAGCATAAATTTATCCCCTAACTCTGTTATAATCATGCCTGCACCGGAAAGCTGTCCCTTATTTTTAATATATTCTACCAGCTCTAAATGATTCAATATTTTATATGTGGGATGATAATCTGTCTGAGAAGGCTTCTTTACTTTAAATTCCTTTACCCAGTTGCTTACTGTTACATGGGAGATCCCCAGAATACGCTCTATTTCTCTAAAACTTAATCCTTCCAGATGTAACTGAAGTGCTTTAATTACATAGTAAGTATCTATCTTTTTCCCTATTTTATTAACCGTAAAATAATAGTTACAGGATTTACATAAATACCTTTGTTTATCTTTGATAACACCACTTTTTGTGATTTTTTTATTATAACATTTCGGGCATTCTAAAATCTCCATGTATATATATTTTGCATAAATATACTAAATTAGCAATTATAATAATTATTATTACATAAAAAAACCAATTTAAAAATACACACAGTGTAATTTTAAATTAAAATAATTACACAATCAATAATTATTAAGTAAAATAACAAAAAATGGAGATCCCTTAGAAAAGGGATATGTTTTATTATTGCTATCGCTATTGAAGCCAACTGCCTTCTTATTATTTAAAATAAGTGAGGTTTAAAATATTAATAATTTATTAATTCTTTTAAAACTTTCTCAAATCTATTTTTTGGTAAATACTGATCTTCTAGTGTTTTTGTAAACGGAATAGGTGTTTCTAAACTGGCAACTCGTCTTACCGGAGCATCAAGATATTCAAAACACTCTTCCATAATCATAGCCGATATATCACTTGCTATACCTCCAAACATAGAATCTTCCTGTAGAATAATTGCTTTACCTGTTTTCTTAACAGAATTAAAGATCGCTTCTGTATCTAATGGCTGCAAAGTACGTAAATCCAGCACATCTGCTTTTATATCAGCAATATGAGACAAAGTCTCTACTGCCCAGTGTACCGCCGCTCCAAAGGCGATAACTGTTATATCTGTTCCTTCTTTCAATAAAGCAGCTTTTCCAAAAGGTAATGTATAATAGTCCTTTGGCACTTCCTGATAAATACTTCTGTATAGTTGCTTATGTTCAAAAAACAATACAGGGTTCGGATCATTGATCGCAGTTGCTAATAAACCTTTAGCATCATAAGGAAACGCCGGATAAACGACTTTTAATCCCGGTGTTTTTGTAAACCACGCCTCATTGGTCTGAGAATGAAAAGGTCCTGCCTGTACTCCTGCTCCACAAGGCATCCGAATCACTACATCTGCTTTTTCCTGCCATCTGTAATGGGTTTTTGCTAAATAATTTACAATAGGATTAAATCCTGTAGAAACAAAATCTGCAAACTGCATTTCAATAACCGATTTATAATTATTTATCGAAAGCCCCATCCCTACAGAAATAACAGCTGATTCACATATAGGTGTATTAACGACTCTTTCTTTTCCAAATTCAGCAACAAAACCTTCTGTTATTTTAAAAGCTCCACCATATTCGGCAATATCCTGCCCCATAAGTATTAGGTTAGGGTAACGTTCCATAGACTGTTTTAATCCTTGTGAAACAGCATCTATAAAACGAATATTTTCTTTTTCTTCGGAAGGAGTAACTCCCTCATAATCAAAGTGTTTATACACATCTTTTAATTCATTACTTACCGTAGACTCAATTGGTAACTCATTAAAAGCCAATTGTATATGTTCTTCTATTTCTTTTCTGATAGCCGTTCGCAAAGCATCATCCGATTTTGGTTTCAGAACTCCCGTTTCCAATAAAAAATCTCTGTAATTATTTATCGGATCTTTCATCGTCCATAAATCGGTCAGTTCCTGCGGAACATATTTCGTTCCACTGGCTTCTTCATGTCCCCGCATCCTAAAAGTTTTAAATTCTATCAGAACCGGTCTCGGGTTTATTCGCATAGAAGCTGTTATTGCTGATAACTCAGTATAAATCTCTAAAATATTATTACCATCAATAATATGAGATTCCATTCCATAACCAATCCCTTTATCTGCAAGATCCTTACAGCGGTATTGTTCATTTACAGGAGTAGACAAACCATATCCATTATTTTCAATGACAAATAATACCGGTAGATTCCATACGGAAGCAATATTCAGAGCTTCATGAAAATCTCCTTCACTGGTTGCTCCCTCGCCTGTAAAAACAGCGGTAACTTTTCCTTTTTTATGTAATTTATCTGCTAAAGCAATTCCGTCCGCAACACCTAGTTGTGGTCCTAAATGCGAAATCATTCCAATTATCTTATATTCCTGTGAACCAAAATGAAAAGAACGATCCCTTCCTTTAGTAAAACCATTTGCTTTTCCCTGCCATTGTGAGAATAATCGATATAATGGAATATCTCTGGTTGTAAAAACACCTAAGTTTCGGTGCATTGGCAAAATATATTCTTCTTTATCCAGTACAGCAGTAACACCAACTGCTATTGCTTCCTGCCCAATTCCTGAAAACCATTTTGAAATTCTTCCCTGACGTAATAAAATAAGCATTTTCTCTTCTATTAATCGAGGCTTGACCAATTTTTTATATAAATCTATTAATACTGTATCAGAGATATTCTTTCTGTCAAAATTCATAGTCTTTTGGTTTGTAAAGTAGGTTTCTAATGTTTCTCAAATGTATAAAAAAATAACAATCGTAACCTCAAATGTTACAGTATTTTAAACAAAGACAGAAACGTAGTATTCTAATGCATACTATATTAGTAATAAAGACTATATCTTTTAAAATTTCATTATGAAATGATGCGTTTTTCAAGTAAATATTCTGTTCTGTTTTTTATATATCCGATAAACAAAATTTCTTTGAACTATCTTGAAAATTGTATGAATAAAAATAACTCTAAACAGTTTTAGAAATATCGTAATCAGAGAATATTTATAGGAACGTTTAGTAGAGTTTAGGTTTAATTAAAAATAAATCTTATTTTTATAGTCTATAAAAAAAGGTATTAAATGTGCTTAAATGTCTTTTTAGTTTTTATATTATTTTAAAAATATGGCAAAAAAAATAAATAGTTTAGAAGACTTAGGAGGTTTTGTTTTTTCTACTAATGAAAATTTTGAATTCAACAACAAATCTAATCAGGAAGAAACATTAACTCCCAATAAACAAAGACTTGAAGCTCATTTGGATAAAAAAAACAGAGGTGGAAAAGTAGCTACAATTATAAAAGGATTTCAGGGAACAGAAGAAGATTTAAAAACTTTAGGAAAGCTCCTAAAAACAAAATGTGGTGTAGGAGGCTCTGTAAAAGATAATGAAATCATTATTCAGGGTAATTTCAGAGATAAAGTAATGCAGATTCTTCAAAGTGAAGGATATAATATAAAACGTGTAGGATCTTAGGATAGTTGATAGTTGATAGTTGATAGTTGATAGTTGATAGTTGATAGTTGATAGTTGAAATCTACTATATCTACAAATACTTATTCTTTTTTACTGCTTCTTTTTTATACACAAAAAACACTTAGTTATTCTATTGAATATTTCTCATCCGGGAGATACTCACTGCAAAATAACTTTAAACGTTAAACAAAAAAATTTAAACATTAAATATTTCAAATTACAATTTATGAAAATAAAATCATCAGAATTGATACTAAACCCAGACGGAAGTATCTACCATTTAAATTTAAAACCTGAACATATTGCTAAAGATGTGATCTTTGTAGGAGATCAGAACCGTGTAGAAAAAATCACAAAACATTTTGATTCTATAGAATTCACGATTCAAAAAAGAGAATTCAAAACACAAACCGGAACCTATAAAGGTAAGCGTATTACAGTAATGTCAACAGGTATAGGTCCTGATAATATTGATATTGCAATAAATGAATTAGATGCATTAGTAAATATTGATCTTAATACAAGAGAAATCAAACCTGAATTAACCTCTTTAAATATTATTCGTATAGGAACTTCTGGTTCTCTTCAAGCAGATATCCCGGTAAATAGCTTTGTAATGGCTCTATACGGTTTAGGATTAGATAATATGCTTCGCTCCTATTTAATTGATTCCATTGTCGAAACAGAATTGGAAGATGCTTTTATTGCACATACTAACTGGGATTTACGTAAAGGAAAACCTTATATAATTAAAGGAAGTTCTGTTTTAGAAAACAGATTATCAGGAGAAGAAGTAATTAAAGGCTTTACAGGTACTGCTGGTGGTTTTTATGGTCCACAAGGACGTGTTTTACGTTTAGGAATACAAGATCCACAACTAAACTCTAAAATAGATAGTTTTAATTATAAAGGCACGCGCGTAACAAATCTTGAAATGGAAACGAGTGCTATATACGGATTATCAAAGCTATTAGGTCACCAAGCCTTATCTTTAAATGTTATTATTGCTAATAGAGCTAACGGAACCTTTAGTGAAGATCCTTATAAAGCAGTAGATGAATTAATTATCTATACGTTAAACAAACTGGCACAATAAATTTTTGTGTTTTTAAAACAATAGTATAGAGGCACAACCGTGCCTCTATACTGTTTTAAAAAATATTATTTCAGTACACCATGTGTTTTAAGATATTCCGATGGTCTTTGCCCCATCAGTTTTAAAAAAGTAGTACTGAAAGTTGGTACACTATTATAGCCTACTAATGTAGCTACCTCACTTACTGATAATTTTCTTTCCTGTAATAATTCAATTGCCTTTAAAATACGTTGAATTGTAAAAAACTGGATAAAGGACATATCCAGATCTTTCTGAAATAATCGAGATAAAGAACGTTCACTAAAACCAAATCGTTTTGCCAGTTTAGAAAACAAAATTGTTTCATCTAAACGCTTCTCTAGATAGCTTACTATTTTTTTTAATCGTATATCTTTCGGATAAGGTAAAGATAATTGCAAATTTAAAGGACATATTTCTGGTAATACAGCCTCAAAGGCAAGCGCAATTCTATAACTAGATACCTCTTTCTTAGTGATATCCCCTTTCCATCTATTCGTAAATAAGATTAGTTGCAGTAACAATTCATTTACAGGATAAATCCCTTCCTGTTTATAGAAAAACGCTTCCTTTTCTTCTACCGGAAAATACAGATTTCGCATAATAACATTGGGTGAATTAGGATGAATACTATGTGTAATACCTGCCGGAATCCACATAAAATGTCTTGCAGGTAAAAAATAAGTTTTGGTTTCAGTTTTCACATATACAATACCACCTTCTGTATAAAGAAATTGTGATTTTTTATGTTTATGGGTTGAAATAAATAATTCTCCCATTAAATCATGATGACAGTAAATACTATCTGGATTTTTGTCAACCTCAGTTAAATAATACCTATCATTAATTTTAAAATCTTTCATGGCGTAATTTAATAAATATTTGGCTTATTATAATATTAGGTCATTTATTATTTTTTGTAAACTTGTAAGTGATAGTTATAATGAAATTAATATTCATGGATTTAAGTCGTATACAGTATAAAGAATTAAAAAATAAAGTCATTACAGCTGAAGAAGCTGCTAAGTTTATAAAAGATAAAATGGTAGTGGGAACCAGTGGTTTTACAAAAGCTGGTGATAGTAAAACCGTTTTGCCAGCTTTTGCAAAAAGAGCACAAAATGAAAATATATCTATTACTTTAATGACAGGAGCTTCTTTGGGCTACAATACAGATGCTGATTTAGCGGCGAATAAAGCTCTTTATAAAAGAATGCCTTTTCAGTCAGATCCGGTATTAAGAAACGCTATTAATAATGGTGAGGTTATGTATGTTGACCAACATTTGAGTGAAACAGCAGAATTTCTTAATAATAAGCATCTGCCTCCTATGGATCTGGCAATTATTGAAGCCGTTCTGATTGAAGAGAATGGGAATATAGTACCCACAACTTCCGTAGGAAACTCTGCTAATTTTGCTGCTTTAGCAAAAGAAATCATTATAGAAATAAATACATCAATGCCTGTTGAATTTAAAGGTATTCATGATATTTTTATACCTTCAGAATATCCACATCGCAATGTTATCGGAATAACTGCCGCAAATACCAAAATTGGAAATACCTCAATTACAATTGATACTAAAAAAGTAATTGGGGTTGTTTTTACCAACATCCCGGATAGTCCTGCTCAAATTAATGAACCGGATGAAAAAACGATTGCAATTGCAAATCATCTTATAAACTTTTTTGAAAAAGAAGTAGAAAAAGGAACCTTGACACCTTCATTACTTCCTTTACAGGCTGGAATTGGAAAAATAGCAAATGCTGTTCTTTCCGGCTTTAAAAAAGGAAATTTCAAAAACCTAACTATGTATTCAGAAGTTTTACAGGACAGTACTTTTGAACTTATTGATTCCGGTAAAATGGATTTTGCTTCTGCTTCTTCAATTACTATCTCTGATGAATGCTATCAACATTTTATTCAGAATTTTGAAAAATATAAAGATAAAATCGTACTCCGCCCGCAAAACATCAGTAATGCTGCTGAGGTAATCAGGCGTTTGGGAATTATAGCTATTAATACCGCCATTGAATTCGATATCTATGGTAATGTCAACTCTACCCATATCAATGGTACTAAAATGATGAATGGTATCGGTGGTTCCGGAGATTTTGCAAGAAATTCATATATCAGTATTTTTGTTTGTCCGTCTGTTTCTAAAGAAAATAATGCTATTTCACACGTTGTTCCTATGGTTCCACACGTAGATCATAATGAACATGACGTAAATATTCTTGTTACAGAACAGGGATTAGCAGATTTACGCGGTTTAGCCCCAAGAGAACGGGCAAAAGTTATAATTGATAACTGTGTTCATCCGGATTATAAAGATACTTTAAGAGATTATTTTAATGATGCGTGTACATCAGGTGGTCATACCCCCCATAACTTAGATGAAGCCTTTTCATTTCATAAGAGATTAAAAGAAAAAGGCTCCATGAAAAGGTAGTTTTTAGTTATTGTTTTTTTATTGTAAAAACTTTCTTTGAAGGTGCTTTTTTAGCATGTTTTAAAGAAAGTTTTTTATTTCTAATAATTATATTTGTATATCAGATTCATAATATCTTTATAAAAAAAATATTATGAATTATTCCCTTTGTATATTTGATATAAATAATTCAGAAATTTATTAAAAGTAATGATTACAATAAAAATAGCCGGTGTTCCGGAGCATTTTAATTTACCTTGGCATCTATGTATCGAAAACAATGAATTTGAACAGGAAGGGATTAATCTGGAATGGACAGATGTTCCTGAAGGTACTGGTAAATTATGTGATATGCTTCGCAATAAAGAAACAGACATTGCAATCATACTTACAGAAGGAATAATTAAAGATATCATAGCAGGAAACCCTTCTAAAATTGTACAAACCTATGTCGAATCGCCTTTAGTCTGGGGAATTCATGTAAATGCGAAATCCAATTTTACTTCTTTATCGGATTTAAAACATACAAAAACAGCTATTAGCAGATACGGTTCCGGATCTCATCTAATGGCTTTTATAAATGCAGAAAAACAAGGATGGGCAACAGAAGATTTGCAATTTGAAATTATCAATACTATTGACGGAGCAGTTGAAGCATTAACAAATAATACCGCAGATTATTTTATGTGGGAACGTTTTATGACAAAACCACTGGTAGATAACGGTACATTCAGACGACTGGCAG
Organism: Flavobacterium sp. AK-301; assembly: GCF_058310215.1. Lineage (NCBI taxonomy): Bacteria > Pseudomonadati > Bacteroidota > Flavobacteriia > Flavobacteriales > Flavobacteriaceae > Flavobacterium > Flavobacterium sp. AK-301. Next base: position 371,811 of record NZ_JBZEES010000002.1, read on the forward strand.
ACTGCCCCACTCCATGGTCCTGCTTTGTAATTGCTGTACGAAATGATATTTTAGAAAAGCAACCCGAAACCATTCAGAAAATAATAAATATCATAAACCAGACCACTAAAGAATTCAAAGACATTCCAAGCATAGACAGAACATTATCTGAAAGATATAATCAAAAAACAGAAGACATTCTCGAATGGCTATCTCTAACACACTGGTCCCAAAAACAACTTTCCAAAAAAACAGTAGAAACAGTTCAGGAAAAATTATTTAATTTAAAAATTACTGATAAAAAAATAGATTATAGAACTATAATAAAAGAATAAAAAACAATATTTGTATTCTGCTAAATCAGATATGACAGAGATCAAAAAAATAAGATTCAAAGAGGTTATTGATAAAGTAAGGATAAAAAAGCCCTGGGATAATATAATTATTCTTGTTCTGAATATTCTTATCGCAGTACCTCTTTTTATTATTATTCACCAGAATATCATTGATCCGGACTGGTCTTTTCATATTGACAGAATCCTCCTTTTCATACTGATAATAGTTATCATACAGTTAATATTACGCTTTCTCAGAACATTCATTATCCTCTGTCTTCTCATTTATATTGTTATATTATTATATGGAACATTGCTGGGGAATTATGGTTTTTCCGAAGTATATGAAGACTATCGTTCAATGGTATACACCATGGCTGATGATCCAAATCCTCAAGATATAATCATTTCAAAACTTTTACCTTTCCCCAATAAAGCAAAAATTATTGATGCAGTAGAATTTGAAAATCCGGGAGTCAGAAATTTTGCCTTAATGGCTACAACAAAACATTTCAGAGACATAAAAGGATATAATGAATACCGAAGAATTATACAGAGTTTTGCTGTATTTAAAGAAATTAGAAATAACTGGAATTATGTAAATGACCCGAAAGGAAGAGAATACATTGCCCGTGCCAGTGAATCCCTGATGCATTTATCCGGTGATTGTGACGATCACGCCATATTTATGGCCGCATGTATCAAATCTATAGGAAGTACTCCCAGAATCATCCATACAGGTGGACACATGTATCCTGAAATGCTCATTGGTAATAAAGCAGACCTTGAAGCAGTCAATTACTTAATTAAAGAAGTATTATTTGTAGAAGAAAGTAAAGGAAAAGAAATTCACTACCATATAGACGAACGTGGACAAATCTGGCTTAATCTGGATTATACTGCCCGATATCCCGGAGGACCGTTCATGTCCGAAGAAATTTTAGGAGCCCTAACCTTAAATTGATAGTTACTAATTGATAGTTGATAGTTTTTTGTAAGAAGTAAAACGTTATTAGTAAAATGTGAGATGTGATTAGTAGCTAAGCTAACTTTAAACTTTAAACTAAAATTTTATAATGATTTTAACTACTCAGCAAACCACTAACTGAATCTATTGAAAACTGAGACTGAAAACTGAATACCGGATACTAAGACTTTTTACCTATTTTTGCAGTTCAAATTGCTTGATAAAGAAAAATGATTACGATTACAGATAAAACTTTAAAAGACCTTGAATTTTCTACTATTCTGGAAACCATCTCGGAAATATGTAATACCGAAATAGGAAAACAGAAAGCACTGGAAATTATACCTTTCAAAGACAAAGAAACATTAATGGATGCTTTGCTCCAAACCTCTGAATATTTATCTTCCTTTGATAATAATAATGCTCTGCCTAATCATGGTTTTGACGCTATTACAAATGAAATTAAATTTTTAAATATTGAAGATAGTTTCCTTGAGACGGGAAGCTTTAGAAAAATTGCTACTATTTCTGAAACAGTAAATACTTTACTTATATTTCTGAAAAAATTCAGTGAATATTACCCAACTCTTAATACAAGAGCTTCTCAGGTAACACTTACCAAAGATATTATTCAAAAAATTGATGAAATAGTAGACAAATATGGTGAGATTAAAGACAATGCATCGCCAAGTCTGGCAAATATTCGCAGAGATATTAATCTTGTAAAAGGAAAGATCAATCAAAGCTTCGGAATGGCGTTGAGTAGCTATAACGGTTTAGGTTATTTAGATGATATCAAAGAATCTATTGTAGAAAACAGACGCGTTTTGGCTGTTTTAGCAATGTATCGCAAAAAAGTGAAAGGCTCTATACTCGGTAACTCAAAAACAGGAAGTATCACCTATATTGAACCAGAAGCCACCTTACGTTATTCTAGAGAACTGAATAATCTGGAATATGAAGAAAAAGAAGAAATTACCAGGATATTAAAACAACTGAGTAACTTTATCAGACCCTTCACCCCTCTTTTGGCGGATTATCAGGAATTTCTCAGTGATATTGATGTTGTTGCAGCAAAAGCAAAATATGCGAATAAAATTAGCGGAATTCTGCCGGCAATAACAGATGAAAGAAGACTTTATTTCAGAGACGCTTTTCACCCTATTTTATATCTGAACAATAAAAAGAAAAACCTAACTACCTTTCCTCAAACGATAGAATTACATCAGGAAAACAGAGTTATTGTCATATCAGGACCAAATGCAGGAGGTAAAAGTATCACCTTAAAAACAATAGGTCTTCTACAATTAATGCTACAAAGCGGAATGCTGATCCCGGTACATGAGCGCAGTGAAACATTCCTGTTTGACAGGATCATGACAGATATCGGAGATAATCAATCCATTGAGAACCATCTGAGTACCTATAGTTATCGATTAAAAAACATGAATTACTTCCTTAAAAAGTGTAATGATAAAACCATGTTCTTAATTGATGAATTCGGTACAGGTAGTGACCCCGAATTAGGAGGAGCTCTAGCAGAAGTTTTCTTAGAAGAATTCTATCACCGTGAAGCATTTGGCATTATTACAACACACTATTCCAATTTAAAAATACTGGCAAACGAACTGCCTTTTGCAACCAATGCTAATATGCTTTTTGATGAAAAAACATTAGAGCCCTTATATAAGCTTATTTTGGGACAGGCAGGGAGTTCTTTTACTTTTGAAGTTGCTCAGAAAAATGGAATTCCTTTCGGTTTAATTAATCGTGCCAAGAAAAAAATAGAAAAAGGAAAAGTCCGATTTGATAAAACTATTGCCACCTTACAGAAAGAACGCTCTAAACTAGAAAAAACGTCTCAGACACTAAAAGTTGAGGAAACAAAAACCCGTGAAGAAGGCAAAAAAATGGAAAATATTAATTCTAAAATTCAGCAGAAACTGGAAAGTTATCAAGAATTATATGACTCCAATCAGCGCCTAATCTATATAGGACAAAAAATAGATGACATCTCTGAAAAGTATTTTAATAATAAAAACAAAAAAGAACTGATCGGAGAATTTCTGAAAACTGTAGAAATCGAAAATTCTAAACGTAAAAAAGTTTCTGCTAAAGAAACAAAAGAAAAGGAGATCAAGAAAAAAGAAGTGATCAAAGAAGTAACGGCTATTGTTGAAGAAATCCGTCAGGAGAAAAAAGAAAAAAAAATAAAGGCTATAAAACAGGACGCTGAAAAACCAAAAGTTCCTTTAAAAATTGGCGATCGTGTAAGAATGATTGATGGTAAAGCAGTGGGAAGCATTGATAACATTGAAAAAAATAAAGCAACCGTAAATTACGGTATCTTTACTTCAAAAGTAAGTTTAGAACAATTGGAATTAGTTGAAGCTGTAAAGAAATAACAGAAAACAAAAATGGAAAATTTACCTAAAGATAAAAAAATAATATTGTTTGACGGAGTTTGCAATCTCTGCGATTCAATAGTTCAGTTTGTCATTAAAAGAGATAAAAAGGATCAATTCAGATTTGTTGCTTTGCAATCTGATCTTGGACAAAAAATTATTCATTATCTGAAGATTGATACAACAAAAATAGATTCTATTATTCTGTATGAACCTGGAGTTGCCTATTATTATAAAGCAAACGCGGCTTTAAAAATAGCTCGATATCTGGGAGGAATAATAGCTGTAATTTCCTTATTCAGCTTTTTACCAGATAGTTTAAAAAACAATGTTTATGATTACATTGCTAAAAATCGTTATAAATGGTATGGTAAAAAAGAATCCTGTATGATACCTACACCGGAATTAAAAGAAAAATTTTTATAAAAAAACCTCTGTAATTTGATCTGTATTGCTTTGCAAAGTCTCTGACTTTGTGAAAGTGTTAGTCAGTCTCCGACTGACGTTATTGAGTAATTTTCAAAGATCAAGAGACCTTTATTTACCCCTGCAAAGTCAGAGACTTTGCAAAGCAAGAGGATTTCTCCTAACAGGTTTCTTTTAACCTGTTAGGTATTGTCTTTCGTATCTGTGTCTGCTCTTCAATGTTTCCAATCAAAGCCATAAGGAACTTTTTCCGATGGGGCGATTATTAGATTATTCGACTGCTAAATAGTCTGTTTCTGCAAATCATATTGAAGCCTCAATACTCTTAAATTACATATCTGACAGTTGTATTTATTTCAAATACATATTATTATATTTAAAGTGTTAAAATTTTAACCTTAATATGGTTTATTGTTTATTAAAAAGACACATTGTTACTTTTTTACGATTTATAACCACTTTTGGCAACTTATAACTCTTTATGACTCCTTTTAATACCTTTCTAACACCCTCTTATTTACCTTTTTTATCTTTTTAATAATTACCCGTATTAAATTTACTCCCTCAATTTAAAAAAAATTAGATCATTAAAATGAAAAAGTTATTTTCCGGACTAGTAAGTCTATTTGTTTTTACTACTGTTTTTTCTCAGACCGGTATTGGCACATATACCCCTGAAGGTGCTCTGGACGTCTCTTATTCTAATAATAAATGGGGCTTAGTTCTTCCTCAGATTGACCAGGCGGAGAACACCGAAAATCCTACAGGGAAGTCTATAAAAAAAGGAACTATTGTTTATGATTTGGAAGAAAACTGTGTTAAATATTTTGATGGCTCAGAGTGGAGTGGATGCTTCTTAGTTTCTAATCCTTTTGACCTAAAATGCAGTTCAGCTGTTCTGAATAAAGATATTATTGCTAATTACCCAATCACTGCCGGAACAACTGTTTCCATTCCTTATTCTAATGAAGGAGAGATTCTGGTGCATGAAGGATCTACTATTCAATCAACGGGTGTAACCGGATTAAAAGCGATTCTTTCCTCGGGTTCTCTTAATAAGGGTTCGGGTAATCTGGTATTGTCTGTTTCAGGAACTCCTTCTGCCATAGGCCAGGCTAAATTTCCTTTGAATATAGCAGGAGTGCATTGTGAGTTTGTTATTACTGTAAAGGATAATACAGAGATTATTAACCTGAAATGCAGTTCGGCTGTTCTGAATAAAGATATTATTGCTAATTACCCAATCGCTACCGGAACAACCGTTTCAATTCCTTATTCTAATGAAGGAGAGATTCTGGCGCATGAAGGATCTACTATTCAATCAACGGGTGTAACCGGATTAAAAGCGGTTCTTTCTTCAGGTTCTCTTAATAAGGGTTCCGGTAATCTGGTATTATCTATTTCAGGAACTCCTTCTGCCATAGGTCAGGCTAGATTTCCTTTGAATATAGCAGGAGTACATTGTGAGTTTGTTATTACTGTGCAGCATATTACAGAGTTTATTAACCTGAAATGCAGTTCGGCTGTTCTGAATAAGGATATTATTGTTAATTCCCCAGTCTCTGCCGGAACAACAGTTGCCATCCCTTATTCTAATAAAGGAGAGATTCTTACTTATACAGGATCTACTATTCAATCAACGGGTGTAACCGGATTAAAAGCGGTTCTTTCTTCAGGTTCTCTTAATAAGGGTTCCGGTAATCTGGTATTATCTATTTCAGGAACTCCTTCTGCCATAGGTCAGGCTAGATTTCCTTTGAATATAGCAGGAGTACATTGTGAGTTTGTTATTACTGTGCAGCATATTACAGAGTTTATTAACCTGAAATGCAGTTCGGCTGTTCTGAATAAGGATATTATTGTTAATTCCCCAGTCTCTGCCGGAACAACAGTTGCCATCCCTTATTCTAATAAAGGAGAGATTCTTACTTATACAGGATCTACTATTCAATCAACGGGTGTAACCGGATTAAGAGCTGTTCTTTCTTCAGGTTCTCTTAATAAGGGTTCCGGTAATCTGGTATTGTCTATTTCAGGAACTCCTTCTGCCAAAGGTCAGGCTAAATTTCCTTTGAGTATAGCAGGGATATATTGTGAGTTTGTTATTACTGTAAAAGATGTTCCTATAACTAATCTTACTTGCGGTCTAAATAATCAATTAAACTATGCTACACTAAGGGGTAAACATATAATAAACGGAAAAGAAGTGATGGTTAGTTATAATACTTCAAATGCAGCTATCAATTACAACAGGGTAACTTATTGTAGTCAGACTGTAGCATCTAACAGTATCCATTTAGGGTATAATAATCGTGCGAGCATTCTTACCATTACCTTTTCCCGCCCTGTAACTAATGTAGGAATCGCTTTTACAAGTGCAGAACAAAACGAAATATTTACCTTTACGACAAATGGAAACCAACCAATTAAACTAGGGCTTAATAGTTCTTGCCAAGGAAACATCCTCATAAATAATAATCAAATAGGTTTTCCCTATAATGGTGTTTCAGCGGGAAGTATTACTGTAGGGGGAACATGGTTTACAGAGTTAAAAATTCAACATAACGGAAAAAGAGACGGATCGTTATTCACTTTCTGTTTAAATAACACCAGTGCTCAATAAATAGATGGGGCGATTATTAGATGATTGACCTACCTATACTATAGTTTAAATACCCTAACAGGTTTCTTTTAACCTGTTAGGTATTGTCTTTCTTAACCCTCCGATATCTACTACTTTATTTTTGAATGATTTATAAGACGATTGGATTTTTAGATAGAGCGATTATTAGATTATTCGACTGCTAAATGGTCTGTTTCTGCAAATCATATTGAAGCCTCAATACTCTTAAACTACATATCTGACGATTATCTTTATTCACATACAGATTATTATATTTAATGTATTAAATTTTAACTTTAATCCGGTTTATTGTTTATGAAAAAGACACATTGTTACTTTTTTACGATTTACAACTCTTTTTGGCAACTTATAACTCTTTATAACTCCTTTTAATGCCCTTCTAACACCCTCTTTTTTACCTTTTTAATCTTTTAAATAATTACGCATATTAAATTTGCTCCCTCGATTTAAAAAAATTAGATAATGAAAATGAAAAAGTTATTTTCCGGACTATTAAGTCTATTTGTTTTTACTACTGTATTTTCTCAAACCAGTATCGGTACGCATACTCCTGAAGGTGCTCTGGACATCTCTTATCCTAATAATAAATGGGGCTTGGTTCTTCCTCAGATTGATCAGGCGAAGAACACCGAAAATCCTACAGGGAAGACTATAAAAAAAGGAACTATTGTTTATGATTTGGAAGAAAACTGTGTTAAATATTTTGATGGCTCAAAGTGGAGCGGATGCTTCTTAGTTCCTAATGCTTTTGACCTAAAATGCAGTTCGGCTGTTCTGAATAAAGATATTATTGCTAATTCCCCAGTCTCTGCCGGAACAACCGTTTCGATTCCTTATTTTAATAAAGGAAAGATTCGTGCTTATGAAGAGTCTACTATTCAATCTGAGGGCATAACCGGATTGAAAGCCGTTCTTTCTTCGGGTTCTCTTGAAAAGGACTCCGGTAATCTGGTATTTTCTATTTCAGGAACCCCTTCTGCCAAAGGTCAGGCTAAATTTCCTTTGAGTATAGCAGGAGTACATTGTGAGTTTGTTATTACGGTAAAGGAATATACAGAGATTGTAGCTCCGGCTATAACGAATCTTACTTGTGATCTAAATAATCAATTAAACTCTGATACACTAAATGGTACACATATAATAAACGGAGAAGAAGTCAAGGTTACTTATACTTCTTCAAATGTAACTACCTATTCTTCTCATACTGATTGTGAGGTGACCACAATAAATAAAAATTTCTATTTAAAGGGTTCTATTACCATTACCTTTTCCCGTCCTGTAACGAATGTAGGAATAGCTTTTACAGATGGAGATCCCGGTGAAGTGTTTACCCTTACGACAAATGGAAAACCCATTCAGCTAAAAAGTAATAGTTCTTGCCAAGACAAAATCAGCATAAGTGATAATAAAATAAGTTTCCTTGGTAACAGCACTGTAGGGGGAAATATTACTGTAGGGGGAACATGGTTTAAAGAGTTAAAACTTGAACATAACGGACAAAGAAACGGTGCTTTATTTGGTATCTGTTTAAATAATGCCAGTGCTCTTTAATTCCGATGGGGCGATTATTAGATTATTTGACCTCTAAATGGTCTGACCTTCCCTATACTATAGTTTTAATATCCTAACAGGTTTCTTTTAACCTGTTAGGTATTGTCTTTCTTAACCCTCCGATATCTACTACTTTGTTTTTGAATGATTTATAAGACGATTGGATTTTTAGATAGGACGATTATTAGATTATTCGACTGCTAAATGTGTCTATTTCTGCAAAAGTATCTGACCTTCCTAATATAGTTTTAATATTAAGCATTAAAGGAAGAACAAAAGTCAATCATTTTGCTGACAAAAAGATGAAATCGCTTTTACAGATGTGTACCCGAGCGATAGCGAACGGACGAAGTAATTAAAAACTATCAACTATAAAATAAGTCTATTTATACGTTTTATTAATCAGATAGTAATCTGCCAATACAAGCGCTGCCATAGCCTCAACAATAGGCACGGCACGAGGAACAACACACGGATCGTGGCGTCCTTTACCATGCATTGCGACAAGAGTACCATCTCTGTCTATTGTTTGCTGTTCCTGCATTATTGTAGCAACCGGTTTGAAAGCTACTCTGAAATAAATATCCATTCCGTTGCTGATTCCGCCTTGTATTCCGCCGGAAAGATTGGTTTTTGTTGTCCCGTCAATATTATACAAATCATTATGCTCACTTCCTTTCATTTTTGCTCCACAAAAACCACTTCCATATTCAAACCCTTTTACAGCATTAATAGAAAGCATTGCTTTACCTAATTCTGCGTGTAGTTTATCAAAAACAGGCTCTCCTAATCCGATAGGAACATTCTGAATGACACAGGTTACAGTACCTCCAACGGTATCTCCTTGTTTTCTTATCTCTTTAATATAGGCTTCCATCTTCTCTGCTGATTTCTGATCCGGACAACGGACAGGATTACTTTCAATTAATGAAAAATCCAGATCCTGATAGGGCTTATCAATAAATATATCCCCTACAGATGATACAAAAGCATTTATCTTAATTTCAGGTAGCATCTGTTTTGCGATAGCTCCTGCCGCTACTCTACTAGCTGTTTCCCTTGCTGAACTTCTTCCTCCTCCACGATAATCACGAATACCATATTTCTGTTCATATACATAATCAGCATGGCTCGGTCTGAAAGTATCTTTTATATGAGAATAATCATCCGATTTCTGATTCGTATTCGGTATAATAAAACCAATAGGTGTTCCGGTAGTTTTTCCTTCAAAAATACCGGAAAGAAACTGTACTTCATCCGATTCTTTTCTTTGTGTAACAATTGCAGACTGACCTGGTTTTCGGCGAACCATTTCTTTCTGGATCGCTTTAAAATCTAATTCTATTCCTGCAGGACAACCATCTATAATTCCACCTAAAGCCTCTCCATGCGACTCTCCGAAAGTGGTTATTTTAAATAGATTTCCAAAAGTATTTCCTGCCATAATATATTTTTCAACAAAAGTAACAGTTATAGCTTTAAATAAAAAATTATGAAGTATGAAAATATGATATTCAAGTTTAACATGTTAAAATTTGAATAGTATATTAATACAAAAAAACAATTACATAGTTGATAATGATGTAGTTATGTAATAAAAAATTATAAAAAAACTACAATAAACAATATATAATAGATTTCCTATTATTAAATTCATAAGATTTTGTTATTTTTGTTTTATTATTTAACAAAATAAAAAATATGAAAAAAGTAATTTTATCTGCATTAATGTTGATTGGATTAACATTAAGTGCTCAGGCTCAAGAAATTTCTAAGAACGCATTAGGTTTGAGACTTGGAGATAATGACGGTTTTGGCACCGAAGTGTCTTACCAAAGAGGACTGTCTAAAAACAACAGACTTGAAGTTGATCTGGGATGGACAAGTAAAAGCGACTATGACAGATTCAAATTAGTGGGTCTTTACCAGTGGGTATGGAACATTGATCAGGGTTTTAACTGGTACGCTGGTGCTGGTGCTGGTATTGGTCGTTGGAATTATGATTTTCATGGTTCTAAAGATGACGGTATCTTTGCTGTAGTTGCAGGTGATGTTGGTATCGAATATTTATTTGATTTCCCATTACAACTTTCAATCGACGTTAGACCGGAAATTGGAATTAATAATGATGCTGTTAACAATGATTTAAATTTTGATTTTGCATTAAGTGCTAGATACAGATTCTAATCTGTGTTATCTTTTTTATAAAGAAAGTATCCTGAAAAATTCAGGATACTTTTTTATTTTTAATAAAAAGAATTCTATTACTTAAATACAATTTCTTTTTTAGAATTTATCTTAACAATACAATAAGGACTTGTTATAGCCATTATGGTCATTTCTCCTTTCTTTGGCGCTGTTTCTTTTACTTTTATATAAATAGTATTATCATCTTCAGTAACCTCTTCTACACCTATTGAATAACCTCCTGAATTTTTTTGTCCCATAAACAAAACTACGAGATTAGATTTTAAAAAATCTAGTTTTATAACTTGTTCATTTAAAGAAACTTCTTTATTTAAAGCTTTTAGATCCTCTTTATTTTTAATAATAACATTAGATCTCTCTTCTTTCCCTCCATAAGATTCTTTTGTCACTACTTCATATAATACTTGCTTTTGCACGTCTTTAGTAATTTTTTTTGCCGTAACGATCTTTTGTTTTTCCGTAATAATCTTTTTTTGGGTAGTACAGGAAAATAATAGTACAGAAGCGACTGATGATAATAGGATTAATTTGTTTCTCATAGTTTTTTGTTTAAAGCTTTTAGGTATAATGATTCATATAGGGGTAATATATTTATAATATCAAATTCTTTAGCAACTGTTCTGGCATTTAATTTAAATTCGAATAAGACCGTGTCTTCTTTTAATATTTTAAGGGCGTTTACAGCCATATCTTCTATATCTCCCACCGGACTTAAATATCCTGAAATTCCTTCTTTATTTACTTCTGGAAGACCTCCTGAATTGCTTGAAATAACCGGCACACCACATGCCATTGCTTCTAACGCAGCTAATCCGAAACTTTCTGTTTCTGAAGGCAAAAGAAATAAATCGGAATTATTCAGAATCTTATCAATCTCATTACTATTACCAAAAAATATAACTTTATCTGTAATTCCCAGTTTAGCACATAGATTTTCTGCCGCCTCTTTCTCCGGTCCATCACCAACCATCATTAATTTAGCCGGAATTTCTTTCTGGATCTTGTTAAAGATTTCAACTACATCGGGAATTCTTTTTACCTTTCTGAAATTACTGATATGAGTGATGATCTTTTCATTACTCTTTGCCATTACAGAACGTTTACAGGGATTAGTATCCTCTACCTCATATTTATCTAAATCAATGAAATTAGGAATAACAACAATATCATTAGTAATATTAAATAATCTGTAGGTTTCTTCTTTTAGACTTTGGGAAACAGAAGTTACATAATCTGATTTATTGATGCTAAAACTTACTGCCGGTTTATAGACAGGATGATTTCCTACTAATGTAATATCTGTACCATGTAAAGTTGTGACCATTGGCAAATGAATCCCTTCATCTGCAAGCATCTGTTTTGCCATATACCCCGCATAAGCATGTGGAATAGCATAATGTACATGTAACAGCTCAATACCATATAATTTAACTGTATCGACTAATTTACTGGACAATGCCAGTTCATAAGGCTGATAATGAAATAAAGGATATTCAGGAACGTTTACTTCGTGATAATGTACGTTAGGATTTAAAAGTGCTAATCGTACAGGCTGACTATAAGTGATAAAGTGAATTTCATGACCTCTTCGAGCCAGTTCCAAACCCAGTTCTGTAGCTACAACACCACTACCTCCAAAGGTTGGATAACAAACTATTGCTATTTTCATTTTAAATATTTAATACAAACCAAGGTAATAATTTCTATCAGCAGTTAAAACTCTTTTAGATAAAATTAACTTAAAATATTACTGAACAATAGCATCTTTAATAACCTGTTGAATTTTTGATCTTATATCTTCCTTCGCTAAACGATTGTTTTCAGCTGTAGGAAAAGTTCTGTTGGAGAGAAATACGTAAACAATTTCAGTCTCAGGATCTACCCATACATAAGTCCCTGTAAATCCAGAATGACCAAAACTTTTCATAGATACACAGTCACAAGTTGGTCCACCATCACCTTTTTGAGGCTTATCAAAGCCTAAACCTCTTCTGTTTCCCGGATAATGAAGTGAATTAAATTCTTCAAATGTAGAAGATGAAAAAAACTGATGTCCTCCATAATTTCCTTCCTGCAAATACATCTGCATTATTTTAGCTATATCCATAGAATTAGAAAAAATACCGGCATGTCCTCCTACTCCACCTTCCATAGCAGCTCCCATATCGTGTACATAACCCTGAATAGTCTGATATCTAAAATAATTATCTTTCTCTGTTGGAGGAATAACACTCATATCAAACTTTTGCAACGGATTATACATCGTATTGTTTGCCCCAAGCGGTTTATAAAAGTTCTCTTCGCTTAATACATCTAATGTTTTTCCGGACTCTTTTTCCAGATAAGCTTTTAAAATTATAAAAGGGAAATCACTGTATTTATAAGATTTAGACGATAATTTACTATCAGCTATGATTTTTATGATTTTTTCAGGATAATCTTTCTGAATATATAAACCTTCTGCTACCTGATATGGAAATTCTTCTGAATATACTTTTCTGTAAAATAGTTTACTCGGTTTTTTATCCGCATCTAATGTTGCCTGATAAAAAGGAATCCATGCCTGAAATCCGGCATTATGGGAAAGCATTTCTTTTAGTGTAATATTCTTTTTATTTGTAGTACTGAAAACAGGTAACATCGTTCCTAATTTTGTATTAATAGACAGTTTATTCTCATCTACTAACTGCATTATATTAGGTAAAGTTGAAACAATTTTAGTTAAAGAGGCTACATCATAAAGATCTGTATTTTTAACAGGGAAATCTTTATCATAGGTATGATATCCAAATGATTTCTGATAAATAACTTTTCCTTTACGTGCAATCAGAATCTGCATTCCCGGAGTGATCTGATTTTCAATCGTATTTTCTGCAATAGAATCAATTTTTGATAAAACAGCAGGATTCATTCCTACATTTTCTGCCGGAGTAAATCCTAATCGGTTTAATTTCTTCGTTTTTAACCCGCTATCTACCTTAAAATCATTGATTGTCACAGGAAGTTTTCCTTTTGCCTCTATAACTCCAAAAATCAATTGTGCAGAAACATTCTGAGAAATATCACTATTCTGATAAGATACAATCAATCCCTTTATATCTTGATGAGCCGTTATAGGTAAAAGAGAATATGGTTTAGCAAAAACATCTAAAATAACTTTATTGTTTTTTGCTATCGCATATAATTTAGTAATCTCTTCCGATTTAAAATCATGATTTTTCCACGCATTAGCATCTGATTTGTGATAACCAACAATAACAGTCGTAAAATCTTTTAATTTTAATAATAAAGTGTCTAAATTATTTTCTGAAACTTCTGTTATTTCAGTATAATCTCTTAGAGTTCTAAGAAAACTTTCATTAACATCATCTCCTAATTTAACATAGGCTATCTTTTCTTTATCAAGCTCTTTTATAGGTAAAACATTGTCTTTATTTTTTAAAACTGTGACAGCATTCTCAAATAATGCATACTGTAAAGCATCATTTTCAGATTTATTCAGATCTTTTGATAAATTTTTTAAATCAATAGGTTTGTAATTATTTAAACCCGCTCTAAACTTATACTTCAATATTTTCTTTACTGAAAATTCAAGTCTGCTTTCTGTTATAGTACCGGTGTTATAAGCCTCTTTAAACTTTTCAACCGTTATCGGAACATTTTCTACAAATAGCAAAATATCGTTTCCTGCTAAAAAAGCCTGCAAATCAACTTCTCCTGGTTTTTTATATTTACTTACTGCTTTCATATTTAAAGCATCTGTAAAAATAAGTCCTTTGAAATTAAGTTCTTCTTTCAATAGTTTTGTTATGACTTCGTAGGATAATGAAGAAGGTAGTCCGGGAGTACTTTCTAAACTTGGTACATCAAGATGAGCAACCATTACACTGGTTAGCCCCTCTTTAAATAATTTTCTATAAGGATATAACTCTACATTTTCTATTCTACCTTTTGAAAGCTTGATATAGGGTAAAGAATGGTGAGAATCTGTTTCTGTGTTTCCATGTCCTGGAAAATGTTTTCCTGTGGCATATACTCCTTCTCCCTGAATTCCTTTCATTAAAGCAATTGCTCTTTCTGTAACATTCACTTTATCTTCTCCAAAAGAACGATTTCCAATAATCGGATTCTTAGGATTCGTATTAATATCCAAAACAGGTGCAAAATCAAAATGGACTCCCATTCTTTTACTTTCCTGTCCCATATAACTACCTAATTTTTCAATAAGCTTCATATCCTGAATAGCTCCTAGGGTCATATTCCAAGGATAGCGGTAAGTAGAATCTAATCGCATACTCAGCCCCCATTCTGCGTCAATACCGATAAATAAGGGTAGTTTTGACTCAGCCTGAAATCTATTTGTCATATTTGCCTGTCTGTAAGGACCTCCCTGAAAGAAAATAACTCCTCCAATTTTATAATCCTGTATCAGTCTGTCAATGGATTTTATATGAGCAGAATCTTTATTGGAATAAGCAGCAACCATAAACAACTGTCCTACTCTTTCTTCAAAAGACATTTGATTGTATACACTATCAACCCATACTTTCTCTCTGGATGAGATATCTGTAGGATTTTTCATTTTTTTGTTAGAAACAAAAGCAAACTGGCTAAAAACTAGTAGTATAACAACTAAATATCTCATATGATAAAATTAAAAAAAGCGACTATGCCAGCTATCAATAGCAGGAACTTCCCATGATTCACGCCATTCAGCGATATTATTGACTAAATTATTAAAAACAATAGTATTACCGGAAACGGCTTTTTCTTTTGCCATCTTTTTAAACTCAATTAGGGGTTTATGTGCAACATGTTCTCCTAATTTGAAAGTAACATTCATCTTATCTAGCAGATCAACATCATATTTCTGTTCTAAAGACTGAATAAACTGAACCGATGCATCAATAGAACACCCGCTCGCCTGGTGTTGTTCCTGATTAACGGCAATTATAATAAATCTATTGTATTCTAACTGAAAAGAAGCTTCTAATCCGGCTCCGTGAGCAGCCCATTCTTCTAAAAATGCCTGTAATGAATCTGATATTTCAGCGATCTCTTCATCAGAAAACTTTCTGTTCGATTGGTAAATCCATACTTTAGACTCTTCCGGAAGAGTATCAAAAGGTACATACATAATTTTATTTTTTTTCTAAAAGCGTTATAACTTTATATTTTCTGAAATCTTTTATTTTTGAATCATACAATTCCATTTCTACATAATTATATAGAACGGTATCTCCTTTTTTTAACTTATTCTGAATTATTAAATCAGAACCGGGAAATCTATCAAATATAAGCAAATCCTGAGTTACTCCTGAACTGTCTGTAATAATGAATTGCTCTTTTGTTATTTTAATAATTTCTCCCTCCAGAATTGTTTTATTTATTTTTACTAGTTCATAAAACGCATTAGGACAATATTTTGCCATTTCACTAATGACGTCTTTGTAAACTAAATTAATTATTTCAACTCTATCAGTTACTTGATAGATATATTTAATCACTATATAATTATTACTTAAGGAAGAAGTAATACAAGAAACCAGTTCTTTTTTTAAAATTTCAAAATTACTTGTCTGACTTTCTTTTTTACCTATACACTCACAACCCTCAACAGCAATTTTATTTATTAATCCCTCTTTTGTTTTTATTAACTGAGCACTTGATATATTGACTCCTAAAACTACTAAGAGGTAAATTAATTTAATCTTCATTTTATAAATCTTTCATATTTGTAACTTTCTATTTTTTATCTAAAAACGTTATGACTTTATATTTTTTAAAATCTTTTATTTTAGAATCATATACTTCCATTTCAGTATAATTATATAAAACAGTATCTCCTTTTTTAAGCTTATTCTGAATTATTAAATCAGAACCGGGAAATTTCTTCAAAATCATTAAACCCTGAGTTACTCCTGAATTATCTTTAATGACAAACTCTTCATCAGTAATTTTAATAATTTTACCTTCTGAACTATTCTTTTTTATTTCTTCTTCTAATTTCAGTTTTTTTGCCAGGTCTGAAAATATTCCGGAACAATTTTTCTTTACTACAGGTAATATATCTTTAAAATTAGATATTATAAATGTATGATCAACAGGTACTTCATAAGTATTTTTAATTATTTCTGAATTTTTTTCTACCGAAGATATTATACAAGGAATCAATACCTTTTGCTGAAAGTCAGTAATATCACTAACTTCTTGTCTATTCATACACTCACAACTTTCAACAGCAATTTTATTAAGTACTTCTTCTTTTGTCTTTATCTGCGCATTTGATACCGTTATTCCTAAAACCGATACTATGCAAACCCATTTTAATTTCATATTATAAATCTTTAGCATTTGCAATCAGTTCTGCTATGTCCATTACTTTCACAGAACTTTCTTTTTCTTTATGTTTAACACCATCTGTTATCATAGTATTACAGAAAGGACAGCCTGTTGCTATAATTTCAGTATTCGTTTCCAGAGCTTCTTCCGTTCTTTCTATATTAACGTCTTTATCTCCTTTTTCTGACTCTTTAAACATCTGTGCTCCTCCTGCTCCACAACAAAGTCCGGTGGTACGACATTTTTTCATTTCAACCAGTTCTACATCTAACTTCTGTATTAGCTCACGTGGCGCCTCATATACTCCATTAGCTCTGCCTAAATAACACGGGTCATGAAAAGTGATCTTTTTACCTTTAAACTGTCCGCCTTCTATTGTTAAACGACCTTCATCTAATAACGATTTTAAAAGCTGTGTATGATGTACTACTTCATACTTTCCGCCTAAAGAAGGATACTCATTTTTTAATGTATTAAAACAATGAGGACAGGCTGTAACAATCTTTTTTACCTCATAAGCATTCAGTACTTCAATATTAGTCATTGCCTGCATCTGAAATAAAAATTCATTCCCTGCTCTTTTAGCCGGATCTCCTGTACAACTTTCTTCTGTTCCAAGAACGGCAAAAGACACTTTTGATTCATTAAGAATTCTTACAAATGCTTTTGTTATTTTTTTGGCTCTATCATCAAAACTTCCTGCACAACCTACCCAAAATAAAACCTCTGGTTGTTGTCCTTGAGCCATCATTTCGGCCATTGTTGGTACTATCAAATTTTCTGACATGATTTATTTATTTTTTATTCGTGAGCTCCGTCGTCAAAAACCTGAATACTCACTTCTTTTTCTACTAAATCAGTGAATTTTCCTCTATAACGTGTTGCTTTTACTAAATGATTGTCTATCCAATGATAATTTCCCCCACGTGGTTTCCCCATTAACATTCCGTGATATTTAAAACCATGACGATTTAACCATTCTTCAGTAACCGCTCTGTGTGCTTCTGTTCTGGAAGTAAAAAAGAAAATAATATGGCCTTCATCATACCATTTATTCAATGTTGCCAGTGCATCCGGATAAACTTCAGCCGTAGCCATCCTTTCCGGTTCCTCATTAGGGATATCATCACAAATAGTACCGTCAATATCTATTAAATAATTTTTCACCCCTTCTGGAAGGATTGGACTTATCAATGCTCCGTTTTCTGTTTTTGGGAGTAACTTCTCTTCAATATGCTTATTTTCCATGTTTTTTAATCTTAATTTTCGTCTTTCCAGTTTAGTCTGTCCATTTGGTTATATTGCCATGGAGCACCATTATTTTCAATATTGGTCATCATGTTATTCAATTCGATTGGAGCAGCGCTCTGTTCCATTACTAAATATCTTCTCATATCCATAATAATGGATAAGGGACTAATATTTACTGGACATTCTTCAACACACGAATTACAGGATGTACATGCCCATATTTCTTCTGTTGTAATATAATCGTTTAATAATGTTTTTCCGTCTTCGACAAAAACACCTTTATTAGCATCTATATTTCTCCCTATTTCTTCCATTCTGTCGCGAGTGTCCATCATAATCTTTCTAGGAGATAATTTCTTTCCGGTTAGATTTGCAGGACATGCAGAAGTACACCTTCCACACTCTGTACAGGTATAAGCATTAAGAATCTGCACCCAGTTCAGATCTGTTGCATCACTAGCTCCAAATTTAGCCGGAGCTACATTTTCATCAGTAGGAGCTGTTGCAAAAGGATTTGCATTCGGGTCCATCATCATTTTTACTTCATTAGTAACAGACTCAAGATTATCAAACTGTCCCTGAGGATTTAAATTTGCAAAATAAGTATTCGGAAATGCTAATAGGATATGAAGATGTTTTGAAAAATATAAATAATTCATAAAAAACAGAATCCCTGTAATATGTAGCCACCAGCTTACTCTTTCAATAAGAATAACTGTGTATTCGTTCATTCCGTTAAATATAGGTGCAATAAACTGACTTACAGGAAAAGCACCTGCTTGTATATAATGAGAAGATTCAGACGGTAAATTCTGTAAATAATAATCAGATGCATTTAATACTAAAAACAGAATCATCAATACAGCTTCTATATACAAAATAGTATTTGCGTCTTTTCTGGGCCAGCCTTTCATCTCTGGTCTAAAGAACCTTTTCAGTTTTATTATATTTCTCCTGATCCAGAAAATAATAACGGATACCAGAACCAAAAAGGCTAATACTTCAAATGAACCAATCAAAAAATTATAAAAACCTCCCATAAAGGCAAATACTCTGTGAGTACCAAAGAGTCCGTCTATTATTATTTCTAATAGTTCAATATTTATAATTATGAAACCTACATAAACAATTACGTGAAGAATCCCCGCAACGGGACGTCTTACCATTTTTGACTGTCCCAGAGCAATCATGGCCATATTTTTCCAGCGTTCTTTTGGCTGGTCATAACGGTCTACATCAACTCCTAATTTTATATTTCTAATCAGTTTTTTTACATTAGTAATAAAATATCCAAGACCTAAAATTAGAAGTAGGGCAAATAAAATGTTCTCTAAGTTCATAATTATTATAATTACTGAAAGCTACTTTACAGTATCTTTCTCTGTTTCTACATAGGGTGTTCCTTTTTTTCCAAAAAGTGAAAAATGTACATATCGTTTCGGATTATTTTTCATATCCGCTAATAATAATTTTAACTCTTTTGAAGCGCCTTCCAGATTATTGTACATACCGTCATCTTTAAGCAATTTACCCATCGATCCTTTACCCTGTTGAAGGTCATTCATTATTTTATCAACATTTACCAATGTCTTTTCCATATCTTTCACTGCCTTACCTAAATTAGCTTTGGCAAGAGAATCTGACAATTTTGAAAAATTAGCAGATGCAATATTCAGATTAGACATCGTTCCGTCAATTTTGGAATGATTATCAGCAATAAGAGTATTAATTCCTTTTGAAGCCTGACTAAACTCTTTCATTGTAACACTCAAATCGGTGATGCTTCTTTTTAAATCTGCTTTTGCCTGTTCATCCAGAATTGCATTGAAGTTTTTAAGTAAACTGTCTGCTGATACTACAGCACTTTCTACTTTTATCTGAAGCGGATTTAATTTATCTACCATACCAGATATCATACCAGGCTTAACATCGCTTATTAAGCGGTCTCCGGATTCCGCTAAGGTCTGATCCATATAATTAGGTAATATAGCAATTTGTTTTCCACCCAGTAAGCCGGGTTCGTAAATTGATGCTGAACTTGTTTTAGAAATTGGAAAATCAGTACGTACCTGCATCTCAACTAATAACTTACCTTCTTTATCTAAAAAACTAATTTTTGTTACTTTACCAATACTTAAACCGTTAATTGTTACTGGTGCTGAAGGTCTTAATCCTTCTACATCATCATATACTGCATAAAACATTTTATAATTACTAAAAAGGTCTTTTCCTTTTAAAAAGCTGTATCCCCAAATAAATAATAAAATAGATGAAATGACTAATATTGCTGTTTTGACTTCTCTTGAAATTTTCAATGTATTTGATTTTTTAAACAAATTTAAAAATAAATAATTAATTACCCTTTTTTATTTTAAAGCTTCTTGTACTGTAACTTTTTTTCCATTTTTAAAAGCCACGATAAAAGCAGAATTAAAACCTTTTGCTTTAGCTGTTTTTAATTCTTCTTTTGCTGTAGTATAGCTGTCTGTTTCGCCATACATATATTTATAGATACCATTTTCATAAATAGAAGAAATAGTATTTAATCCTTTAAAATTAGATGGATTGGTATCTAGCTTTGTTCTTCCTGCGGCTATCTGTACTTTAAAAACAACTCCTTTCGTGTTCGTTTTACTTTCTTCTACGGCTTTTTCAACAACCAGTGTTTCTTTTGGAGTAACTGCAACTACCGGAGTTTCTTTTACTGGAGTTTCTTTTACCGGAGTTTCTGTTTTTGAAGGTTTTTCATATATTGTAGTAGTACTACCACTAAAATATTCTGCTTTATAAGCAATAATAGCATCTGCAATAGACTGTGCCAGTTCATTTTGCCCTCTTTCAGAATTTAAATATGCGCCTTCTGTTTTATTAGAGACGAATCCTAACTCTATCAGAACACTTGGCATAGCTGACTGATTCAAAACTAAAATAGGTCCTTGCTTTACTCCTCTATTCTTACGTTTTAATTCTGATGTAAACATATCCTGTACCTTACTGGCAAGAGTAATACTCTGGTCGATATATTCTTCCTGAAGAAGTTTGATACCAATCATTGATTCCGGTGCGTTAGGATCAAAACCATTATATTTTAGTTTATAATCTGCTTCAAGTGTAATTACCTCATTCTCTCTTTTTGCTACTTCAAGGTTAGAAGCATTTTTAGTAAGACCCATTACATAGGTTTCTGTTCCGTAAGGAGAACCGTTTTTTACACCATTACAATGAATAGACACAAAAAAATTGGCTTTTGCTTTATTCGCTATATTTGCCCTTTCCATCAGCTCTATGAAAACATCTGTTTTACGAGTATATAAAACATCAATATTAGGTGTGTTTTCTAAAATCTTTCCTACTTTAAGAGCTACCGCCAGAACGATCTTCTTTTCAACATAACTATTGTGTACTGTTCCGAAATCTTTACCTCCATGACCTGCATCAAGTACTACTTTAAACTTTGAATTGGACTGAGCAAAAGATGCGAAACAAATTGTACTAAATGCAATGGTAAGTGATACTTTGACTTTGTTTTTTAGAGACATAATTTTATTACTGTTTTTATATTGAAAACTAAACTAAGTTATAATTCTAATAAATGCTTATTTTTGAAAAAAAATATATGTAAGTTTGGCTCTTCAAAAAGTGAGCCATATTTTTACAAAAATAGCATTAAAACCATTGCGTACAAACTTATTTTATATCGTTTTATTAGTATTTTTTCTGAACTCAGGAAATAATCTGGTATATTCTCAGGAAACGAGATCTAAATCTAAAGCTATACCTTCTGAAAAACAGAAAGATAGCATTAGAATCAGTACTATTGATGCTGAAAAAAAATCAGACACTATTAAAAAGGACACTATTCGTCAAAAAAAACCTTTACTTAACGATAAAATCAAATATAAAGCTAAAGATTATGTTAAAAATAATCAGACCAAAAAGGAAATTACTTTATATAATGAAGCCGAATTATACTATCAGGATATCGAATTGAAAGCCGGAATCATAGTAATGGACTATGAAAAAAATGAAGTTTATGCTGGCAGAATAAAAGATTCTTTAGGAAATTATACGCAATACCCTAATTTTAAACAAGGAGCAAATGCTGTTGAACCGGATTCTATCCGATTTAATACAAAAACAAAAAAAGCACTGGTCTGGAATTCAAGAAGCGATCAGGGAGAATTTAAAATAAAAGGTGCTATTACTAAAAAAGAAAATGACTCCGTTTATTTTATGAAAGATGCTATATTCACAACTTCTAAGGATGTAGACAATCCGGAATATTATTTTCATTCCAGAAAGATCAAATTAGTTCCCGGTAAAAAAGTCGTTACAGGACTAACCAATATGGTTATTGCTGATGTTCCTACTCCTATCGGATTACCCTTTGCCTTTTTCCCTATGACAGAAGAAAGCGCCAGTGGGGTTATCATGCCTACTTTTGGGGATACGAATCAAAAAGGTTATTTTTTACAGAACGGAGGATATTATTTTGCTTTAAGTGATAGTTATGATTTGGCTGTTCTGGGAGATTATTACACAAACGGAAGTTATGGTATGCGATTTGAATCTAGCTATGCTGCCCGTTACAAATATAGAGGAAATATCAACGTTCGTTTTGAAAATCAAATCCTTAGTGAAAAAGGATTTCCTGATTATTCGAGAACAAACAACTATAATATTCAGTGGTCACATTCTCAGGATGCAAAATCTAATCCAAGTTCGAGATTCTCTGCTTCTGTAAACTTAGGTAGTAGTAAATATTATAAACAGTCTCTGAACCAAATCAATGTTGGTTCCAGTTTAAATAACCAACTGAGCTCTTCTGTCTCCTACTCTAAAACATTTAACAGTGTTCCTCAGGTAAATATGTCCATAACGGCAACACATTCACAAAATACAAATACAGAGGTTATCAGCATGACCTTACCTACTTTTCAGGCAAGTGTTGACAGAATTTATCCTTTTGCTCCAAAAGACGGTACAAAAAAAGGGCTTATTAAAAATATTAATTTCCAGTATAATATCAACGCTCAAAATCAGATCTTTACAACGGATTCTTTATTTTTTAAACCTCAAATGTTCAGAGATGCTAAAGTGGGATTCAAACAAAGTATTCCTGTAAATACAAACTTTAAAATATTTAAACATTTTAGTGTGTCTGCCGGAGCAAACTATGATGAAGTCTGGTATATGAAAACAGTTGAGAAAAAGTTTGATCTGACCACTAATCAGGTAGAAACAAAGGATGTTAATGGATTTGATGCTTTCAGAACGTATAACTTTTCTTCCAGTATAGGAACTACGATTTACGGTACTTTTAATTTTGGGAAAGACAAAAAGATACAGGCAATACGACACGTAATGCGCCCTTCTGTTTCGTATAGTTACACACCAAGCTTTGATCAGTACTATGATACCTATGCTCTTGATGCAAGCGGAAAAACAATGCAGGATTATTCAAGATTCGAAGGTGGAATATATGGCGCTCCGGGAAGAAGCTATTCAAATAGTGTTGGATTCTCTCTAAGCAATACTTTTGAAGCTAAAGTAACAGATAAGGACAGTACTAAAATAGAACCTAAAAAAGTAATGCTTTTAAATAATCTGAATCTGTCTACCAGTTATAATATGGCTGCCGACTCCTTACCCTGGTCTCCTCTTCGCGTAAGTGGTGGAACAACATTATTCAAGGATAAAATGAATATTAACTTTGCAGCCACTTTAGACCCTTATGCTATTGATAATTCGGGAAGAAGAATTGACAAATACAATATTGATAACGGGGGAAGTCTGTTCAGAATGACAAGTGCCAATGTTACTATGAACTATTCTTTATCCAGTAAAGACAATAAATCAGCAGATAAAAAAGTAAACGATCAAGGAGCGCGAAACGGTGGTCGTGAGGATGATCTATTTGGTACTAATACTGATTTCAGCGACAGAAGAAAAAGTCAATTTGATGATACTAATGATGATGGAGAAGATGCCTTTTCAGGCTTTTTTAACGCACAATTACCTTGGGATCTACGTTTTGCTTATTCACTGACCTATGGGAATAATAACCGCCAAAATGAGATTATAGGAAATTCCATAATGGTGTCCGGTAATATTGATCTGACTCCTAAATGGAAAGTTGGTGTTTCTACCGGTTACGATTTTGTACAAAAAGGGGTTACTTTTACTCAATTGCGCTTTGAAAGAGACCTTTTAAGCTGGAGGATGGACTTTAACTGGGTTCCTTATGGTGATAATACCTACTGGGGCTTTTTCATAGGAATTAAATCTTCTATGCTTAGCGATATTAAATGGGAAAAACGTAAAGTTCCGGATCAGATTATACGATAATATTTTAGAGGAGTTTTTGGTTGTTAGTTGCTAGTTTTTGACTATTTTGCGCACAACTACTTACTATAAAACTCAACCCAATCCAAAAACTAATCTGTATTTTACTCATCTTTTTTTCTTTGTTCTTGACTCTTTCTTCTTTACTCTAAAAGAATTATTCCATCATTTGTAAAGCCTCAATTCCTTTTCCTTTTGGGAGATACAAATAAATATCCGTGAAATATCTTGATTTATAACCTTCTTCATCAATAAATCGAAACCAAAAAGCTGATTTTTGTCGCATTCGAGGTTCCAAACTAGTTTGTTTTAAACAAACAATACGACCATCTCCAAAAAAGGTCATTTTATAATTTTTCAACGGTTGAAAATCTTTAACATTTACATTAAGATTTAACATATATTCTCCCCATAATTCTTTATTATATTGATGATTATGATATTCAGCGATACTATTTCGTAATTCATGTTTAAAATTTAATTGTGCCAGTTTGTTTTTGTTTTTGTTTTGATATACTTCTTGGTACATTTTATAATAGTTCAGTACTTTGTTTTCCAGTAGTTTTTGATCGATTTTAGTTAAATCCTGACCGTCACTCCATCCCTTGTTTTCATACGGTACCTGAGCTTCAAATTCAAAAGTAGCTTCATAATAGGGTAATCCTGCACCTATAAAACTTTCTCCATCTGCTTTTACTGTACTTTTATGAGTTACAACCAGTTGTTCATCCGTAAAGCTTTTACGGCTGTTATGATCAATATTAATAACCCGAATATTAATTCCTGTCGATTTTAATAATTCTTTAATTTCTTCTCCTATATCATAATTTTCTTTCATTAAGTTTCCAATAGGATATAAACGATAGGTTACTTTTTGCATACCGCTTTTAAGGATCAGGTGATTAATTTCTACAGGAGAGCCCAGTCTTGATAGTTCATAATGTTTATACACCGGCATATCATTAACCAGTATTTCATAGATACAATTGTGCTGATCGATTCGTAAATAATAAAAAGGAGCCGGTACGGGTTGTGGTGGCGTTTGTAAAACCAGTTGACTAACAAAATTATCGGCGTTGATTTCTGTTTTGGTTGTTAGTTGCTGGTTGTTAGTTGCTAGTTTTTGACTATTTTGCGCACAACCGCTTACTATAAAACTCAACCCAACCCAAAAACTGATCTGTATTTTACTCATCTTTTTTTCTTTGTTCTTGACTCTTTCTTCTTTACTCTAAAAGAATTATTCCATCATTTGTAAAGCCTCAATTCCCTTTTCTTTTGGTAAATACAAATAAATATCAGAGAAAAAACCAGCTTCATCTCCATCTTCATCAATAAACTCAAACCCAAAAGCCGATTTTCCTTTTAACCAGGAATCAGTACTGGTTTGTTTTAAACAAACAATACGACTGTCTCCAAAAAAAGTCATTTTATAATTTTCAAGAGGTAAAAAAACTTTATTATATCTATTTAAAGGTCTTAAATAATCTTCCCATAATTCTTTTAAATATTGATGATTATGATATTCAGCAACACTATTTCGTAATTCATATTTAAAATTGATTTGTGCCAGTTTGTTTTTGTTTTTGTTTTGATAGATCTCCCGATACATTTTATAATAGTTCAGCACTTTAGCTTCCAGTAGCTTCGGATCTATTTTAGTTAAATCCTGTCCGTCACTCCATCCCTTATTTTCATAAGGTACCTGAGCTTCAAATTCAAAAGTAGCTTCATAATAGGGTAATCCTGCGCCTATAAAACTTTCTCCACCCTCTTGTACTGCACTTTTATGAGTCAAAACGGGTTGTTCGTCCGCAAAGCTTTTACGGCTGTTATGATCAATATTAATAACCCGAATCGTAATATCGGTCAATTCTTCCAGCTTAGTTATCGTTCCT
The DNA here is from genome assembly GCF_058310215.1 of Flavobacterium sp. AK-301. NCBI lineage: Bacteria > Pseudomonadati > Bacteroidota > Flavobacteriia > Flavobacteriales > Flavobacteriaceae > Flavobacterium > Flavobacterium sp. AK-301. The sequence goes on from NZ_JBZEES010000002.1 coordinate 398,162, forward strand.
CCTTCTCCATAATTTTCCTGTATTAAATCACCCAACGGATATAAACGATACGTTACTTTTTGAGTACCACTTTTAAGGATTACATGATTAATTTCTATAGGAGAACCCAGTCTTGATAGTTCATAATGTTTATACACCGGCATATCATTAACCAGTATTTCATACATACAATTGTGCTGATCGATTCGTAAATAGTAAAAGGGAGCCGGTACCGGTTGTTGCGGAGTTTGTAAAGCCAATTGACTGACAAAATTATCTGCGTTGATTTCTGTTTTGGTTGTTAGTTGCTGGTTGTTAGTTGCTAGTTTTTGATTGTTTTGCGCACAACCACTTACTATAAAACTCAACCCAACCCAAAAACTTATGTATACTTTACTCATCTTTTTTTCTTTGTTCTTGATTCTTTCTTCTAAAAGAATTATTCCATCATCTGTAAAGCCTCAATTCCTTTGCCTTTTGGTAAATAAATATATATATCATAAAAATAACCTGACTCATATCCTTCTTCATCGATAAACTCAAACACAAAAGCCGATTTTCCTTTTAACCAAGGATCAGTACTAGTTTGTTTTAAACAAACAATACGACCATCACCAAAAAAAGTCATTTTATAATTTTCAAAAGGTAGGAAATCTTTAACATTTACATTAAGATCTAACAAATAATCTTGCCATAATTTTTGAAGACGTTGGTGATTTTTATATTCGGCAATACTATAGCGTAATTCTTTTTTAAAATTGAGTTGTGCCAGTTTGTTTTTGTTTTTGTTTTGATAGACCTCCCGATACATTTTATAATAGTCCAGTACTTTGGCTTCCAGTAGCTTCGGGTCAATTTTGGTTAAATCCTGTCCATCGCTCCATCCCTTGTTTTCATACGGTACCTGAGCTTCAAATTCAAAAGTAGCTTCATAATAAGGTAATCCGGCACCGATAAAACTTTCTCCATCCTTTTGTACCGCGCTTTTATGAGTTACAACCGGTTGTTCATCTGCAAAACTTTTTCGACTATTATGATCAATATTAATTACTCTTATTGTAATATCAGTCAATTCTTCCAGTTTGGTTATCGTGCCTCCTTCTCCATAATTTTCCTGTATTAAATCACCTAGTGGATATAGACGATACGTTACTTTTTGAGTACCGCTTTTAAGGATTACATGATTAATTTCTACAGGAGACCCCAGTCTTGACAATTTATAATGTTTATATACCGGCATATCATTAACCAGTATTTCATAGATACAATTGTGCTGATCGATTCGTAAATAGTAAAATGGAGCCGGTACGGGTTGCTGTGGCGTTTGTAAAGCCAATTGACTAACGAAATTATCGGCGTTGATTTCTTCTATATTCATAATTGGGTATTGAGTTGTTGGTTGTTCTTTTTTATTCTGGGCACAACTGTTTAGTGTTACTATCAGTAGTGCCAATGTTAGTATTTTAGTCATTTTTTAGTATTCTTTAGGTTGCTCAAATAAGGGTATTTCATTACCTTCTATTACAAAAGGATCCATTAGTACAAATTCAATTTCTTTATAAATTACTTTTCTTTCTCTATTTCCTTCTTTTGTATCTATTTTAATCATTACACTCCCGGTAATTCCGGTAAAAATCTGGTTATCGATATAGACTGCCTGATCTTTGTATTGTTCCGTTCCGGTGCGTTTATAGATGCGTTCAAAATATAGTGTTCCAAACATTTTTGCTTTTACTTCTGTATCTATAACTATTGCTTCGGAAGGGATGTATTTTTCTAAAAATTCAGGCGTATATTTATAAATCGGAGCCCAGTTGAATGTTACATTGAGTCCTGCTTCGATTTCTGCCATAGCGTCAATCCCTTTCTTTTTAGTAAAAGCTACCTGATTGTTATCGGTGTGATTATTGATCGTATCATTTAATGAAATACTTTTCATTAAATGATTAACTTGTACTTTTAGCTCAACTTCATAGACTCCGGCAAAGCTAATGGTCAGTTTTGCTTTAGCGCCTAATTGATTTGCAACAGTGTTTAATGCTGTCGTAATGCCATCCTCTGCCGCTTTGAGTCCTCTTTGTCCATCACCGGCATTAATCAGCTGTCCGCTATCATTAAATTTTTGGGTCAAACCTTTTAACAACGTAAGGGTTCCTACTATTCCTACCGCTTTTTTTGCCAGATCAAATGCTCCTGTAATCCCTATTTTATTGGCAATATAATCACCGAGTGTTTGTTCACAGAGATACTGTATACCAAACAAAGGAGTAGCAGAGATACGGGCTTCTTGTATTAAAGCAACCCGACCGTCCTGTTGTGTATCATAATACATCGCCAGGATTCGGCTTACTTTGGGATAAATGATCGTAAAACCATTCTCTGCTAATTGGGTTTCAGCGGCATACTTTGCTCTTGAAGCGGTTTGAACCACTCTGGCTCCTTTACCCAGTTTGGCAATTGCTCCTCTTCCTCTGGTAATATACAAAATCAGTACTTCCAGCCCAACTGCCTGAAGCAGATCATAGGCAATAAAGGTTTTAGCAATCCAACTGTATTTAGCAGAGTAATCCAGTAGTTGAGGGCAGTTGTCTTTATCAAAATTATACAAGCCGTGAAAACCATAACTGTATCGTTCTGAGAGTTCTGTCAGATAATCGATAAATAATTCTGCTATAAATTCGTTTGCAGCAGGAATAAAATTCAGAAGGGGCAGTTTTGCGATATATGGTTCTATACATTTTAATTCTTCCCGGATTCCGTTTACTAAGGGTACTTCTATATCTTTAAAGAAAAGATCTTTCAGCAGAACGGGGTTATTTACACTTTCGTCACTATTCCAGTTTACCCGGGAATGATAGACCCAGTTCAAATCGGGATAAATGGTAAAATCAATTCCTTTTTGATAACGACAGGTTTCCAGGCGCTGGTGAAAAGATCCCTTTTTTAAAAATAAAAGAAAATGATCTGCCAGAAAAGAAAGATAATTTTTAGTTCCTGCATAACTGTATATCGGTGTAAAACTATAAATATCTTTGGTTTCATTCCAGTTACTGTCCAGAAGCGTGATTTCTTCTGCTATATCTAAATATTCTGTTTTGGCAACGGTATCCAGTGTATGACGTTCCTGTTGCATCAGATGCAGATAACATTTTTCTACCGCCAGTCCGCTTACTTTTAATTTTGCCTGTCCGGCAACGGCTATATCTCCTGTAATAATACCGATTGTATCAGAATTTATATAGGGTTTTCCGGAATAATCTTCTTTTTCTTTAAAAAGTAACATAGACCGCTCCTTATGTTCAAAATGAATGGCTACAAATTTACAAGGCTCAAATCTTTGAGAATAAAACTCCTCTTTGCGAATAACAAGCGGACTTAAAGTGGTGTCAACTTTCCATTCGGGAATATAAAAATGGAAAATACTGACTTCAAGAAATGCCTGTTGCTGTTGTCCGTCAAAAAGGATAACGGTACCGCCTTGTGGTAGTTGTTGTTTTAGGATAAAAAAGAATAGGGAATCTTTGTTTCCTTTTTTATATTTTGCTTTATCCAGAAAGAAAGACTGATCGGTTCCGGTATGATATACCGGTTGGAGCGTTCGGACCTCTACCTGTTCAGAGAGCTCTTCTCCTTGTATCTGCTGGTAAATTTCCAGTATCAGATCAGTTCCGATAATTCCGGCATTATCAATGGCAATAATCACTTCCCGGTTATAATTTATCTTTTCTAAAAGGGTAGCATCTTTTTCCCATCGGGCGGTTACAGGATCGGTATAAATCGCTTCTAAGAAAAGAGTATCATAAACTTCTTCTGTGTTTCGGCAACAGGCTTGTATCTGATAGATCTGCGGATGATTCGGATTACCGGAAAAGGAAGCGGATAACAGTAGCTCTGCTTTGGAACCTCCGGTATAATCGTCATGATCTACCGGAACACCTCTGTTCATGTCTTTTATTTTCCACTGTACCTCACTTTTTAAATCTGCTGTGTGGAGATCAATACTTTTAAAATCGGTATCGGTAAAAACAGCGGTCAGCAGTTTCTTATCCGGATCATAACTTAGAAAATCTTTTCGGGCAATCTTTATAGTATAAGGCATAATCAGTCTTTTGTAATGGTTGTCAGAAAAGGTATCGCTTTGTTTTCTGTTGTTTTAAAATCAATTCCGGAATATAGTTGTTCTGTTACCCCGAAACGGGCATTTTCTATACTCTGTTCGTTGACTTCATTAACCTGTCCGTGATGGACTACTTCTATGCAATCCGGTCCACCTATGGGACAACCTGCTTTACTTTTTTCGGTAAGTGCTTTTCCGCTATTGGATAGTGTTGTCTTATTATAAAAGGCACTCCATTGTGTAATAACTGCCTGACAGGGTTTGTAATCGCCATTGCCCAAAGGTTGTTTTTTACATTTCCCAAAGGTGTTTTTTTCCAGTGTCTGTCCGGTTTCTTTTGTGGTTGCAATTAATTTATCGGCTGTTTCTATAACATTGGCATACTCTTTTGTATGGCTATTTACTTTCAGTACATCGGTTTGTGGTGCTACGCTAAAATTACATTTTACAGTGGCTCCCTGTACTACTATATGTTGCTGATTCATGGTATATTCTTTTTATTCTGTTCTTAATTATCGGATAAATAGTAAAGAACGGTATCAAAAAAACCTCTTTTTTTAGGTTGTTTTATTTCTTCCTCATCAGTAATCAGAATCGTGTTTCTTTTAACAGTGATATCAAAAACAGAAATCGTTTTTTCGTGTAATTCTCCTGCTTGGTCTTCCCAACTGAACGCTGCTATAACGCAGGAAACAGAAGAATTCTCATTTTCCAGACTATAATGAATATTTACTGTTCCTTCTGTTTTTTGTTCGGAATCCGGTTTATCAGTGAAACTACCTGAAAAAGAATAGGTTGTTTCATCTGTAGCACATCGTTCAACCTTTGTTAGCTTAACTTCTGTTCGGGTTCTGCTTCTTCCTCCAAATAAAGGAAAATACCATACAACGGGAACTTCGGAATCAAGAGTATACGTGGTATAAATGGGTCGAAACAATAAACTAATCTCCCAGGAACCATATAAACTGGTATGGAATCTTTCTTCGCTTTCCAAAAAAACATCTGTTTTTTTTAAAATCCCTTCTGCTATTTCTCCTTTATAATAGTCTGTCAGTTTTGGTCTTTGCAATTTCCATCGGGTCTGAATCTCTTTAAAATTCACAATCCCGATAATTGTTCCTACTTTACCGATTAATACTCTTACAGGATAAAACGACTGGCTAATGTCCTCTGCCAGTTCTTCTATTATCAGCTCTTTTTCAATAAAAGTTTGATTTCTTTTTATTTGATAAATAATACCCTGTGGATGTTTTGGATTTTCTAAAAAAACATCAAAGGTAAAATGCATATTTAATGGCTTTCCCTCTGTATTAGTCTGCTGAATCTTGATCCCGTACTTTTTTCTTTCTTTGCCTGAATTAAGACTTAAAGAAACTAATTTTGATAATTCCATATAGTTAAAGCTATTTTTTATAATAAAATGATACTTTTTTTTCATTTTTTTATAAAAAACGAATGTAGACTATAATCTATAAACTAACAAAGAAGAAACCTCTTTTTTTTAAATTATTTTATAGAATGTATAGAAGCAAACTATCTTATTTTTTATCAAATACATCTTAGATCCTCATTTCTAATAACTTATTAAAATTTTTGAAATAAATAATCTTTATTAATACTGAAATAAAATAGTAAAGTAATTTTAGATCGAAATCTGCTACTCAGATTCTATTATTTTTAGTATATTGATTACTTTAATTTAAATCCAATTTATGAAAAAAATTATTCTTACAGATAAGGCTCCTGCGCCTATAGGACCTTATAATCAGGCTATTTTAGTAAATGATACCTTATATACTTCCGGTCAAATCGCATTAAATCCTGCTACGGGAGAATTAGTCACAGACACTATTGAAAAAGAAACCAAACAGGTTATGGAAAATATGAAAGCGGTACTTGATGCTGCTGAAATGTCTTTTTCTGATGTTGTAAAAACAACAATATTCATTAGTGACATGAATGACTTTGCTAAAATAAACACAGCGTATGGTGCTTATTTTAATGAAAAAACCGCTCCTGCAAGAGAAACGGTTCAGGTGGCTTGTCTGCCTAAAAATGTAAATGTTGAAATATCTATGATAGCGGTAAAATAGCTTTCAGTAATAATTCTGCAGTTGCAGGGTTTGTTGCTAATGGTACGTTATGTACATCGCAAACCCGGATTAGCATATTAATATCAACTTCGTGCGCATGATTTGCCAAAGGGTCTTTAAAAAATAAAACCATTTGTGTTTTGCCTTCGGCAACTCTTGCGGCGATTTGTGCATCTCCGCCCAATGGTCCGGAAAGCATTTTCTGTACTTTAAATCCGGCATTTTCAGCTTTTAAGCCTGTTGTACCGGTAGCTATCAACTGGATATTGCTGGCTATCAGATCCTCTTTATGTTTGTTTAAAAACTGAACCATGTCAGCTTTCATTCCATCATGAGCAATTATAGCTATTTCCATATGTTTTTTAATGATTAATTTTATGATATTCAATCAGACCATCAATTGGTCGTCTTAAAACATTTCCTAAAGTTAATCCATTTTTTTTGAATATTACATCAAGTTCTTCTTTTAAATAAAAAGCGATAGAGCCTACAAAATGAACGGGTACTTCGCGGCAGTTATCGTATTGTGTAATATAATTATCTACGAAAATCTGCATATTCTCCAAAATCATTTTTTGACAAAACTCATGTTCTTTATGCTGAATCAGGAATTTTGCAAAAGTGGCTAAGTAAGCATTTGGATTTGGTTCTTTATACAGACTGTGTTTAATAACATCTGCATCCAGATCATGTACTTTTTCAAAATTATTTGCCAGATCTTTTGGCATTTTTCCGAAATAATAAGCTCTTATCAGTTGTTTGCCAAACTGGTTACCGCTACAATCATCCATTGCCATATAGCCTAAAGATTGTACTTTTTGATGTAATAATTCTCCATCAAAGAAGCTACAGTTCGATCCTGTTCCTAATATGGATACAATAGCGGGCTCATTATGTAAATTGGTTGCATATACTGCTGCATAGGTATCTTCTCTTACAAGAACCTTTGCGTTTGGAAAAAATTCTTCAAATATAGCTGCAAGAGCATTTTTCATTCTGTCTGTTCCGCATCCTGCACCATAAAAATATAAATGAGAAACATTTTTTCTGTTTTGCAGAATATCAAAACGGTCATTAAGTCTTGAGACCACTTCGTCTTTTTCTAATACTTCAGGGTTGAGACCCAACGTCTGGGATGTAAATAATTTATTACCATTTTCATCTAATGCGATCCAGTCTGCTTTTGTAGAACCGCTATCAACAAGTAAAACCATAAATTTAAAATAAACCCCGCTATTTTTCAATAACGGGGGAGTTATAAATAGATATTATATTATAAACGAGCGATATGAACAGACAGATCGATCAGTTTGCTTGAATAACCATATTCATTATCATACCAAGAGATAATTTTGAAGAAAGTAGAATTTAAACCGATTCCTGCTTTTGCATCTACAATACTTGTTCTTGGATCAGAGATGAAATCCTGAGAAACGACGTCATCTTCTGTATATCCTAAGATCCCTTTTAAAGAGGTTTCTGATTCTTTTTTAAGAACGCTCATAATTTCTGCATATGAAGTTTCTTTAGCCAATTTTACTGTCAAATCCACTGCGGATACATCAGCAGTCGGAACACGCATTGACATACCGGTTAATTTTCCGTTTAATTCCGGAATAACTTTACCCACCGCTTTTGCAGCTCCTGTACTTGCAGGAATAATGTTTAACAAAGCGGCTCTGCCTCCTCTAAAATCTTTTTTAGACGGACCATCTACCGTTAACTGAGTTGCTGTAGTAGCATGAACTGTTGTCATTAAGCCTTCAACAATACCAAAGTTATCATTGATTACTTTTACAAGAGGTGCTAAACAGTTCGTTGTACAAGAAGCATTAGAAACGATAGTATCATTAGCAGTTGCTTTTTCATGGTTTACTCCCATTACAAACATTGGTGCGTCTGCGGATGGTGCAGAAATAACTACTTTTTTTGCTCCTCCGTTAATATGTGCCTGTGCTTTTTCTAATGTTGTGAAGATTCCTGTACATTCTGCTACAACATCTACATTTACTTCATTCCATTTTAAAGCGGAAGGATCTTTTTCTGCTGTTACTCTGATCTCTTTATCATTTACAAAAAGCTTTCCGTCTTTTACTTCTACTTTTCCTGCAAATCTTCCGTGTACTGAATCATATTTTAATAAATATGCTAAATGATCTACATTCAACAAATCATTAATCGCAACTACTTCAACATTATCTCTGTTAAAAGACTCTCTGAAAACAATTCTTCCAATTCTTCCGAAACCGTTTATTCCAATTTTTACTTTTGACATCTTTTTACTTAATTTAATTTTACTATTCTGTTAATCATTCTACTCTTAAGTAGCCATTATTTCTGACACCCTCAATAATTCTCTATCAATTTCCGAATGCCCTTTTATTGCCTGTTCTAATGGAGTTAAACACATCTTGTCATTTAGTAATCCAACCATAAAACCGGATTTACCTTCTAACAGGGATTCAACTGCTTTTACACCAAAACGACTGGCAAGCACTCTGTCAAAACAAGAAGGTGCACCACCTCTTTGCATATGTCCTAAGACAGATACTCTGACATCATATTCCGGTAAATTTGCTTCTACATAATCTTTTAATTCGAAAACATTTTTACCTATTTTATCTCCTTCAGCGATTACAACAATACTGGATGACTTACCTGAAGCTTTACTTTTCTTGAGAGATTCCAGTAATCTTTCCAGACCCAGATCTTCTTCCGGTATCAATATCTCCTCTGCACCTGCTCCAATACCTGCATTTAAGGCAATATGCCCGGCATCTCTTCCCATTACTTCCACAAAGAATAAACGGTTGTGTGAACTCGCTGTGTCTCTGATCTTATCTATTGCTTCTACTACGGTGTTTAAAGCGGTATCATATCCTAAAGTATGACTGGTCCCAAAAATATCATTATCTATCGTTCCGGGGATTCCCATTATAGGGAAATCAAATTCTTTATTAAAAGTCAAAGCACCGGTAAAACTACCGTCTCCGCCAATAACCACTAAAGCATCTACTCCGGCATTTCTTAAGTATTTATGGGCTGTTTTTCTTCCTTCGGGAGTAATAAAATCTTTTGATCGGGCTGATTTTAAGACTGTACCGCCTTTGTTTACAATATTATTTACAGTACGAGGTCCCATTTCTTTAAAATCTCCTTCTATCATCCCCTGATACCCTCTATAAATACCAACACATTCTATATTATGATAAGCACATGTTCTTACTACAGATCGAATAGCAGCATTCATTCCGGGGGCATCACCTCCTGATGTTAAGACTCCAATTTTTTTTATTGTATCAGACATTATTTCATGTTTTGTTATGTAAATTTAATCAATATCTACCTCTTTTAACCCTATTTCTGCGATATTTTGATAAATGAAATCGATTTCAATCGATTTCGTTAATAAGTTTTTTTGGGTTTAAAGTTTAAGGTTGGCGGAACCAGATAAAAAGATTTAATAATCAAAAGATTTCTTTACGCTCTGGAAAATCGATTATAGGATATAATGAGTGCTATTGAAAAATTCTAAGATAGTAAGATATAATGATTGAAAGATTTATTTGTATACAAAAAATAAGATATATTCTATGTTTTTTTATTTCTTGGTTTAGAACAATTAACAGGGGGATCCAAACGATTGAAATACCTACAAGGTCAAAAAAAACCTTGTAGGATAAAAACCTTAGTCGCTCCGCTAACTTTCAAGCTTTCGACATTGAACTTTCGACTTATTAATATCTTAATCTTCTATTGCAGGAACATTTTCTATATTATGCTTCGGGTTATTACGAGAAGAACTGTTCCCTGAATTTCTCTTCTCAATCATTTTGATAAATTCAGGAGGTAAATCTGAATCTGGAAGATCATTAGTTGTATCCGTTTTAGATTTCTCTTCTTTTTCTTTTTTCGCTGCCTTATTTAATATCTTTCTAATTAATTCTTTGAAAGTATCAAAATCCGTCTGATATGAAACACCTATACCTTGAGTATAACCAATCCCTTCTCCAATGTAACTAATATCATTTTCTTTATTAAAGACTCTCGCATTTAAACTTCTGTCTTCATTTAATCGAAGTAATATCTCAACGTCTCCTACAACAACGGATTCTTCTGCTCCCCCAACCGGAACTCCCAGTTTACCATTTATTGCTATATTATCATTTAGTTGTGTAGAAATATTAACTCCAACCCTTCCGTCTGTTTCATTCCCTGGTGTTCTGGTTCCCTGAGCATAAGTTACTCCTACTTTAAATTTACCGTCTTTATCTGAGAAAATATCATCAAACAAACTACTTGCTGTTTCAAACAAACTACCGGTTAAAGCACTTGATCCCGCATTGTCTCCACCCAGGAAACTACCGGAAGCCAATAAATAAAATGCCTGCGTCTGTCTAGTGTCTTTATTATCCAGTTTATATTGTATCTCTGATTTTATAACAGAACTTACTCCCGGGAATTCGATATTAAAATCAGAATCCGGATTGCTCAGATTACCGGTCAGGTTAATAACCACTTCAACGGGGGTTTTTCTGTTAAATGTAGGATTATCTAATAAAACTGCCGGATTTGCTTCTGTTTTATAAACTGCCTGAATATTTAATACGGCTCGAAGCGGATCACCTTCCCAATTGATATAACCACCGTTTTTCACAGCAAAACGTTTGTCTATCAAACCTCCAAATTTAAAATTATAAAATCCTTCATAGGCTTGGAAATTACCATACATCTGAAATTTTCCGGCACTATTAATATTCAGTAATATAGTACCAAATCCTTTCCCTATAATACCATGTCCTGTATTTTTGTCGATCTGAATCTCTACCTCTGCATCCGGTGTAATATCCAGGTTGAACTCCAGTTCCAGTCCGCCATAATCTTTTTCTTCCTGTACAATGCCTTTTTGCAGATTATATTTTTCTTTTGGCGACAGAAAATGAATATAAGAACTATTCCCTACGGCTTCAGAATTATTTATAGGTATTTTTAAACTGGTCCCTTTTTCAGATTTTGCATTTACTTTAATTACCAGTGCCTTTGTTGGTCCTTTTAATGTTGCATTCCCTTTTATATAGGCAATACCATAATAAGCGGCATCATCGGAATCTTTAGTATCCAGAACTAACAATCTTGAAGAGCTAATCCCCAGATCTAATTCCCAGTTACTAAAATTCTTATGTTTAATACTTCCCGTTAGTTTCCCTTCTGTTTTATATTTTGTATCGATCATTGTAATATTCCTGAACAACAACTGATTATTGGTCAGATCAATTGTTGCATTTTTCTCAAAATCATAATCAATATTCAAATATGGAATTTTCATCCCTGCCTGATTTAAATAAATCCTTCCGTTGATCTCCGGTTTCTTGACATTTCCTTCAAAACTGATTCTGCCGGTTGCCAGTCCGCGAAGATCAGAAATTATACTTCCTCCTAACGGAGCAAATGCAGCGAGTTTAAACTCATCAAACTTAATGTCCAGCGCTAACAAAGTTTGCCTGTCTACAACCTCTAAATTTCCTCTGGCAGAGAAGGATTCAAAATTGTCATTTACCAGATAGGTATTAATATTGAACTTTCTTAATGATTCTTCTCCTTTAATTTCTAATTTCAAATCTCCTAAAAGAACCTTATTAATCATCAGTTCATTAATTTCTATAGATGAAGTAGGCTGATAGACATTCTTATTCTGTTTGAAATTAATATTTCCGTTCAGTTTACCATCAATATGCAAACTGTCTATTGAAGGTGTAATTTTAGCAACATCTACGTCTCTAAACGAAAGGTTCAGATCCTTATAAGTCGAATCTTTCATCATCCCGAATAATTCAACATTCTGATTATCATGAGACATTATGATCTTATCAATTTCAATATCTGTTAAGGATTTATTGAAGACAATCTTATTTCCGTCATCTTCTTTTTCATTTAGGAACCAAATATGATTCTTAAAATTGATCTCTGATTTCAGGAATCCTACAACTGATTTTTTATCTTCATTAATGGTGTGAAATAAATTCAGATCATAATGGTCATCATTCTTATTTCCTCCGTTAAACTCTGATCTGATAAATAGCGTATCATTTTCGGTTACATTAATTAAGCTAAAATCAGATATTTTATAACGTTTTGTTCTAACACTGTCCATTTCGACATAAGCGTTATATAGCGGATTTTTATTGTCAATTTTTATATTGATATTACTGAAATAATTCTGAAAAGCTTCAATATTCGGTGAACTGAAGTCAAATTTAAAATCTCCTTTATCAGCATTAACATATCCTCTGATAAAGGTGTTATTTCCTAATGATATTTCCGGAAAGAAAATTTCAATTATTTTATTGTAGATTGTAAAATTAAATTTCAGAAACTGTCCCGGAAGCACTTTATACGGAGAATAGTTTGTGTATAAACTACCTAATGCATTCTCAAATAATTTAGGTAACTGTTCATATTTATACTTCCCTATAATTTTTCCTTCGATAATATCAGGTGAATTAATGGATATTGTTCTTACTTTATTTTCATCAAAATCAGATTCAATAGTAAAATCATCAAAATAATAATGATAATTGTTTTTTTGATAGGATGTTTTACTAATATTAAAAGTACCATGAAGATCTTCAAAAGTATTTCCTACCATATTTATTTTCAGATCTCCTTTAAAAATAGAGACAGAATCTTTTTCTACAAGATTTAATTTATGCAGATCGGCATAATCAATTTGAAGATGAAAATCATATTTTCTCTCTCTCTGGGTCAAATCCAGTAAACCGTTAAACGACATTTTTAAATTAGCATCATTCATATTTACCAGCCCTTCAAAATATGGCTTTTTTAGTTTACCGTCTATAATAATATTTTCATATACATAACCTTTATAGACTATGCTTTCAACAGTTCCTTTTATAATAGAGTTCACATGTTTTTCATCAAAACCTTTTCCGTCAACATCCACATTCAGATTAACCAGCCCTAAATCTTTCTGATCCAGTAAATGCCCTGCTTCAAAGTTATTTACTGTAATATTTCCTTTATAAGTAGCATCTTCAATGTTATTGATATTAGTCATTACCATGTCTGTGGTCATTTCTCCTATTTCGGAATTCATTGCTAAATTCGCATCAATAGTCGACTTTGTCATTTCGATTGTGCCCACAATATCAAACTGTCCCAGTTTTTCCAATATAGCAGGGAGTTTTTCACCCAGAACTCTTGGCAGCAGTATTTTTATAGTATTATAATTTGAGGACAGATGATCCAAATCTCCTTTTATATAAAAAGACTGATCTTCTGATCCGAATAAGTTTTTAAAGTTTAACTGCCCTTTAATAATAGAATTATTAGTATCGGTCAGATCCAGATCATTCAATAACAGATTGTTCAGAGTTCCTGTTACATGTGTATTGATCGTTAATTGCTGCTTTTTACCAAATTCATTATAAAAATAATTTAGATCTGTAGTAGATACAGAAGCGGTATCCAATTTTATATCTACGTTTACTTTATCAGTAAAATTAGCCAGATCGCCCTCTTTAAATGTTAATGCTATATCACCTGCTAATACTGAATTAGTGGTTATGACATCTAGTTCTTTCAGCAGAATACTTTCTTTTGTAAGGTTAAATTTTGTTTTAAAATTTTCAATGAAAATACCTCTGTGATCTAAAAGGGATAGTTTCTGTATATCTGCTCCGATATCGCTTCCTACAATGCTAAAACCTTTAAGGTCTGAATTCATTTTCTTTAAATCCAATGCTTTTGGATTAGCTGCATTTTCATTAATCAGAGAAAAATGACTGTTCGTCACATAGATATGTTTTGCTTTTAAAATAAATGGATCTTTAGAAGGCGGTTTTCCGGAATCGAACAGTTCTATAAACTTATTAATATTCGCTTCATCTTCTCCTTTATAAGTTTTCAGATTAAAAAACAATCCGTCTATTCGTAATGTTCCAAAAACAAGTTTCCCGGTAGCAAAACTCTGTATTCTGCGCAGCGTTAATAAATCAGGTATATTAGTCTTTATTCTGTTAACATAGATAAGAGTATCTTTATGATGATCTTTTATCAGTACTTTTTTTAGTTTTATACCTCCAAAAACGGATATGGCGACCTGATCAATGTTCAGGTCTGTTTTCAGACTCTCATTAAGTTTTTCAGTAACATAATGTGCTATTGCAGTTTGTACCGGAGGTAAGGTCAGGGCTATACCTGAGAGTAGCAAAAGCAGGATAAATCCTATTATTGTACGAAATAGTATTTTTTTAAATTTTTTGATACTCCTAATTGTTTTAAATTTGTCAAATATAATTCAAAATCTTTGCCCTTCTATGGGAAACTCATCAGTTTTTTTATTAGCTATCGAATCTTCATGTGATGATACTGCTGCTGCTGTACTTCACAATGACAAAATACTGTCAAATGTGGTAGCAAATCAGAGTATTCATAACGAATTCGGCGGTGTTGTTCCGGAATTAGCTTCGAGAGCACACCAGCAAAATATTGTCCCTGTTGTCGAAATGGCCTTACGTAAGGCAAATATCGAAAAAAAACAGTTAACTGCCATAGCTTTTACACAAGGACCCGGATTAATGGGATCTTTACTTGTGGGAAGCTCATTTGCCAAGTCATTAGCATTAGCACTGAACATTCCTCTACTGGCTGTTAATCATATGCAGGCTCATATATTAGCGCATTTTATAGATGAAGAAGGATTCGATAAACCGGAATTTCCTTTTCTGGCACTGACAATAAGCGGCGGGCACACTCAGATAGTTAAAGTTAATACTTTTTTTGATATGGACATCATTGGTCAAACAACAGACGATGCTGTTGGCGAAGCCTTTGATAAAAGTGCCAAAATACTGGGTCTTCCCTATCCCGGTGGTCCTCTAATCGATAAACATGCTCAGTTGGGTAACCCAAAGGCATATACTTTTACGAAACCGAGGGTTCCGGGACTTGATTTCAGCTTTAGCGGACTGAAAACAGCTATTTTATATTTTGTTCAGAAACAAACGACACTAAATCCAAAGTTTGTAGAAGAGAACTTAAATGATATATGTGCTTCTATACAATATACAATCGTTTCTATATTAATGGATAAATTAAAATTAGCGATAAAAGAAACAGGAATTACTCAAATCGCTATTGGTGGTGGTGTTTCTGCTAATTCGGGGATTCGCACAACACTCAAGGAAGCTGAAAAAAAATACGGCTGGAAAACATTTATTCCTAAATTTGAATATACAACGGATAATGCTGCTATGATAGGGATTGTGGGCTATCAGAAATATTTACATAATGATTTTGATGCTGCTTCTGTAATTTCAAAAGCACGGATTGAATTTTAATTCATGAATCTATTAAGATATATCTTATGACAATGGTAACAATACTAATAAACTTTTAAACATTAAAAATCAAACTTACAATATTATGCAGTTATTTTATAATCCGGATCTCAACGCTGATCTTAATGAATTTTCTTTTGACAAGGAAGAAAGTAAACATATTGTAAAGGTACTGCGTAAAAAAGACGGGGATGTACTTTATGTAACGAATGGCTCTGGTGAATTATTCACTACAGAAGTTATGGTTGCTTCAGATCGAAAATGTACTGTAAAGATCACAAACAGAGAACAAAAACCCCCTGCGCCTTATTATCTGCATTTAGCAGTGGCTCCAACAAAAATGAACGATCGTTTTGAATGGTTTCTGGAAAAAGCAACGGAAATGGGAATACAGGAAATAACACCGATTATCTGCGACCATTCAGAACGAAAGATTATCAAGACGGATCGTTTTGATAAAATAATTCAGTCAGCAATGAAACAGTCTTTGCAATGTTATCTCCCAAAACTGAACCAACCGGTAACATTCACTGAATTCACAGCAACTCCCCGGGAAGGGATTCTATGTATAGCACATTGTGAGGATACAAATAAAAAAACCTTAAAAAATATTCTGCAGCCAAAGCAACACATTACAATACTGATCGGTCCGGAAGGCGATTTCTCAGGAAAAGAGATACAAAAGGCGCTGAGCAACAATTATATTCCGATATCACTTGGACATACCCGTTTGCGCACTGAAACAGCTGCGGTTGTAGCGGTTCACAGCATTGTTTTTGTTAATGAAAAATAGTTAAATTCAGAACTTTACTTATGAAAAAAATAATCCTGATTCTACTCTCCTGCTATTCTGTTACGATGATTTCACAGGAAATTGCTCTGGTAAAATATAATGGTGGCGGTGACTGGTACGGCAACCCTACTTCTCTACCTAACCTGATCCGGTTCTGTAATCAGAATATCAATACTAAAATAGCCCCTAAACCGGCAACAGTAGAACCGGGAAGCCCAGATTTGTTCTCCTATCCTTTTGTACATTTAACGGGACATGGAAATGTGTTCTTTAATGATTATGATGTTAAGAACTTACATAATTACCTGGTTTCGGGTGGTTTTCTACATATTGATGATAATTACGGTATTGATCAGTATATCCGAAAAGAAATGAAAAAGGTATTCCCAAATAATGATTTTGTTGAGCTTCCTGCTTCTCATCCTATTTTTCAGGGACCTTACTCCTTTCCTGCCGGTTTACCTAAAATTCACGAACATGATAATAAACGCCCGCAGGCATTTGGTATTATCATAGAAGGCAGGTTGGTTTGTTTGTATACGTATGAATGTGACCTGGGTGACGGATGGGAAGATGAAGAGGTTCATAACGACCCAAAAGAAATTAGAGAAAAGGCACTGAAAATGGGTGCCAATATTATAAACTACGTGTTTAACCATTGATTGAATCTGATGCAGACACAACTCAGCCATCAACAAACCTCGTTTGAAAAACATACTTTTCCAATCATACTGGTCTGTGACAGTATCTATTTTCAGGATAATATAGGTTCCATTTTCAGAATTGGAGAAGCCTTTGGTGTTGAAAAGATCTTATTTCTGGGCAATCCCGTTCAGTTCAATTATCGAAAAATAAACCGAACTTCCAGAAATACTCATAAATTAATCCCGTATCAGATATTTGAAAAACAAAAAGAGCTAATCACGCATTTACAGCAAAACAATCTGCATTGCATTGCGTTGGAAATTACAGATGAAAGTAAAAATATCAAAAAAGTACAACTTCCTAAAGAACAGAAAATAGCACTTATCATCGGCAGTGAAATCAACGGGATCAGCTCTGAATTTCTCCATATTGCAGATCAAACAGTACATATCACAATGTATGGTGCTAACAGCAGTATGAATGTAGTGCAGGCTACAAGTATTGCGCTTTATGAAATAACAAATCTCCTTAGTTAGTTGATAGTTGATAATGGATAGTTGATAGTTTTAGATGGCGGTTATTAGTTAGTTATAATGAATAATTTTTTGGTTTAAGGTTTAAAGTTAGCTCCGCTGGTTAACGGAACTACAAATAACATTTTACATCTCACAAACTATCAATTAATTTGGTATAAGATATTTTCTATACCCTCTTTTTACTTTACCAAAGCATTTCGTTTCCACACAACCCAATTATCAACTAAAAACTATCAACTATCCATTATCAACTATCAACTAAACGTGAGTAGCTGTATTTGCTATATAACAGATAAACAGCGATTTATTTTTTTTAACATTTTGTATAATAAATTTTTTTATCTAAAATAATTGTTATAAAATTGTTACATATTTAACCAATCCATTTTTTTAACAAACTTAACTTATTTATTTATGAAAAAAATCACTCTTTTCATGATGATTGCTGTTGCTCTTGCATCATGCAACAAAGATGAAACAACAACAACAGCTGAGGCTGTAGATTTGGCAACCCCTACTGCAAGAAAATGTGCAACAATGACTGTTCTTGAGGAACAATTAAGAACAGATCCTTCTTTAGCTTCAAGAATGCAGGCTATTGAAACCGCTTCTGAAAGCGCTATTCAGAACAAACGCCTTGTGAACGGTGTTATTGAGATCCCTGTAGTATTTAATATCCTTTACAGAACAGCTGCTGAAAACATCTCATTAGCTCAAATCCAATCACAGATTGATGTTCTTAATGAGGATTATAATGCTACTAACTCTGATTACGGTCTGGTTCCTGCTTTATTCTCCGGTTTAAAAGCAAATATCGGAATCCGATTTGTACTGGATGCAGTAAATCGTAAACAAACAAATAAAACTTCCTGGTCTACTAATGATGCTATTAAGAAAACGGTTCAGGGAGGTCTAAACCCTACTACTCCTACTACTAAACTGAATATCTGGGTTGGTACGCTTTCAGGAGGTGTATTGGGCTATGCTCAGTTCCCTGGAGGTAGTTCTGCTACGGATGGTGTTGTATTATTAAACACAGGAACGGGAAGAACAGGAACAGCAGCTGCTCCTTTCAACAAAGGAAGAACCGCAACACATGAAGTGGGTCACTGGCTAAACCTAAGACACATTTGGGGTGATGCTACCTGTGGTAATGATCAGGTTGCTGATACACCATTACACAACACTGCAAATTACGGAGTGCCTGCTTATCCTCATTACAGTACCTGTACAGGAACTCCTGTGGAAATGACCATGAATTACATGGATTATGTGGATGATGCGGGAATGTATATGTTCTCTGTGGGACAAAAAGACAGAATGCTTGCTACTTTTGTTTCAGGAGGCGGAAGATATTCTTTTGCTCAGTAAACCTATATTAAAATAATTCAGAAAAATGAAATCAGATGGAATTCTGTGATCAATTTGAATTATTTTTAGATACAAAATATGAAAAGGGATTGTCCAATTTATTTGGGCGGTCCCTTTTTGAATTACCATTCATCAGAAAGAGTTTGATCAATAAGCCTGTATTTCAAAAATACGGTGCAGATATAAAAATCTATTTTTAAAGCATACTATTGTACAATAGTCAGTTTTTTTATTATCTTTCGAAAAGCTGTATATTTAATTTAAATCTAAACCGGATATCGTATGTTCAGTTCAAAAGTAATTTCCAACGGAATAATAAGAGCCATTATTACCTTACTTGCTATAAGTTTGATTATCTATTTTCTTTATGAGATAAAATCTTTATTTATCTATTTGTTCATTGCTCTGGTGGTTACTCTGATTGCTAACCCTTTTGTGAAGTTCTTTAACAGCAAGTGCAAATTTCCCAGAACTATAGCTATTATTGTTACACTGGTTCTTATATTACTGATACTGGTTGGTTTCATTATGATGTTTGTGCCACTGATTATTACTCAGGCAGAGAACCTGTCTTTACTGAATACTGTTGCTCTGGAAAAAAATATTATGAATCTGTTAGACCAGATCAACAACTATTTTTCAGGACATAATATTAATGCTGAAAACCTACTGATGGATTCAAAAATCAGTTCTAAACTAAATTTTAATTTTGTTCCGGTATTCCTGAATGCACTTTTAAATACATTAAGTGATGTGGGTGTCGGAATTGGAGCTGTTCTGTTCAGTACTTTTTTCTTTTTAAAGGATAAAGAAATGTTTATCCGAAATTTTAAAAGGATATTACCGGATGAACATGAGGAAAAAATATTAATTTCTATAGAAAAAACCAATCATCTGCTGAGTCGTTACTTTATTGGACTTATTATACAATTAACAATCCTGTTTCTACTGTATCTGGTCATACTGCTTATTTTTGGCGTTGAAAATGCTTTTATTATTGCTTTCTTATCAGCGATTCTGAATATTATCCCGTATATCGGTCCTTTAATTGCCAGCGTACTGGTATGTGTTCTGACGATGCTTGGAAATATTGGAGCAGAATCACAGGCAGATATGATCTATACTGCTCTATATGTATTAATCGGATATTGTATTGTACAACTAATCGATAATAATATCAGTTCACCTATCATATTTTCAAACAGTATCAACTCCCACCCGCTAGAAATCTTTTTTGTTATTCTGATTAGTGGATATATTACAGGGATACTGGGAATGATTTTGGCTATTCCTATCTATACTGCTTTTAAAGTAGTCGCCAAGGAATTCTTTCCAAAAAATACTATAATAAAAATTCTAACTAAAAATATATAATTTTGTTTTCTTCTCTTTTAAAACCTGAAATACAACAATTTATCAATGATAATACGGAAAAAGAAACTTCAAAGTTAGCGTTACAAAAAAACCCTTTTCCGGACAGTAACTGGATTGACATTATTAATCAGATCACAGCAAGAAATAAGGCGAAAAACAAACTACCTACCTGGTTCTCTGCTAACAATATTATTTATCCGGGAAAAATTTCTGTAGAACAAACCTCTTCGGAACAAACGGCTGTTTATAAAGCGGATCTAATCGAAGGAGAATCGCTAATTGATCTTACCGGTGGTTTTGGGGTAGATGATTATTATTTTTCAAAAAAAGTAAAGCATCTGGTACATTGTGAGATTAATAAAGAACTTTCGGCTATTGTACAGCACAACTTCAAACAACTGAAAGTCAATAATGTTGAATGTCTTACAGGTGACAGTACAGCCCTGCTGAAAGAACTGAACCGCTGTTGGGACTGGATTTATATTGATCCTTCAAGAAGAAATGACCATAAAGGCAAAGTATTCATGCTGAAAGACTGCCTGCCCAATGTTCCGAAACTACTGGAATTCTATTTTAAATATACTTCCAATATTTTAATAAAAACTGCCCCAATATTAGATATCAGTTCAGGTATTGGTGAATTACAGTATGTAAAAAGTATCCACATTGTTGCAGTCAATAATGAAGTAAAGGAACTGTTATGGGAATTGTCAAAAGGATATAATGAAGACTACAGTATTAAAACAATTAATATTACAAAGGAAGGGATAGAAACGTTCAATGCTACTCCTGCTGTTCTTACAAATGTAAGTTATAGTCTTCCAAAAAAATATCTGTATGAACCGAATAGCGCCATTATGAAATCAGGTGCTTTTGATGCTGTTGGAGTCTATTATAAAGTGGATAAATTACACCGGCACTCACATCTTTATACTACGGATGAACCAGTCGATTTTCCCGGAAGGATATTTGAAATCTGTCAGGTTATTCCGTATCAGAAAAAAGAAATAAAAACGTTCTTAGAAGGGAAAAAAGCTAATATTACTACCCGGAATTTTCCGGACAGCGTTGAAAATATTCGGAAAAAATGGAAAATAAAAGATGGTGGGGATCACTATTGTTTTTTTACAACAGACCTGAATTCTGCCAAAATAATACTAATTTGCACAAAATTAAAATAATGAAATATGTATTGCTTACCGTCTTTTTATCGCTACATTTTGCAGAATTCTCACAGGCTTCCTATGATTATAAAGTAAATGTTAATGATTCTCTGGGAAGTTTAAAGGAAACAGCACAATACCATGATGCGAATTAATTATAGTGGCGGAGCTGTAGATTATATCTTAAAAAAAGAATTAAAATCTGAAGTAATCGACGAAACTTTTGAACCGGAACGCTATTTTATTAATTTCTTTAAATGTATTGAATAATAATAAACACTTTTCGGAAATCCTTTATTTCTGAAAAGTCCTAAATATAATAAGTATGAAACCAGACTGGATTGAATTATTACAAAGTGAAAAAACAAAACCTTATTTTCCTAAATTGCAAAAATTTGTAAAGGAAGCCTATAAAAACAGTACTGTTTATCCACCAAAAGCAGAGATCTATAACGCATTTGCCTTAACAGGCTATCAGGAAACTAATGTTGTTATCCTGGGGCAAGACCCTTATCACGGACCACACCAAGCCCATGGATTAAGTTTTTCTGTTGTTTCTCCTGAAGCAAAATTTCCACCTTCTTTACGAAATATGTTCAAAGAATTGGAAGCGGATTTAGGTATAAAAAGAACAAATCTGAACTTAACGGACTGGGCGGAACAAGGTGTATTAATGCTGAATACAGTTTTAACGGTTCAGGCAGCCAGCGCAGGTTCACATCGTGATCAGGGATGGGAAGAGTTTACAAATCATATTATCAATTTGTTAAATCAAAAAAATGAGCCCGTTGTGTTTTTACTCTGGGGTGCTTATGCAAAGAAAAAAGTGACCTTAATTACTAATCCGATTCATAAGATTATTACCGGAGTGCACCCAAGTCCACTTTCTGCGCATGCGGGATTCTTTGGCAGTAAACCTTACAGTAAAATTAACACCTATCTGGAAGAAGCCGGAAAAAAAACAATTCAGTGGTAAACTTAAAAAAGGTTCGTAGGCTTGTTTAAGGAGCAAAGTTGCAGAGGTAAAAAGATATAGAAGCAATTAAAATTATATTTTTCCTGCTGAAATTAAAAAATATATCCTTAAAAGAAAATTTCTTTTAAGGATATATTTTATTCATAATATTATAATGCAAAAGAATAAGAAAAACAAAATATAGTTTAACTCTCCAATCCTAAAATCTATCCATAACACTACTACAGATCAATAGGCCATTATTTTTATTCCTTTTGAAAACCTTGATCCACCAGGTCGAGATATTCCAAACTCAAAAGATGTACCGTGTGGTAATCCAAAACTAGAAGCTGGTTTTTTAAAAATCATTCGAATTTCATCTCCTTTATTAAAACTTTTTACAGCAGCAGGAACTACTACAGTACTGGTATATGCCCCTACGCCTATCGAAAATGTTAAAAATCTTGAAGCAGCAAAATCTATCCATTTATCTGTAGAAACTTCTTTATATTGTATAATAATATTTACAGCTACTCCAAATTTGTCAAAATCTGCTGAATATGTTGTAGGTATAGTTGCTCCGGCCTGATAATTAACAAAACCGCTAACTTCATATACGCCACCCTCTTTTAGAACAAAACCACTTATAATACCCGGCAACTCATAGTTATAACTTACTATATTATTTGTCATAATATCCGAATTCTTCCATTCTACAAGACGCACATTCCCTTTATTAAAATCCGTTGCTTCAGTACCGTTTGGCTGATATTTTTGAGCTACAACTGACTGAGCAAATAATGCTTTTGAAGGAATCCTAAGAGTTGCTCCTATTTTTCCGACTTCATCTATAACAAGAACTTTTGAATCTGGTATTCCCAAAGGTGCATCCTCTAAAATCATGTTCCCTTTAACATGTAAGGTAGCCTGAGGATCAATTGTGTTTATTCCTGTTTTTTGTGCATAAACAGAAATTACATACAATGGTAGTAGAAAAATTATTTTTTTTAATAGTGATATTGAATACATCAAATTTAGATTTTAATAAAATAAAAATATTTTTTATTTCGGAATGCAAAAAAAGAAAAAAAAAACAGTTCATGAATAAAAAAATAGAGTCATTAAGAGGCGTCTTTGTTTTTTTTATTTAAAAACACTTCAAAAACATTTATTTTGTATTATAATTATCTATTTTACAGATTAATACGCTATTATTTTCATCCCTTTTGAAAACACTGCCCCACCGGGTCTTGATACTCCGAAAACTGAAGCTGTAGCGTGTGGTAATCCAAAATCAGAAGTAGGTCTTTTAAAAATCATTCGAATCGCATCCCCTTTATTAAATCTCCTTATAGAAGGAGGAACAATTATAGAGGCAGCAGTTCTTCCCACAGTTGAACCATTAAATAAAAATCTTGAAGTAGCAAAATCTTTCCAGACATCTGTAGAAGCTTCAAGATATTGTATAGTAACATTTACACCTACTGCACTTTCCTCTCTGATTCTAGTATATGTTAATGACTGTGTTGCTCCGGGTACATAATTTATATAACCACTAACCTCATATACACCCTCTTCTTTAAATATAAAAGTATATGATGTCGTATTAAAATTTACAATATTGTTGGTTATAATATCTTCTACACCCCATTCTACAATACGCGGATTTCCTTTATTAAAATCTGTTGCTTCAGCAGAATTTTCGGCATATTCTTGGTCCTTTTCTGACTGAATAAAAAGTATTTTTGCAGGTATACTGGGAGCTGTCCCTATTTTACCGGCATTATTTACTACAAGAACTTTTGATTCTGATGTTTCCAGAGGTGTATTCTTTATAATCATATCGCCTTCAACATGTAAAGTAGCCTGAGGGTCTTTTGTATTTATTCCTGTTTTTTGTGCATGTACAAAAACTACAGATAATAATAATGATGGTAAAATTATTTTTGTTAATAGGGGTATTGGATTCATAATTATAAATTTATAATGTGAAATAAATTACTTTTTTACTTAAAAATACAGTTTATAAGAATTGTTATATAGGTAGAAAAAAGAGGTTGTAGAAACTTTGCGATATTATATAATAACAGTATAGTATTATAAGACTTACTATACCTAGAGAAATTAACATTGATTGAGTTCTTTTTGGACTAATAATTAATACATCCGCTAGCTTCATACACCTTCCTTCTTCTTTATTACCTCAAAAAACACCTTATATGTGTAAATTATAGTGCAAAAAAACGAAATAAACAACAAATAAACAAATAAAAATAGAGTCATAAGGAGTCGGTAGTATCTGTAAATGACTATTTTAGAGCATATTATGATTTTAATGTTATATATTATATGTTATAAAATGTAAATTTTAAAAAATACTGTAGCAAAAAAAGTATTCTATTAATAATTTTGTTATAATTATATTCAATAGTCAACAAAAAATATTAAAAAATCTATTCGCACTCCCATTTAAAATTAGAAATGGAATCATTGATTGCTCCTTTCAGATTATAATGCCACCATTCTGAATTAATAGCTCTGAAATTATGTTTTTGCATTATTTCTTTCAATATTTCTCTGTATGCTAAAATATCTTCTGGAAAATCTTTGTAATTATGGTGCCCTTCGGGTCCAAAAAAATCAAACGAAGTTCCCATATCCAGTTCATTTCCCACATCATCGACTAAAGTTAAATCAACTGCTCCTCCTCTATTGTGTATAGAACCTCTCATGGGACTTGCTACATAATTAGTCCGTGGTAGTATTTCCCACATTTTTTTTTGAATATCTAAAGGTCTGTAGCAATCAAAAATTTTAATTCTATAGCTCAGAAGCATAAAATCTTCATTGGCTTTAAGCAATGCTCTTACTGTTTTAGCTCTCAAATAACATTCAGGACAATCATAAAATTTCGTTTTAAAAAAATTATCTTCTGTTGCATATTTCAGATCAAAAAGAAAATCTTTACTGAATGCACTTAGTTTTACAAAAACAGTATCATTATAGTCAGCTATATTAAGTAATGTTTCTTCTTCCAGCGCTATTTCTTCTTTTACATACGGAATAACGGGTTCTTCTTCTTCTTCTTCTTCTGTTTCAATCTCTTCAACAGGTATTTCCTGAGATTCTTCTACTTCTTTTTTGCAGGAGAAAATGGTTAATACTATAACTAAAATAATAATGGGTAATCTAAAATTCATAAACAGTTTTGTCAATAGGTATAAAGATACCTTTTTTGTAAAATATTTTTTGTTAAACAGAAAGCAAAAGACACTATTAGTCGGCAAAAATAACTTATAAAAACAAAAATACTAATTAGAGGCAGGCACTTTTAAAAATAATAGTAAATAAGACTATTAATAAACTCTATTTATTTTTATAAGTCTCGAGTATAAAGTTCAGTCTTGACTCTAACATTTTATATTCTTTTTTTAATTTTTCGGACATAATACTGGTACGATCTCCACGCAACGATTTTCGTATATAGTCTAAAGAGAAACCATAACGCTCTTTTAATGCTTTAAGTATCTCTCTGTTGTATTTATCTCTTTTCTCTATAATTTTTGTCATCTCCTGATTATCTATAAACTGTTTTAAAATAACTAAATAGTTTTAATATATTCAATTTTTGTATCACTAAATGATTCACAAAGAAAGTAAATATTTCCACGTCTTCAAAATAAAGATACTGAAATTTACTATTTTAAAATGATTATTATTTTAAAATATTGATAATCAATTGATTATATAAAAAGCTCTTTAATGTTTTATTACATTAAAGAGCTTAGAAATATTACTTTTAAAGTTTATGAATATTTATATAAAAGAATTAAAATTAAAATTAAAATTAATTCTGTCTCGTTTTTAAATTCTTTTTTATTATTTATTTTTATAATTCTCTAAAACAGCAGTTAATTTAGCTTCTAATAATTCATAATCAGTTTTTAGTTTTTCAGCCATAATACTTTTACGATTTCCTGATAATGACTTTCGTATATAATCCAGTGAAAAACCATAGTACTCTTTTAAAGCATTAAGAATTTCTTTATTATAAATTTTTTTTTTTTCTATTGTATTATTATCCATTCATTTAAATAATTAAATTATATAGCGCTTTTTATAATATCGCTGAACCTGTTACAATTATACATAATATCCTAAAAATAAACAATAGTATTCAGAAAAACATTAAAAAAACACGAAAGATCGTATCAAATACTCTTGATAATGTAATCAGTAGTATTTGATACGTTTTTAATTTCAGAATTTCATTCTCTGAATTCTGACAGCATTAAAAATAGCTAGTAAAGCAACTCCTACATCTGCAAAAACAGCTTCCCACATTGTTGCAATTCCTCCTGCTCCCAGAACCAATACAACTATTTTTACTACAAATGCAAGAATAATATTCTGCCATACAATCTGTTTTGTCTTCTTTCCAATATTTATTGCTGTGAATATCTTAGAAGGCTGATCATTCTGAATTACAATATCAGCTGTTTCAATTGTAGCATCACTTCCTAGTCCTCCCATAGCAATTCCGGCATCAGCTAACGCAATTACAGGAGCATCATTCACTCCATCTCCTACAAAGGCTAGTTTTAATCCTTTCTGCTTCAGATATTCTACTTTTTCTACTTTATTTTCAGGCAACAAATCACCATAAGCTTCATCTATATTCAACTGTTTTGCAACAGCGGTTACAACAGCTTGTTTATCGCCGGAAAGCATCACTGTTTTTATATTTAACAAATGAAGTTTTTTAATAGCTTCTTCAGCATCTTCTTTTATTTCATCGGCTATCAGAAAATATCCTATATACTTATTGTTCAGAGCTGTTATTATAATGGTAAATGGAATTTTTTCAATTTCTCTATCATAATCAATTTCTAGTTTTTTCATTAATTTGATATTTCCTACAGCAATCAAGTTTCCATCCACTTTTCCTGTTAGTCCGTGACCTGCAATTTCTTTTACATCAGTTATGACCACGGTTTTTTCAGTTCCTTTTGCATATTCGATAATTGCAGTTCCTACAGGGTGTGTGGATTTTGTTTCCAGAGCGGCTGTATATTTTATCATATCTTCTTCAGCAATATCTACAGCAACCACCTTCTGGACCTTAAATACTCCTTTTGTCAGTGTGCCGGTCTTGTCCATTACAACAGTTCGGACAGATGCCATAATATCCAGAAAAGTAGCTCCTTTAAACAAAATACCGTTTTTACTAGCAGCTCCTATCCCTCCAAAATATCCTAACGGAATAGAAATCACTAAAGCACAAGGACAGGAAATTACCAGAAAGACCAGAGCTCGGTACAACCAGTCTCTAAACAAATACTCTTCTACTATGAAATAAGGAACTAAACACAGTAATACAGCTAATACTACTACTATTGGAGTATAAATTGCTGCAAATCGGGTAATGAACTGCTGTGTTTTAGATTTACGACTGGTCGCTTCCTGTACCATTTCTAAAATTTTTGACAATTTACTATCTGTGTAATAACTAGTTACCTCGACATCAACAACAGACTGAAGATTAATCATTCCCGCCAATACGGTTTCTCCTTTTCGTTTAGTATCCGGTTTACTTTCCCCTGTTAAAGCTGCTGTATTAAAACTTCCGGATTCAGATAATAAAATGCCATCCAGAGCGATCTTTTCACCGGCTTTTGCCTGAATAATTTCTCCAGGGTTAACTGTTTCTGCTTTTACAGTTTGGATCATATTATTTCGAAGTACACTTACTGTATCCGGACGAACATCCAAAAGAGCTTTGATATTTCGTCTGGAACGATTTACAGCGGCTTCCTGAACTAGTTCTCCTACAGTATAGAACAACATAACAGCAACCCCTTCAGGATATTCTTTAATCAGAAAAGCACCTACTGTTGCAATCGACATCAGTAAAAATTCATTAAAGACCTGTCCTTTAATTATACTTTTTAAAGCCTGAAGAATTACAGGCCCTCCTACTAACAGAAAAGATACCAGATACCAGATAAATCGTATTGTTCCCTGAAAAAAGGATGTATCGAACTGATCGAACAGAATTCCTGCTATGAATAACACAAAACTTAGTGTAACAGGAAACCATTCTTTATAATTTTGAAAAAAAGTCTGTTGAGAGCCTTCCCCACAATGACCTGAATGACAATGTTCTGACATATTTTTTTAGTTAATAATTGATAATATATAAATCAATGCTCATGACCGCCACCACCTTCGCTTTTTAACAAATGACTCTGGATATAATAAGCACCTTTTAAAACTATTCTTGCATGATCGTCTATTTTCTGTAATGGTGTTACCTGAACATAGCCTAACTGAGAGGTACCGCTTTTTACTTCTACTCTCTGAAAATGATAATTTTCAGCTTTAGTTGTTTTACTATCATCATCATGTTCATCCTCTAAGATAAAGATAAATTCTCTTCCATCTGCTTTTATTACAGCTTCAATTGGCAATGCCTGTACCTGGCTGGCTCCTATATCAATCAGAGCATTTACATACATGCCCGGAATCAGTATTTGTTTTTCATTAATTATATCTGCATGAACAGCAACTGATTTTGTTTCATTTTCAAATGCTTTTCCAACGCTGAATACTTTTCCTTCTATAGCAGAATTTCCTTGGTTAGTCAGAATAAACTGGATTTTTTGTCCTGTCTTTACCCTCTGAAGATCTTTTTCATATACTAACAGATCAACATGCATTTTTGAATTATCCACAATATTAAAAATAGGTTTTCCCACGTCGGCATTAGTCCCTATTTTAATTGTAATTCCTGTAATATAACCGGATATAGGAGCTATTATCGGAATAGTAGATGATATTGTTTCTGATCCACTCAAATTTAAGGTATTCAATTGTTTTTGTAAAGAATTAAAACGAGCTTTTTCAATTTCATAATCTGATTTTGTTTTCTGATAAATCTTTTTAGAATTAACATTCTCATCACTTAGTGTCTTTTGTCGATCATATTCCAGTGTAAGATATTCCAGATTACTTTTTGAGGTCAAGTATGCTTCATGTAAGCGGGTAAATTCTAAACTTTCAATAGTTGCCAGAACCTGTCCTTTTTTGACATACTGCCCTTCAATTACCTGAATTGTTTTTACTACTCCGGGCATATGTACTGAAACATCTGCCTGATTCTGTGGTGGCAACTTTGTATATCCGTTCGTATTAATCACTTCACTCAAATTTTTCATAGAAAAGGTACCTACTGTAATCCCTGCTGCTTTATACTGAATATCATTTAAAGCGACCTCTTTGTGTGCGGCTGTATCTTCAGTCGTTTCTGTAATTGTATTCTCATTCTCTGTGTGGTCATGATCCTTTTCTGCTAAAGGACGAAAAACAAAATAGGATATAATAATAATTCCTATTACTGCTATACTGCTATATATAAGATTGTTTTTTTTCATTTTTGATTATTGAATTAAAGATTCAGTAAATACTGTAAATTAATAATGGTTTGATTAAAATTATTCAGTGCTATAATATAATTTGTCTGAACACTGATTGCTGTTTCTAAGCTCTGTATATATTCCACATAGGAAATACTGCCATTATAATACCCTCTACTTGCATTATCTGTAATACTCTGAGCATTAGGTAAAGCAATGGTTTCATAATACTGGATAAGTTTTTCATAAGTATCTAACTGCTCCGTCTGCTGATTATAGTTTCCTTTTAATTGTGATTGCAAGAACTCTACATTTTTTTGTTCTCTTTCTATAGAAATTTTTGATGCTTTTATTCTAGAAACAGTACTTCCTGCAAATATAGGAATAGACATTCCTGCTGTAAACGCGTGAAATTTGGGTTTGCTGTCATAATAGACGGTTTCTCCATTCACTTCCTGATCTCCCACCATAGACTCAATAGAATAGCCTATTTTAAAATCAGGTAATAATATCGAGCGTTCTACCTTTTTATTGGTTTCTGCTATTGCTACCTGTTGTGAAGCCAGTTTCAGAGAAATATTCTGTTTAATACGACTACTGTCTGCCAGAATTATTTTTGGTAAAGCCACAAAGGAAGTATCACTGATAACAAAATCATCTTTTGCTGCCATCAGTATTTTCAGTTTTGACTGTTCTACAAAAAGTAAAGCATCATTTTGTCTCACCTGCTGCATTAATTCCTGTTGTTTTACAACTGCTGTGGTCTGCTCTAACAAATTTGTCTCTCCTGTTTTATATTTTAGTGTAGCTGCTCTTACAAACTGTTCCATCATCTTATTCTGCTTTTGTAATAGTTTATTCAGCTGCTGATAATATAATATTGCATTCCAGGATTGTCTGATATTATAGGTTGTCTCCTGTCTGATAAATTCTAACTGCAGATTACTATTCGTACTGTTCTCATTCAAAAGCTTTCTTTTCGCACTAAATAAAAAAGGACTAAAACTTTGAGAAACACTAAAACTTTTATCATTTTTGGCTATTGAATTATTTTGTCCAAACTTACCTTCAAAATCAGTCTTTGGCATTTCAAAAGCAGTACTTCTTAACTGAGACTGTACTCTAGTGTCTAAAATACCTGCCTGAATCTGCTGATTATTTTTTAATCCCAGTTCAATTGCCTGAGGCAACGTTAATATTGGTTTTTCCTGTGCCTGAACAGAAACGGATAATGATAAAAATAAAACAACAGATACAATCGGTTTTACAAGTTTACCTGAACCCTTAATTCCTTTTTCAAAATAATAATACAATATAGGTAAAACAATCAGAGTTAATAGTGTAGCTGTAATCAGTCCTCCAATAACTACGGTTGCTAACGGTTTCTGTACCTCTGCTCCTGCTGTTGTACTCAGTGCCATTGGCAAAAAGCCTAACGAAGCTACTGCTGCTGTCATAATAACAGGTCTTAATCTAACCTGCGTACCTATTCTGATACGTTCCATAATATCTTCCATACCCTCTTTTTTTAACTGATTAAAATAACCAATAAGTACAATCCCATTCAATACGGCAACTCCAAACAGCGCAATAAACCCTACTCCGGCAGAAATACTGAAAGGCATACTTCTCACCCACAGTGCAAACACTCCTCCAATAGCCGATAACGGAATTGCAGTAAAGATCAATAAGGATTGTTTTACTGATTTAAAAGTGAAATACAACAGAATAAAAATCATCAATAAAGCAACAGGAACTGCTACTGCTAAACGATCACTGGCTTCTTTCAGATTTTCAAACTGTCCTCCATAAGTTATATAGTAACCTACCGGTAATTTTAATTTTTGGTCTAATCTCTGCTGGATCTTTTCCACTACAGTTTTAATATCCGCACCCCGTACATTAAATCCAACTACAATACGGCGTTTTCCGTCTTCTCTGCTAATCTGCATCGGACCATCTTCATAATCAATATCAGCCACCTGTTCTAACGGAATCTGACTTCCTGAAGGTAAGGTAATGAAAAGCGATTTCAGATCACCTATATCTCTACGACTGTCTTTTGCAAGACGTAAAACAATATCAAAACGTTTTTCTCCTTCATACACCACACCTGCTGCTTCTCCTGCAAAACCAACTCGAATCACCCGATTCAAATCACCTACATTCAACCCGTATAATGCTAATTTATCTTTGTTATAACGTACTGTTATCTGTGGTAATCCCGTAATTCTTTCTGCCTTTGCATCCGTAACACCTTCAATATTAGAAATTAGTTTTAAAACCTCTTCCCCTTTACTTGCCAATACTTCGATATCTTCTCCAAAAATTTTAACAGCAACATCACTTCTAACTCCGGTCATCAATTCATTAAAACGCATCTGAATAGGTTGTGAAAACTCAGTAGTAGCACCCGGAATCTCCTCTAATGCTTCCTCCATCTTCATCATCAGTTCCTCTTTTGTTTTTGCCGAAGTCCATTCTTTTTTATCTTTTAAAATAATGATCATATCTGCTGCTTCAATAGGCATCGGATCTGTTGGGATCTCAGCACTACCTATTTTTGAAACGATCATTTTGATCTCCGGAAACTTTGCTTTTAATATCTGCTCCGCCCTGGTCGTTGTTTCAATTTCCTGTGACAATGAGCTTCCCGATGATATAATTAAATGGGTCGCTATATCCCCTTCATCCAGCGTTGGAATAAACTCTCCTCCAAGACGATTAAAAGTAAACAGAGCTACCACAAATAAGGCTACTGCTATTCCCAGTACTGCAACTTTTACAGTTAATGCTTTCTCTAATATCGGTGCATAAATACGGTGTAGACCATTTATGATCTTATCGCTAAAATTAAGTTTATGTCCGGTCTGTTTTTTAAGTACTAAAGAACTCATCATAGGAACATAAGTCAGTGAAAGTAAAAAGGCTCCTAAAATGGCAAAAGAAACCGTTTGTGCCATTGGTCCGAACATTTTTCCTTCAATCCCGACCAGAGCTAATATCGGCAGATATACGATCAGAATTATGATCTCGCCAAAAGCAGCACTAGTTCTGATCTTTGAAGAAGCAGTATATACCTCTTCATTCATTTCATCAGTTGTTAACTTTCCTTTTTTGCCCGTCTGGAGTCGATGAATAATTGCTTCCACTATAATGACAGCCCCATCGACAATCAAACCAAAATCGATTGCTCCCAGACTCATCAGATTTCCACTTACACCAAACAACTTCATCATACTGATAGCAAACAACAATGATAACGGAATAACAGAAGCAACAACTAGTCCCGCTCTCCAGTTTCCTAATAATAATACCAAAATAAAGATAACAATCAGCGCCCCCTCTATCAGATTCTTCTGCACTGTACCTATTGCTCTGTCCACAAGTGCCGTTCTGTCCATAAACGATTCAATAGAAACACCTTCAGGAAGAGTCTTTTTAATCTGTTCCATTTTAGACTTTACACGAGTCACTACATCCGCACTATTCGCTCCTTTTAACATCATCACCATACCACTTACCTCTTCGCCTTTTCCATCCTTAGTTACTGCACCATAGCGGATACTGCTGCCTAACTGAACGGTTGCCACATCTCGTATTAAAATCGGAATCCCGTTTTGATTCTTAATGACTATTTTTCCAATATCTTCAAGACTCTCTACCATACCAATACCGCGTATAAAATAAGCATAGGGTTTTTTATCTATAAAAGCACCCCCTGTATTTTCATTATTCAGTTCCAGCGCTGCAAAAATCTCTGCAATAGTAGTATTCATACTGTTCAGTTTATTAGGCTCAACAGCAATTTCATATTGTTTCAGATCTCCTCCCAGAGTATTTACTTCTGCAACCCCCGGCGTTCCTATCAATTGAGGACGTATAATCCAGTCCTGGATTGTACGCAGGTCCATAGCATTAAACTTATCCTCAAAACCTTCTTTAGGATAAACAACATACTGATAAATCTCTCCTAATCCGGTACTTACGGGTGCCAGTTCAGGTCTTCCGACTCCTTTTGGCAACTGACTTTCTGCTTCTTTTAATCGTTCAGAGATCTGAGCTCTTGCCCAGTACAGATCCACATCTTCCTCAAACACAACCGTTATTACACTAAGCCCAAAACGACTTATGGAACGTAATTCTACAATATTGGGAATCGGTTTTACTGCCAGCTCTATCGGGTAAGTAATAAACTTTTCTACTTCGGGAGTAGCTAATGTTGGCGAAGAAGTAATAATCTGCACCTGATTGTTCGTTATATCAGGTAAAGCATCAATAGGCAGATTAGAAAGTGAATAACTTCCCACGGCTATTAAGGCAACTGTAAATAAGCCGATAATAAACTTATTATTAATACTAAAATGAATGACTTTATTTAACATATTTAAAAACTATAGAATGAATAAAAATTTAGAATACACAAAGTCTTTTTATCCAAAGTTTATATACCTATCTGAAACTAAAATAGTTCAGACGATTTTTAAAACAATAATCGGCATGTGTTTCTTTTGGTAAAACTATGCTACAAATAAAAAGGAAACTTGTATAAACCGGCTGTCTTTTGATCAGGTAAACCAAAAAACATTTTGAAACTTTTACAGTATAAAACAAGCCCTACTATTTGTAGAGACTATTTCATACATAATGTTTCTCCTCTCTGATTCGGATCAGAATTAGGAATTCAGACTATAATTGTGGTGGTTGCCAGATACTGGCAAAAAAATGAGAAGAAAATACAAACTGATATTCCATTATTTTACTTTCTATAACCGCAATAGGCTTTTCAATATCAAAACTATTTAATGCTGAAAAGTTAAAAATTTGGCTACCACAGCAGTTACAAATACAAAAAGGAGTACAACTATCAATATGTTGAGAATGATCCTGCTGTTTCAATATAAGCTCTGTAGAACTATCCATATTTTCAGCATCTGCACAAGGAATGCAGGCCAAAGACAGTATATAAACAGATAATATAATTAAAAACCATTTCATAAAGGCAAAAATATAGAAAAGGAATGGGAATTGATAATTTTTAAGATTTTTTTCTTAAAAAAAATACTTTTTTATTTTATTACCGGCATGCGTTCTAACTAAAACTAATATCTCTTTATAAAAAATCCTAATCCGACTCTATAAAATTTTAGGATATAAAAAAACCTCACAGACTATAACCTGTGAGGAATTACTAATATATTTATATTTTATTATTTTACCGGCATATACACATTCTGACCATTTCCTAACATGGTTGCAGGAAGTTTTCCATCCCATTTCTCAATCCACATCTGTTGCAATAATAATGGAGATATTGTTTGTTGCTTTAAGCGGTAGGTTTCTGCCTCTGCTTTTGCCATAGTAAGCATAGAAGATGCGTTACCTTCTGATTCTGCAATCTTAATCTTTGCTTCTGCTTCTGCCTGTTTTACTTTATTTTCTGCCATTAACGCCTGCTGAACAGCATTGTTCTTCGCTTCAATTGCTATTTTAAATGTTTCAGGATAGACCAAATTAGAAGTAAACTGTTGCATGACAAAACCTTCTTTCAAAAGCTGATCATCTAATATTCTTCTCACTTTTATTTCAAATTCTTCTCTGTTACTGATCAGAGCTTCTGCTGAATATTGATTAGTTGCTAATCTAAAAGCATCATATACTGCTGTTTTTAAGAAACCTTCTTCAATCTGAGGTAAACTTTTTCTGTATTTAGCAAAAATAATAGGCACTTTTTCTCTCTGAACAGAATAGTTAATAATAGGAGATACACTAAATTCTGAACCATCTTTAGAATTAACAATAAAAGACTCATCCCCGGAATATTCTTTGTGTTGAATAAATGTCGGAAACTCGTAAATCTTGGTTGAATAAGTATTATAAAACACCCATCCCGTAACCTCTGTAACGTCATTTACCCCTTTATCTGTTCCATACATATTTACTTTTACACCTACATGTCCCGCATCAATCCTACTGCACCCTACCGGCTGAAGAATTAATACAAGAACTAAAATAACAATACTTACAATAATTTTTACAGTTTTACTTTCTTTACTTACTATGCTCATTTTTTTATATAAATTATATTACCTGAGCAAGATACTTTATTTTTAATTATATTCTACTGTCTATATATTTTTATATATCCTTT
The DNA here is from genome assembly GCF_058310215.1 of Flavobacterium sp. AK-301. NCBI lineage: Bacteria > Pseudomonadati > Bacteroidota > Flavobacteriia > Flavobacteriales > Flavobacteriaceae > Flavobacterium > Flavobacterium sp. AK-301. The sequence continues at coordinate 434,113 of NZ_JBZEES010000002.1, forward strand.
TAATTAACTCTACAAAAAACAACAGGATGCTTAAAATATATTTCTGTTGACAACTGAAGACAGCTGTTATTTTTTATTAATTGTAAATTTAATATCATATTCCAGCTTATCAACAAAGGCCAATAACCTGTTTAATGATATAGTCTGCTTTTCATTCAGCCATTCTGATACTATTTTTTCAGGAATTCCTAAACTCTCTGAAAATTCTTTTTCAGTAAGACCTGATTTTTCAAGTAAATCATTCAAAATTATTTTTCCAAAACGTTTATCGACTACTTTCCCCATTCTTTACCTTTAATTTTTAAATTATGAAATTATTTCAATAGCATCCTCTTAACCCTGTTTTTAAATCTTATTGTGATTAACTTTATAAACACTTTACGCATCAAATAAATCTATCTTTTTTATTTATTTGTATTTTATATACTTTTTAATCTTTAATCTAGCACTATCATTAGAGTAAATATATTATGTTATTTTTAGTTAAAAAATAAGTTTTTATCATTATTTTTACAAATATAATTGTATTATAGCATTTATTCATTCTCTAAAAAATAAATCATCTTACATAAAAATAATTTATTCTATTTTAAGTTTGGTATATTTGTTTTGATAAAATTTAAAATATGAGAGTAAAAAAAGACGTTGTAAGAAAATCTCGTTTAGAGAAAGGATATTCACAGGAATATATAGCAGCTATTCTAAATATTTCTCAATCTAAATATTCAAGATTGGAAGCAGGGGAAACACCTTTTAATATGTCTGAACTAAGTGAACTGATTGACATATTAGATCTCAATCCGTTAGAAGCTCTGGATTTTACAGAAAAACAACAAGTCTTTATAAATTCTTCTTATTCCGGTAATATTAACTCTACTATCAGCGGAATGGATATAGATGCTTTAAGAAGAATAATTCGGGAAGAATTAAAAAACTTCAAAAAATAAAACTTCATCCGATTTTATATTAAAAAAGGCTCTTTTAATTATTGTTATTAATTTCAGAATAGAATTATACTTTTTGCTTCATCTTAAAATATCTGAAAGTTGATTAAACTCTTCCTCATTCTGTTTCTATTAATAACTTATAATTTAAAAGATATTTTTTATGCTTACGTTTTAACGTAAGCTATCTTTTTGATTTTTTATATCATTTCAAAACGAAATAATTCTCTAAAAACAAAAAAACCTTACTGTTTCCAGTAAGGTTTTTTTTGTGAAGGCAGAAGGATTCGAACCTTCGACCGCCTGCTTAGAAGGCAGGTGCTCTATCCAGCTGAGCTATGCCTCCATTTTGGTCGGGGTGGCAGGATTCGAACCTGCGACCTCCTGGTCCCAAACCAGGCGCGATAACCGGGCTACGCTACACCCCGAATTGCAAAAAAAGCGGAGAGACAGGGATTCGAACCCTGGCGACGGTTACCCGTCGACAGATTAGCAATCTGCTCCATTACCACTCTGGCACCTCTCCTAAAACTTGTAAGAACTTATCTTGTTTTGCGGTTGCAAATGTAGCTTTTACTTCCATTACTTACAACTCTTTTTGCCTTTATTTTTTATTTTTATCTACAATATTTTTAAAGACATTAAAAATCAAGCTCATAGGAATAAAAATAATTTGTTCTTTAGTTTAAAAGTTCAAAGTTTAAAGCTTTAAAACAGACTAAAATGCCACCCTACCTTTCAGACACCCCTCCTGTAGAGGGAAAGCCGTATTATCATTATTACTAATAATATTTTACCTCTCACAAAAATTTTCAATTAATAATTATCAACTGTAATTTTATTTAATATCTTAGTAAAAATGGTTAAATTCGCAACTTCAACAAACAATCAACTTCATATTATGAACAAAAAAATTGTAATCGTTTCTGCTGCAAGGACTCCTATTGGTAGTTTTATGGGAGCATTATCAACAGTACCTGCTACCCAATTAGGTGCAATAGCAATAAAAGGCGCTTTAAATAAAATCAATTTAGATCTAAAACTAATAGATGAAGTACTGATGGGAAATGTTGTACAGGCAGGTGAAGGACAAGCTCCTGCCCGTCAAGCAGCATTGTTAGCCGGACTTTCTACTGATGTTGTGTGTACTACTATCAATAAAGTATGTGCTTCGGGTATGAAAGCAGTAATGCAAGGTGCTCAAGCCATCCTTAGTGGCGATGCAGAAATTGTTGTTGCCGGAGGTATGGAGAATATGAGCATGATTCCTCATTATATCCATTTAAGAAACGGATATAAATTTGGTACTGCCTCTATGATCGACGGAATGCAGAAAGATGGATTGACTGATGCTTATGACAATAATGCAATGGGAGTTTGTGCTGACTTATGCGCTTCTGAATATAAAATATCCAGAGAAGAGCAGGATACTTTTGCCATAACCTCTTATGAACGTTCTGCCAAAGCCTGGGAAGCCGGAAAATTTGATAATGAAATCGTTCCTGTTCCTGTACCTCAGAGAAAAGGTGATCCAATCATAGTTACTAAAGATGAAGAATTTACCAACGTAAAACTAGACAAAATTCCTTCTCTCAATCCTGCTTTTACAAAAGATGGAACGGTAACAGCTGCCAATGCTTCTACCATCAATGATGGAGCTGCTGCAGTAATCTTAATGACAGAAGAAAAAGCAAAAGCTTTAGGATTAACTCCTATTGCTTACATCAAAGGATATGCAGATGCTGCTCAGGAACCAAAATGGTTTACTACAACTCCTGCAAAAGCAATACCAAAAGCACTGGAAAAAGCCGGAATATCTATTAAAGATGTTGACTTCTTTGAATTTAACGAAGCTTTTGCTGTAGTAGGTATTGTAAACTCCAGAATACTGGGATTAAACCCTGATAAAGTTAATGTTAATGGTGGAGCTGTAGCATTAGGACATCCTCTGGGATGTTCCGGTGTAAGAATCATTATCACTTTGATGAATGTTTTAGAACAAAACAAAGGAAAGATTGGAGCAGCGGCTATTTGTAATGGTGGTGGTGGCGCTTCTGCAATTGTAATCGAAAAAATTTAATTCTTGAGTGATAAATAAATAAACAACCATCAGGTTATTGACAAAGAATAACTTTTTAAATAACCTGATATACTTGTATCTTTAAAAAATAAATAATGTTTGGAATTTGTAATCTGGCCATAATCCCTTTGAGAATAGAACCTAATGATAGAAGCGAACTAACTTCGCAAGTATTATTTGGCGAACATTTTAAAATAATTGAACAGAGCCAACAATGGTGTAAAATTCAATTATCTTTTGATGGCTATGAGGGATGGATCGATATTAAACAGTTTCAGTTTATTACTGAAGCAGAATACAATCAACTGTCCTCTGATCTGAATGTTTTAAACTCTGATTTGATAGAATACATTACATCTCCAGACAATTTACTAATACCGATTCCTTTAGGAGCTTCACTTACTTTTCTAAATCACAGTAGTATAAACACTGCTAATTATGAATTTGAAGGACTAAAAATAACAGGAATAAAACCTAAACCCAATCTGATTAATACTGCTTTTATGTATTTAAATTCTCCTTATTTGTGGGGAGGAAAAACACCTTTTGGAATAGATTGTTCCGGTTTTACTCAAATGGTCTATAAATTAAATGGCTATAAACTATTAAGAGATGCTTCAGCTCAGGCTACTCAGGGAGAAGCCTTAAGTTTTATTGAAGAGAGTGAACCTGGTGATCTGGCTTTTTTTGACAATGAAGAAGGAGAAATTATACATGTAGGAATGATAATGGATAATAATTATATTATCCACGCTCACGGTAAGGTAAGAATTGACCGGCTGGATCATCTTGGTATCTGTAATGTCGATAACGGAAGGCACACTCATAAATTAAGAGTGATAAAAAAAATTATTTGAGTTTAACTATAAAGTACTAAGATATACTCTAAGCCCACAAAGGTTTTGTTAAAACTAAGATTAAAAACTCTTTATCTTTAAACCTTTGTAACTCTAAACATTAATTATTATTATTATACTAAAATAAAAGTAAAGATGTAACTTCCTCAAAATTATTTTTGGGTACTATATCATGACTAATTAATTACTCCTTTTTAATATTTAGACCTTAATTTTATTAAAATAAATCTTGAAGCCCTTTTTTTAACTAAATTTAAGATAAGCAACTCTATCTGACTCCTTTTTAATTTGTTTGTTTTTTAATTTTTTAATTTATTTGTCCTGGCAAAAAAGACAAAGAGCTACTAATCATGAACAATACCCTTATTATAAAAAATAAAATATTTATTTTAATATTTAGCCTGTATTATATATCATCCTTTTCACAAACCAAAATTTCAGATAATATTATTACTACTCATACTCTAAATGTTAATGCTTTATTAGAGCTGGAAAGTAGTAACAAAGGGCTTTTAATACCTAGAGTAAATCTAATAGCAACTAACAAATCAGAACCTTTAAGCGCTCATATCGCAGGTATGATCGTTTACAATACGGCTGTATCAGGTGCAGCTCCTTATAATACAACACCGGGCTTTTATTATAATGACGGAACAACATGGACAAAAATAGAATCAGAAGGAAAAAACTGGAATAATACAGGGAATATAAATACTCCTGCAAGCACTTCTCCGATCGGTACTGATGCTAACAACCATTTTATAGGTACAAAAGATAATAATGATCTTGTTTTAGCAACCAATAATCTGGAACGTATGCGTATTACTCCAACAGGAAATATAGGTCTGGGAACACTTGATCCAACAAATAAATTACACATAAAAGGTACAAATCCGTTAAAACTGGAAGGGTTAGAACAAGCTACAGAAGACGAAAAAGGGCTTGTTATCGGAACAGACGGAATAGTTAAACGATCAAAAACCTATACTAACCACACTCCATTTTATGCAAAATTAAAAAAAACGCAATATAATCCCAACTATACTCAGCTAACCTATATTGTTTATGGTAAACCGGAACTAACTTCTCCCATCTATAGTTATGATGATACAAAAGGTCATATAACTTTTAATGAACCGGGAATCTATTCAGTAGCCCTACAAGTAACATATAATGCCTCTTCCATTGATCACCGATACATACTAGCAATCGAAGGTATTACCCTACCATCAAAATATTATGGAGAAATAAAACATATATCCAATACTGCAGATAGTTATATAGGTCAATTAATAACATATACTGCTATAGTCAAGATTGAACAGCAAAAAGAAACAATTTCTCTATATCTCTACAGCGGTGGTACTTATTTTACACTATATAAAAGCGATAATATAGCTAATAATATTATCATCAATAAACTATAAACCTCTTACCTGATTCCGAAATACACTATAACAAAATTGTTTTTTAATTATTAAACATAGTAAATCATGATAAAACTTACGTTTTTAAAAATCACTATTATTTTAAACTTCTGTTACACAATATCTACTGCGCAAACCAAAATTTCAGACAACAGTACTCCACATACTTTAAATAATAATGCTCTATTAGAATTAGAAAGTAATACTAAAGGGCTTCTAATATCCAGAGTAAACTTGATTGCAACAGATCAATCGGATCCGCTAAAATCCCATACCATAGGTATGATCGTTTATAATACTGCTGTATCCGGTACAGCTCCTTACAATGTAATGCCCGGATTTTATTATAATGATGGAACAAAATGGATAAAAACAGAAACAGAAGGGAAAAACTGGAATACTACAGGAAATACAAATAGATCTGCTAGTACTTCTCCCATTGGTACTGCTGCTAATAACCATTTTATAGGTACAAAAGACAATAACGATTTTGTTTTAGCAACCAATAATCTGGAACGCATGCGTATTGCTTCAGATGGAAATACAGGTATAGGAACGCTTACTCCAACAAATAAATTACATATAAAAGATATAAATCCTTTAAAACTAGAAGGATTGCAGGAAGCTACAGGTGAAGAAAAAACACTTGTAGCCGGAACAGACGGAGTAGTTAAAATATCAAAAACATCTGCTTATTCTCTATTTCATGCAAAATTAAAAGCAGATCAAACAAAAGGAGCTTCTATAACGACTCTTATTTATAATACTCCCATAGTAACCTCCTCTATTTATTCCTATAATGCTACCACAGGTTACATAACGTTTAATGAAGCAGGAAACTATTTAATAACATTACAAGTTGGCTATACGGGTTTAACTGCCAATAGGAAAACACAATTATTATTAGGCATACAAGGCACAGAAATAATCGATGATAAAGGAAATCTTAAATATTACGGAAGAGCAAGTAATGATATTCAACTCGATGCTACAAGTGATTCTTTTTTAATGACCTATTCCACTGTAGTACTGGTCAAAAAAAATCAAAAATTAAAAATGATTTCCGGTGGTGGTAGTCATACTGTTAAAAAAGATGATTCAGGAGGTACAGGTTCAGGGAACGTTACCAATGTTACTATTAATAAAATATAAAATACATTATAAATCAGTAGTAAGTACTTTTTTACTACTGATTTTTTTATCCTGAAAATAGCCTCTTATATTGAGTTTCCCCATATATATTTCAGAACAATACAATCATCAACATAAAAACCTGAATAATACATTATTATCCAGGTTTTTATAATTCTTTTTTAATATGAAGCCTTATTGTTTTGCTTTCAGCGCATCATATTTAGCATCCCCCTTAGTGGCTCCTGAAGCGTTAATACCATTTAATCTTGGACGGGAACACTGCTCCAGTAAAGTTTTCTTAACCTGACCTTTTTTAGTCACCATAATCACATAGTAACTGTTGATATAGTTATTAGATTTACTATTTCTCGTAAAGAAAAAGCTCCTCAGAGTTGTTGAATATATCTTAAAAAACCTAGTTATTTTTAAATAATAAAAAAATGACTACTTCTGACTACTTTTTTATTTGGCTAACTTCTTTTATTTGAATTCTTTTGCAGTCCAAAAAAATCAACATAACCAACAATGATTAAAACCTCTTATTCAAAAATTGCTATATTAAGTATTATAATAAGTTTATATTATACATCGTCTATTGCACAAACCAAAATTTCAGATAACAATACTGCACGCACTCTAAATAATAATGCCGTATTAGAACTGGAAAGCAACACTAAAGGTCTTTTAATACCAAGAATAAACCTAATAGCAACCAATAAACCGGAACCATTGAACGTTCATACCGCAGGTATACTTATTTATAATATGGCTACATCAGGAACAGTTCCTTATGATGTAACTCCCGGTTTTTATTATAATGACGGAACTAAATGGATAAAAATAGAATCCGAAGGAAAAAACTGGAATAATACAGGAAATATAAACACTCCTGCAAGTACTTCTCCAATAGGTACTATTGCTAACAATCATTTTATAGGTACAAAAGATAATAACGATCTTGTTTTAACAACCAATAATCTGGAACGCATGCGCATTACTTCAAATGGAAATACAGGTATGGGAACACTAACCCCAACGAACAAACTACATATAAAAGATGTAAACCCTTTAAAACTGGAAGGATTACAAGAAGCTAACGGTGAAGAAAAATCACTTGTAGCCGGAACAGACGGAGTGGTTAAAATATCGAAAACATCTGCCTATTCTCTATTTCATGCAAAATTAAAAGAAAATCAAGAGAAAAAAACTCAGTTAATTACCCTTATTTATGATACTCCTATAGTGACTTCGGCTATTTATTCCTATGATGCTATCACAGGTCATATAACGTTTAATGAAGCAGGAAACTATTTAATAACATTACAAGCTGGCTATACAGGTTTAACTGCCAATACGGAAACACAATTATTATTAGGCATACAAGGCACAGAAATAATCGATGATAAAGGAAATCTGAAATATTACGGAAGAGCATCTAACTATGTTAAACATGAATTTACAAGTGATTCTTTTTTAATGACCTATTCCACTGTAGTACTGGTCAAAAAAAATCAAAAATTAAAAATGGTTTCCGGTGGTGGTAGTCATACTGTTAAAAAAGATGATTCAGGAAGTACAGGTTCAGGGAATGTTACTAATGTTACTATTAATAAAATATAATTAATTCTATTTCCCAAATAATTTTAAAAAACTGTTTATTGAGATTTTAAATATATTAGAGAAACAATCAATTAATATAAAAAAGCCTAAATATTATTTAGGCTTTTTTATTTTCAAAGAAAAACTTATTGTTTCGCTTTCAAAGCATCATATTTAGCATCCATATTAAGTGCTCCGTAAACGTTTAATAATGTATTAGAAACATCTGTATTACCAGTGTCTAAATTGTATGCTTTTTCAAGATAAGGTAAAGCGGTTTTATATACATTTTCTCTTTCTTTTTTCAGAACTTCATAACGCTGATTGTCTTTTGCACTATTTCCTAAAGCATTCATTTCATCAACGATTTTTTTCTCACCGTCAAGGTGTAAGATCGCTAAGTTAAGATAAGCCACTAAATACTCTGCATCAATCTCAATTGCTTTTTTATAATAATCAACAGCTTTATCTTTATTTCCAGCCTGTGCACTAATAACACCTAAATTAAAATATAAAGTTTTATCATTTGGATTCTTTAATAAAACCTCTTTGATCAGTGCTTCATATTTATCCATCTGTTTTTCTTCCAGATATAAATTAGCTTCTGTCATTAATAAGTTAACGTCACCCGGATTTGCTTTTCTAGCTTCAACAATCGCTGCTTTTGCTTTTTCTTTATCTCCTTTTTGGTTATAGATCAAAGCAATATTTTTGATGATCTCTGCTTTTTTAGATTCCTCAACAGCAACACCTGCATCTGTATAAGAACCACCCTTAATCATCAGATCACGGGTGTTTTTGTTATTACCAAAATTCTCTACTTCACCGGTAGCTTTGTTTCTTGCTGTATACGTTTTACTTTTTCCGGTAAATCCCAGTTTAGATAACTCTTCATAATATTGAATTGCAGTATCATACTCCTGACCGTTTACGGCACTGGAAGCTGCATAATATAAATAAATAGTGTCTTTTTTATTCAGAGCATAAGCATTAAATAATTTTGCTGCCGCTTCTTTATAATTTTTAGACTCATTATCAGCAATTGCACTATTCACTAAACCACTTCTAACCTGTGTTAATGATGCTTCTGCCTGCTTTGAATACTTGTTTTTCCCTGATTTTTTTTCTATTTCGATCAATTCCTGATACGCTTTAGCTGCATCCTGTAAATTTTTACCGGCTTCCACTTTTTTATTTGCCAAATCAAGATACGTATTTCCTTTTAAGAAATAAAACTGTGCTTTCTGAGCGTCATCAGCATTCGCTATTAAAGCTTCTGCTTGTTGTAAGGTTGTTTTAGCCTGAGCAGAATTTCCACTCTTTAAAGCTTTCTCCGCAGCTTTTAACTCTTCTTTCTGAGCAAAAGAACTTACTGAAATAAAAGCTAATGATGCTAGTATTAGATATTTACTTTTCATGTTTAAATTAAATTTATAGTGTTCCTGTTTATTCCTGAGTTTCTTCTGTATCTGTATCAGGAGTATCTTCTACTCCATCTTCTGAAAATTCAGCAGTATCAACATCAATATCTGGGTTTTCATCCTCTTCCTCACGAATTACTTTTGTAACCGCAGCAATAGAATCATTTCCTTTAATATTGATTAGTCGAACTCCCTGAGTAGCTCTACCCATAACTCTTAAATCAGAAACAGCCATTCTGATCGTAAGTCCTGATTTATTAATAATCATCAAATCATCACTATCTGTTACACCATTGATGGAGATCAGTTGTCCTGTTTTATCTGTGATATTCAGTGTTTTTACCCCTTTACCACCTCTGTTCGTAATTCTGTAATCGTCCAGACTGGAACGTTTACCATAACCATTCTCAGAAACAACAAGAATTTCACTGCTCATATCGTTTACAGAAACCATTCCGATCACTTCATCTTTATCATTACCTAAAGTAATACCACGAACTCCTGAAGCACTACGTCCCATTGGTCTTGTTTTACCTTCTTCAAAACGAACCAGTTTACCGGATTTAACAGCAATTAAAATCTGGCTGTCACCATTCGTTAATTTTGCTTCTAGTAATTCATCATCTTCTTTAATCGTAATCGCGTTAATACCATTTAATCTTGGACGGGAATACTGCTCCAGTAAAGTTTTCTTAACCTGACCTTTTTTAGTCGCCATAATCACATAGTGACTGTTGATATAGTCTTCGTCTTTCAGATCCTGAGTACAGATAAATGCTTTTACTTTATCATCATTCTCAATATTAATCAGATTTTGAATAGCTCTTCCTTTACTTGTTTTAGTTCCTTCAGGAATTTCATAAACACGCATCCAGAAACATTTTCCTTTCTGAGTAAAGAACATCATATACTGGTGATTTGTAGCCACAAATAAATGCTCTAAGAAATCCTGATCTCTTGTAGCCACTCCTTTTTGTCCTACTCCTCCTCTGTTCTGTGTTTTATATTCAGAAAGAGGTGTTCTCTTAACATAACCGGCATGTGAAATAGTAATAACTACATTCTCATCTGCAATTAAATCTTCAATACTTACATCGCCTCCTGCATATTCAATTGTAGAACGACGGTCATCACCATATTTCTCTCTGATCTCAACAAGCTCTTCCTTAATAAGATCCATACGCAATTCTTTGCTTGCTAATAATTCTTTTAAGCGCGTAATTAATTTCATTAATTCTTCATACTCTGCTCTCAGTTTATCCTGCTCCAAACCGGTTAACTGTCTTAAACGCATTTCAACAATAGCACGAGCCTGAAGATCGGAAAGTTTGAATCTTTCTATTAATTTCTCACGAGCTTCTTCTGTATTGCTTGAAGCACGAATAAGAGCAATTACTTCATCTATATTATCAGAAGCAATGATTAATCCTTCTAATATATGCGCTCTTTCTTCTGCTTTACGTAATTCGAACTGTGTTCTTCTAATCACAACATCGTGACGGTGTTCTACGAAATAATGGATCAAATCTTTCAGATTCAGCATTTCTGGTCTTCCGTTCACTAATGCAATATTATTCACACTGAAAGAAGATTGTAGTTGTGTGAATTTATATAATGTATTTAGAACAATATTAGGAACCGCTTCACGCTTTAAGATATAAACGATACGCATACCGTTTCTATCCGATTCATCTCTAATATTTGCAATACCTTCTATTTTCTTATCATTTACCAGATCAGCTGTTTTTTTAATCATTTCAGCTTTATTCACCTGATATGGGATTTCAGTAACTATAATACACTCTCTCCCTTCAATTTCTTCAAAATTGACCTTAGCACGTATTACAACTCTTCCTCTTCCTGTCTTAAATGCTTCACGAACTCCGTCATATCCATAAATAGTACCTCCTGTTGGAAAATCAGGGGCTTTAATATGGTTCATAAGTTCATCTATCTCAATATCATTATTATCAATATATGCTAATGTCCCATCTATAACCTCTGTTAAGTTATGAGGTGGCATATTAGTAGCCATACCTACTGCAATCCCTGATGCACCGTTTATAAGTAAATTAGGTACTCTGGTAGGCATTACCTTAGGTTCATAAAGGGTATCGTCAAAGTTTAACTGAAAATCTACTGTTTCTTTTTCAAGGTCTGCCAAAATGTCTTCTGATATCTTACGCATTCTCGCTTCTGTATAACGCATTGCAGCAGGACTATCTCCATCTACAGAACCAAAGTTACCCTGGCCATCAACTAAAAGATATCTCAAACTCCATTCCTGAGCCATACGAACCATAGCGTCATATACGGAAGTATCTCCATGCGGGTGGTACTTACCTAAAACTTCCCCGACAATTCTTGCTGATTTCTTGTGAGCTTTATTAGCAAAAACTCCTAATTCATACATACCATATAGTACTCTTCGATGCACTGGTTTCAAGCCATCTCTAACATCAGGAAGCGCTCTTGATACAATAACCGACATCGAATAATCGATGTAGGATGATTTCATTTCGTCCTCAATGTTAATAGGAATTAACTTTTCTCCTTCAGACATAAGTATTTATTATTAAAAATTAGTTTAACTTCAAAACGTGCCAATTTACGTATTTATAAGTTTTTTCATCCTATAAATACTGAATAATTTAAAAGATTTATTAACAATCTTAAATGTTAATAAATGAAAAAAATAAATGCTATTAAATTTTTATTTTCAGATAATTTTTTGTCATTTAGCTGACAGCACTAAACTCGAGGAATAGTTTTTGCTTTCATATTGTTATTATTAGTAAATTTATAGTACCAAACTTATTATTATGGATGATAATTTTTCACCAAGAGTAAAAGATGTTATAACCTACAGCAAAGAAGAAGCATTACGCTTAGGCCATGACTTTATTGGCACAGAACATTTGATGTTAGGTATATTGAGAGACGGAAACGGGAAAGCTATTGATATATTAAACAACTTATCGGTTGATTTAGAATATCTTAGAAGAAAAGTGGAAATATTAAGTCCTGCTAACCCAAGTATCGAGCGTAGTAATGAAAAGAAAAATCTTCATTTGACACGCCAAGCCGAAAGGGCTTTGAAAACTACTTTTCTAGAAGCCAAAGTATTTCAGAGCAGCTCTATAAATACTGCTCATCTATTACTTTGCATTCTCAGAAATGATAATGATCCAACTACAAAATTGTTGAATAAACTAAAAATCGACTATGATCTAGTCAAAGAACAATTTCTAAATATGATGACAAACGAAGAAGATTACAACACTGACGACCTTCCGAGAGCAGAATCATTCAGTGACGATCCAGGACAGGACGACGCTTTAAAAGAGGGATCTTTCAATACTCCTCCTAACAAAGCCAACAAAAAATCTAAAACTCCGGTACTGGACAATTTCGGTAGAGATCTTACTGAAATGGCCGAAGAAGGAAAATTAGATCCTGTAGTTGGCAGAGAAAAAGAAATTGAAAGAGTTTCTCAGATCTTAAGCCGTAGAAAAAAGAATAATCCTCTTTTGATAGGTGAACCCGGTGTAGGTAAATCTGCTATCGCAGAAGGTCTTGCACTGAGAATTATCCAGAAAAAAGTTTCACGTATTCTGTTCAATAAAAGAGTGGTAACGCTTGATCTAGCCAGTTTAGTTGCCGGTACAAAATACCGTGGGCAGTTTGAAGAACGAATGAAAGCAGTTATGAATGAATTAGAAAAGAATGATGATATTATTCTTTTTATTGATGAAATTCATACTATTGTAGGTGCAGGCGGAGCTACCGGCTCTCTTGATGCTTCTAATATGTTCAAACCTGCTCTTGCAAGAGGTGAAATCCAATGTATTGGTGCCACTACTCTTGACGAATACCGTCAGTATATTGAGAAAGACGGTGCTTTAGAAAGACGTTTTCAAAAAGTAATTGTTGAACCTACATCAGTAGAAGAAACAATTACAATACTAAACAATATAAAGAACAAATATGAAGATCATCACAATGTAACTTATACTCATGAAGCAATCGAAGCCTGTGTGAAGTTAACAAACAGATATATGTCTGATCGTTTCCTTCCGGATAAAGCTATTGATGCACTGGATGAAGCAGGTTCAAGAGTTCATATTACTAATATTAACGTTCCTAAACAAATATTAGAATTAGAAAGACAACTGGAAGAAGTTCGAGAGGACAAAAACACCGTTGTTAAAAAACAAAAATATGAAGAAGCTGCTAAGCTCCGTGATGATGAAAAACGTCTTGAAAAAGATCTGGCTATTGCACAGGAACAATGGGAAGAAGATTCAAAGAATAACCGTATTGAGGTAACAGAAGATAATGTTGCCGATGTGGTTTCAATGATGACCGGAATCCCTGTGAATCGTATTGCTCAAACAGAAAGCAATAAATTAGCAAAACTATCCGATCTTATTCAAGATAAAGTAATCGGACAAGATGAAGCAGTATTAAAGATTGCGCGCTCTATACAGAGAAACAGAGCTGGTCTGAAAGACCCGAACAAACCGATTGGTTCCTTCATTTTCTTAGGACAGACCGGTGTTGGTAAAACACAACTGGCTAAAGTTCTGGCTAAAGAATTGTTTGATTCTGAAGATGCGCTGATCCGTATTGACATGAGTGAATATATGGAGAAATTTGCTATCTCCAGATTAGTCGGAGCACCTCCGGGATATGTTGGTTACGAAGAAGGTGGACAACTTACTGAAAAAGTGAGAAGAAAACCTTATGCCGTTGTATTACTTGATGAGATTGAGAAAGCACACCCTGATGTGTTCAATATGATGTTACAGGTATTAGACGACGGGTTCTTAACAGACAGTTTAGGACGTAAAATAGACTTTAGAAATACCATTATCATAATGACTTCTAACGTTGGTGCACGCCAGTTGAAAGACTTTGGTCAGGGTGTTGGATTTGGAACATCTGCCAAAGTGGCACAAGCTGACGAACATTCTAAAGGAGTTATTGAAAATGCATTGAAAAAAGCCTTTGCTCCTGAATTTTTAAACAGAATTGATGATGTAATTGTATTCAATCCTTTAGAGAAAGAGCATATCAATGTAATTATTGACATTGAGTTAAATAAATTATATGCCCGTGTTAAAGATTTGGGATATGAATTAAAACTATCTGATAAAGCAAAAAGTTTTATTGCCGAAAAAGGTTTTGATAAACAATTTGGAGCCAGACCTCTAAAAAGAGCAATCCAGAAATATGTTGAAGACGCTTTAGCAGAAAAGATTATTACATCAAAAATTATAGAAGGTGATGAGATCTTTATGGATCTCGACGATGCTTCACAAGAATTGACAGTGGATATTAAAAAAATAGAAAAACCAACCAATGAAAAACCTACTAATTAGTAGGTTTTTTTTATAGTATTTACAAAGAAATCTTTTGTTCTCATAAGTTCCTGAAGAATAATTGTCAGTTTCAGAAAAAGTAGTACTTTCGGAGATTGTTTCAATCAAACATAATCATATGTCACAAGATAAAGTCATTGTAGGAAGTGAAGAATGGTGCTCGTTTCCATCATTAGGAATTCCAACAATTAAAGCAAGAGTTGATTCAGGAGCAAAAACTTCTGCATTGCATGCTATCAACATCGCTCCATTTATTAAAGATGGTGAGAACTGGGTAAAATTTGACATTAATCCTATTCAGAATAATGTAAAAACTGTTATTCATTGTGAATCTCCTTTAGTAGATAAAAGGATTGTTAAAAGCTCAAGTGGCTTCAGAGAACAGCGTTATGTTATTAAAGTTGAAGTAGAAATAGGAGGTAGTCACTGGCCTATTGAGATCACACTGACAAACAGAGATTCAATGGGATTCAGAATGTTACTGGGACGCGAAGCAATGAGTGGCAGAGTTATGGTTGATCCGGAAAGAGAATACTTATTAGGACAGCCTTCTATTGAAAAATTAAAAGAATACTACGATAAAACAATACCTAATAAATCTGGTTTACGAATTGGTGTTTTAGCTAGTAATCCTGAACTATACAGCAATAAAAGAATTATTGAGGCAGGTGAAATGAGAGGTCATGAAATGCATTTTCTGAATCTGAAATACTGCTATATGAAATTAGATGCTAATAATCCGGAAATTCATTACCGGGGTGGTCGCGTTTTAGATAATTTTGATGCTGTTATCCCACGTATCCGACCAAGTATGACCTTTTACGGATGTGCCCTGACCAGACAATTTGAGGCTTTAAAAGTATTTTGTCTAAATTCATCTTCTGCAATCAGTCAATCAAGAGATAAATTATACTCTTTACAGTTACTTTTAAACAGTGGTGTAGATATTCCGACTACGGGATTTGCCAACTCTCCGTTAGATACTAATGATCTTATCAAAATGGTGGGTGGTTCTCCCCTAATTGTAAAATTATTAGAAGGTACTCAAGGAAAAGGTGTTGTTCTTGCAGAAACAAAAAAAGCAGCAGAAAGTGTCATCAATGCTTTTAAAAGTTTAAATGCCAATATATTAGTACAGGAATTCATTAAAGAAGCAAATGGAAAGGATATCCGTTGTTTTGTAATTGACGGGAAAGTTGTTGCTGCCATTCAGCGTGAAGCATTACCAGGTGAATTTAGAGCTAATATCCATTTAGGAGGAACCGCTTCTGTAATCAAAGTTACTCCTGAAGAGAAACGGATTGCAATCAGAGCGGCAAAAGCAATGAATTTAAAAGTAGCAGGAGTCGATATTATTCGCTCTTCAAAAGGACCACTTCTGTTAGAAGTAAACTCCTCTCCCGGTCTTGAAGGTATAGAAGGAGCAACAAATAAAGATATTGCGGGCGAAATGATCAAAGCCATTGAAAAGAATTTTAAATGGAAAATATAGAAAATATCTTATAACCTTCAAATCCTACCTGAAAGATGAATCCTTATCTAGATATAATGTTACGAAGTATTTCCGTTTATCTTTTTATGGTTATCGCGTTGCGTATTTTTGGAAAAAAAGAACTTTCACAGCTTAATACTGCTGATGTTATATTAATATTACTAATTAGTAATTCTGTTCAGAATGCAATGGTGGGCAGTGATACCAGTCTTTGGGGAGGTTTAATGGCAGCCAGTGTTCTGTTTCTTGCTAATTATATTCTAAAGAAGCTGATGTTCAGATATAAAAGACTTGGAGATTTTATACAGAACAAACCGGAAATACTAATCCATAATGGAAAAATAGAATTTCAAACGGTAGCAAAACTGGGGATTACATCAGATGAACTAGTAGAAGCAATGCGTGAACATGGAATTGAATACTATAAGGATGTTAAACTGGCTATGTTAGAAATAGACGGTAATATCAGTATCATTTCAGGTGAACAAAACCTAAAACACACACAATATAAACGCAGACATAATAGGAAATCTCTTAGCGGAAGTTCTAATTAATTAAGATTATAAGTCAGAAACTGGCTAACACTTTCTCAAAATCAGATATTTTGCGAAGCAGGGCGTTTTCTATTATAAGAATGAATCAAATTATTATTCAAAAAAACAAGAGGTTGCCTAAAAATTAGACAACCTCTTATTTATAATTCTTTTTACAGCTCATTTTTATAATCTAATGATCTAAAAATCAAACTATCGAATAATCGAAAAAAGATTACTCTGCTACTGCTACTTCTTCATCTACCTGAAAACCGCTTAAAAAAGCAATTGTTTTCTTGATATCATAATGCAATATTCTGTCTTCTTTTACAAAAGGAACATCTTCTCTGTACGCTTTTAAAAACGTTTCAATAAATTCACTGGACTGTAAAGGTCTTCTGAACTCAATTGCCTGAGAAGCATTCATTAATTCAATTGCCAGAATAGTTTCTAAGTTATCAATAATTTTTAATGCCTTTGTTGCAGCATTTGCTCCCATACTTACATGATCTTCCTGTCCGTTTGAAGAAACAATAGAATCAATGCTTGCAGGAGTTGCCAGTTGTTTGTTCTGACTTGCTATACTTGCTGCAGTATACTGCGGAATCATAAAGCCTGAATTCAGTCCCGGATTATCTACTAAGAAAGCAGGAAGGTTTCTTAAACCTGAAATTAACTGATAAGTTCTTCTTTCAGAGATACTTCCTAATTCTGCAATAGCAATAGCTAAAAAGTCTAATGAAATTGCTAAAGGTTGTCCATGGAAGTTTCCTCCGGAAATGATTTGATCTGCCTCAATAAAGATATTTGGGTTATCTGTAACAGAATTGATCTCTGTTTTAAATACTTTTTTAACATAATCTATTGCATCTTTTGATGCTCCGTGTACTTGTGGCATACAACGGAAAGAATAAGGATCCTGCACATGCTCTTTTGGTTGTGCTATAATCTCACTTCCTTCTAAAAAGGAAGATATCCTTTGCGCTGTTACAATCTGTCCCTTATGAGGTCTTATATAATGGATAAGATCGTTGAATGGTTCAATACGACCATCAAAAGCTTCTAACGAAATTGTTCCTATTAAATCTGCCAGATAGGAGTATTTAGCAGCTTTCATTAATATATAAGTTCCAAAAGCACTCATGAACTGGGTACCATTCAGTAAAGCCAGCCCTTCTTTTGATTTTAGAATAATTTTTTTCCATCCAAAATGAGACAATACTTCCCCTGAATATAGTTTTTTACCTTTGAAATAAACCTCTCCTTCTCCGATTAATGGCAACGATAAATGTGCTAATGGTGCTAAATCACCTGATGCTCCCAGAGATCCTTGTGAATATACCACAGGAAGAATATCATTGTTATAAAAATCAATCAGACGTTCTACTGTTTCTAATTGTACTCCTGAATGTCCATAACTTAAAGATTGTATTTTAAGTAATAACATTATTTTTACAATTTCCTGAGGTACTTCCTCTCCTGTTCCGCAGGAATGGGACTTCACTAAATTCTCTTGTAATTGAGATAAATTCTCATTAGAGATTTTTACGTTACACAAAGAACCAAAACCGGTATTGATACCATAAATCGGTTCTTTATGGGACTGCATTTTATTATCCAGATAAGTTCTGCATTTTTCTATACTGACCTTTGCTTCTTCTGATAATGCCAAAGTTTTATTGTAAAGAAGGATTTCCTCTAAGGATTCAATCGAAAGGATTTCGGCGCAGATATAATGTGTGTTTTCCATATTTGTTTTTATAATTGAGTTCCCAAAATTCAGCAAACCTTTTCTAAAAAGCAAAGTTTATTAACAATATTTAATAATTAAATTATTTTCTGACCTTAAAATCTCTAACTTTGAGAGAAACTAACCCTATGTACAAAATGAAAAAAACTTTTAGCTTACTGACCCTTATCCTTTTAGCTTCTTGCAGTAAAACCCCTGATTATGCTATATTATCCGGGAAAATAGATAATTCCGATGGTGGACAAATTACTGTAAGAGGAGAATCTTTTGAAAAAGAAATTAATCTTAATCCTGATGGTACTTTTGCTGATACATTATTAATTAAATACAATGGAAGTTATTCTATTGGAAATAAAAATAATTCCGGTGAAATTTATCTGGCAAAAGGAAATGATATTAAAATTACAACAAGTAATGATGAATTCTATAATACAATCACTTTTACCGGAAAAGGTGCTTCTGAAAACACATATATCAAAGAAAAGAGTAAACTAACCCAGGAACTTACAGGTAAAACTCCTGAGTTTTATTCTTTAAACGAAAAAGCTTTTCTGGCTAAAGTAGAAGAAGTAAAAAAAGCTCAATTAGCATTACTGGAAAAGACAACGTTTGATACTCCCGATTTCAAGAACAATGAGCTTAAAAACATTGATTATGCTGTATTACTAAGTTATGTTAACTATCCTACTTATCATCAGCATTTTGCTCAGAATCCGGATTTTAAAGCCTCTCCAACCTTTCCTAAATTTGATGAAAAAACAAATTTAGACAATGATGCCGATTTCCTGTTTTCTAATGCTTATAAACAAATTGTTTCCTCTAAGTTTTATGAAAAAGCAGATGCTGATAAAAAATCCGAAACAGACCAGTTTGCTGATTTGGCTTTACCATATGTGAAAAACCTAAAAAGTCAGAACATTAAAAATGCTTTAGTAAAAAGTTTATCTTATGAAATTTCTCCTTCTAATGAGAATTCAGAAAAATTATATACTGAATTAACTGCACTTTCAACAAACAATAAGTTCAAAGAAGATCTTACTGTTAAATTCAATAAAATCAAAAACTTAGTAAAAGGAAAACCCTCTCCTTCATTTGATTATGAGAACTTTAATGGTGAAAAAACGAATCTGGAAAGCCTGAAAGGAAAATATGTTTATATTGATGTATGGGCTACCTGGTGTGGACCTTGTAAACAAGAAATACCCTTTTTACAGGAAATAGAAACGCTTTATGAAGGAAAAAACATTCATTTTGTAAGTATATCTATTGACAGAGAAAAAGATAATGAAAAATGGCGCTCAATGGTTAGCGACATGAAACTGGGAGGCATTCAGTTATTTGCCGATAAAGATTGGAAATCACAATTTGTGACAGATTATGCAATTGATGGTATTCCAAGATTTATACTTTTAGACCCTCAGGGTAACATTGTTTCTGCAGATGCTCCAAGACCTTCAGATAAAGCCCTTTTAATTCAGCTTTTTAATAATCTGAAAATATAAATTCCAGATAAAAGAGAAAGAATCAAGAGAAAAGATGATAGTATTGAGTATTGAGAAAAACTGCTCTAAAAGATTCTTAGATTTTACAGACTAAACCAAAAAGAGGAACTTCTTTAATTAAAAGAAGTTCCTCTTGATTCTTGATATGGTTTCTTGACTTTGCAGGTGTGATTAAAGGCTCCTGACCTTTGTAATATACTATCAATTTTAAAGTATAACGTCAGTCAGAGACTAACAAACACTTTAGCAAAATCAGAGATTTTTCGAAGCAGGAAACTCCTCTTTTTCTTGGCTCTTGATTCTTTCTTCTTGGTTCTATTCTGATATACTCAAATACGCCTTCCCTATCCCTTTAATACTGTCTAAAGCTGTAAAAGCCTGATAACCGGTATCTGAAACCGTTACATCTGCTGTTAGTCCATGAAGATAAACCCCCAGAATAGCCGCATCTACCGCTTTATAGGATTGTGCTAGTAAACTGGTGATTATACCGGACAGAACGTCTCCACTTCCTGCAGTTGCCAGAGCCTGATTTCCAGAACTGTTAACATACATATTCTCTTTATCTGTAATAAGAGTATATGCTCCTTTTACAACCACTATAATCTCATATTTTTTAGCAAACTCTCTGATTTTATCAATTTTATCAAAATCATTCTCCCAAGCTCCAATCAGTCTTTCCAATTCCTTCGGATGTGGTGTAAGTATAGTGTCTTTTGGTAAAAGAGAAAACCATTCTTTATTTTCAGCAAGAATATTTAATCCGTCTGCATCAATCAATAAAGGTGTCGTAGTATTCTTTAAAAAAGTATGAAAAGCTGCCTGAGTATCTTTATGTTTTCCTAATCCCATACCAATAGCTATTGCCTGTGGTTTGATATCATAATCAATATCTGAAATATGAGTTACATTTTCATCTGCAATCACCATTGTTTCTATAGCTGATGTCTGCACAATATCATAACCGCATTTAGGAATATAAGCAGTAACTAAACCACAACCTGCTTTTAATGCTGCTCTGGACGAAAGCACAGGAGCTCCCATTTTTCCATAACTTCCTCCAATAATTAAAGTATGTCCCTGAATCCCCTTATGTGTAAATTTATCAATCCCTTTATAACGTTTCAAAATTTCCTTTTTATCTATCAGATAATGATTCGTAGGTTCTTTTTCTATAAATTCCGTATCAAGACCTATATCCAGAATTACAACCTCTTTTACAAAATCAGAAGTTTCAGGTAAATAGAATGATAATTTAGGTAACTGGAAAGTCAGTACAAGATCTGCACTGATTACCGCTTCTCTGTTAGAGATACTTTTATCTAAAAACAGACCTGACGGGATATCTACTGCAATCGTATACGCTTTTGATGCATTAATATGTTTGAACAGACTAATGACCCATTCTTCCGGCATCCTAGACAATCCACTGCCAAAAACAGCATCAATAATAATATCTCTGGATTTTAATTCCGGAAAAGCGGCAACAGCTGTTTCTGCAGAAATAGTTGTTGTTGAAACTCCTGCCTCATTTAGTCTTTCAAGATTAACAATAAAATCATCTGAATATTTTTCTTTTAAAGCAACTATAATTACATTGACTTTATATCCTTTTTGTTTTAACAGTCTTGCAAGAACCAGCCCGTCTCCCCCATTATTTCCAACACCGCAAAACACTTGAAAAGTTGCTTTTGATTCTTGAAAAGCATTCTCTATCCAATGATAGGCAAATGTTGCCGCACGCTCCATTAAATGGGTTGAAGTAATATTCTGTTTCTTTATTGTAAACGCATCCGCATCCCTGCTATTCTGAGTAAAAAAAATTTTCATAATAATTAAATCCGTTAAGTTTTATATTTCTATAAAAGTATAATACTTTTTTGACTTAATACTTAAAATATTTTGAACCGATACGTCAGGCTAAATTCTAACAGAGGATAATAATAATTATTTTAATAATAAAATATATAACATAGATAAAAATATATTTAAAAAATAATAGTATTGCTTTGTTTTTAATTAACAATATTTATAATAAAAATAAATTTTTATATTCAAATCTACACTGAACTTACTGTAAAATAAACAGTTACAAAAATTATATTGAAATTAAATACAAATAATGTTAAAATAAAAATAGAATAAAAACGGAATAAATATAAAAATATAAAAATAATTCGTATATTGTTACAGTATAATCAAAAAGCACATTGCTTTATATTAAATTATTATGAAAAAATCATTAAATGTTATTTTGCTGTCTTCAGCATTTAACGGATTAACGCAAAGAGCCTGGTTAGCACTTCAGGAATTAGGACATTCTATCAGTGTTGTGGTGTTTACAACACCAGACGAAGTAACAGCTGCCATTCAGGAAGCTCAGCCTGATATTGTTATCTGTCCTTTTTTAAAAGATAAGGTTCCGGAAGTTCTCTGGCAAAATCAAGAAATACCTGTTGTTATTATCCATCCCGGTATTATGGGAGACAGAGGAGCTTCTGCTCTGGACTGGACCATCATGAATAAACTGGATGTTTGGGGGGTTACTGCTTTACAGGCAGTTGAAGAAATGGATGCCGGACCAATCTGGGCAAGTCACGAATTTAAAGTTCCGAAACCAATACGAAAATCAGCTCTTTATAACAGTCTTGTCAGTGATGCCGCTATGCTATGTATCTTTGAAACTGTTGAAAAATTTATATCTGGTCATAAACCAACTCCTTTAGATTATAATAATCCGAAAATTAAAGGACAGCTTCAACCTAATATGAAGCAGATAAACCGTCATTTTGAATGGACTATGCCGGCAAAAGATATTCTGAATATCATCAATACAGCAGATGGTGTTCCAGGGGTTCTGACTGAAATAGAGGGTGAACCATTTCATGTTTTTGATGCTTTTCTGTGCGAACAGCAGGGAGAACCGGGAAAACTAATGGCTCGTTCTGAAGATGCTGTTCTGATAGGAACAGGAGATAAAAGTTTATGGATAGGATCATTAAAACGACCTGTAAAAGGTCAGACCACATTTAAATGTCCTTCTGTTCAAGTATTAAAAGAAAAAGCAGCAAACTTAAAAGACCTGACCGTTTCTTTAAATCAACGTATTTTATCAGAAAACGAATACAGTACCATTCATTATACTCAGAAAGGTTCCGTCGGAGAACTTACTTTTGAATTTTATAATGGAGCAATGAGTACAGAACAATGTACCCGAATGTGTGAAGCATTACGTTTTGCAAAATCTCAGGATACTTCTGTACTGGTAATTAAAGGAGGCTGGAATGCTTTTTCAAACGGTATTCATTTAAATACAATCGAAGCAGCAGAAAATCCGGGAGAAGAAGCATGGCTGAACATACAAGCTATTGACGATGTCTGTTTAGAAATCTTGGAAGCAAAACAATGGGTAATTGCAGGAGTAACAGGTAGTTCCGGCGCAGGAGGCGTTATGCTGGCTTTAACTGCCGATCAAGTTCTTGTCAGAGATGGTATTGTGCTGAACCCTCATTATGCCACTATGGGATTATATGGTTCTGAATACTGGACCTATACTCTCCCAAAACGTATTGGCGAAAAAGAAGCATTACGTTTAACAACAGAATGTTTACCTATAAGTACTGATGAAGCCTTAAATTTAGGCCTTATAGAAGGAATTGGTCCTCGAGAGCCGGAACAATTTTTAGTTTGGTTATCTGAGCAGGCACAACAAGCTGTAAAACAGAATCGAAAAAAGAATGAAAAATCTTATGATGCTGAAAAAGCACAAAAATGCAGAGAAAATGAATTAAAAGAAATGAAAGAAGACCTGCTAAATGACCGACAAGGTTTCTCTCAGAAAAGACAGAATTTTGTGTTCAAAAAACCTACTTGTAAAACACCTGAAAGACTTATTGCCGAATGGACAAGAGAAAAAAATATGATCTGATTTTTGATCCTAAAACTTTTAATTGTTCAACTGATTTAAAATAAAAATCAGCAATATAATTTGAATATGTTTACATTTATCTCCTCACAGATATTTTAAGTCTGTGAGGAGATTTTAAATTTTGCCCTTACCTCCTTTCAAACTATACTTTTTTCTTGCTTTTATAAAATACTAAAAAAGAAATGTTTAAAGTTAACTTAGCGACTGAAAAGAATTAATTATACTTTTTTTTAATATAAAACATGAAAAACTTTTGGTTTAATAGAAAAAAGACTATATTTGAGATTCTTAATAATCAATTAACCGAAATTGTACAACAGTAATATTACATATTATTCTCAGATGATAACCAATACTTTGGTTATGTCTTTTGTTGTTATAATTTCAACTACAATTATTACTACCCCATTGGGGTATACTTTTTACATATAATCCTCTTGTGTTATTATTTTTTTTAAAATAATAACTTTCATGTTGCTTAAAGCACCATAACCAAAACTGTATTAATTTTTTAAGTTATTTTATAATGAACATCATAAAATTTGGTGGCTCTTCGGTTGCCAACCCTGAAAATATAAGAAAAGTAATCTCTATTGTAAAAAAGAAATCAGAAAAAGAATCTGTAATCGTAGTTCTGTCTGCCCTTGGTGGAATTACAGATTTATTGTTGCTTGCCGGAAATCAGGCAGCTTCAAAAGATGAAGCATACAGAGTTAGTCTGGAAACTATCAACAACCGTCATTTAGAAGCTGTAAAAGAATTAATCCCCATAACGCAACAAAGTAGTATACTAAGTTCTGTAAAAAGAACTTTAAACGAATTGGAAACACTACTGGAAGGTTGTTTTTTATTAGGTGAACTATCAGACCGTACAAAAGACGCAATACTTAGTTATGGTGAATCACTTTCTTCTTTTATAGTGTCTGAAGTACTAAAACTAGAATATCCTAAAACAATTTGTAAAAACAGTAAATCTCTGATTAAAACCAATAATCTGTTTGGAAAAGCAGTTGTTAATTTTGAAATCACTAATAACCTGATACAGTATTTTTTTGATAAAAATCAATCTAAAATAACAATCGTACCCGGATTTGTTGCCTCTTCCGAAGATGGACACATTACAACGCTGGGGCGTGGTGGCTCTGATTATACTGCAGCTATCATTGCAGCAGCATTAGACGTATCTTCTTTAGAAATATGGACAGATGTTAATGGTATGTTTACCGCTAACCCAAAACTAGTAAGACAAGCGCAGTCTATTCCTTTTATATCCTATCATGAAGCAATGGAATTATCTCATTTTGGAGCAAAAGTACTATATCCACCAACTATTCAACCTGTAATCAATAAGGATATTACGATCAGGATAAAAAATACTTTTAATCCGGAAAGTCCGGGAACAGTAATTAGTAATAATTCAAAACAGAATCAATACAAAAATACAGTAAAAGGAATTAGTCATATTGACCATATTGCTTTACTGACTCTTGAAGGATCCGGAATGGTAGGCGTTACCGGATTCTCTAAAAGATTTTTTGAAATTCTATCTAATGAAAATATCAACATTATCTTTATTACGCAGGCTTCATCAGAACATTCTATCTGTATTGGTATTCATGATCTGGACGCCCAAAAAGCAAAGGATATTATTCATCAGGAATTCATGTTTGAAATGCAATCTCGTAAGATCAATTCTGTTACAATAGAAAAAGACCTCTCTATAATTGCTGTTGTAGGTGAAAACATGAAAAATCATAAAGGACTGAGTGGCAAGATATTTAGTACACTAGGAAAAAATAATATCAATGTAAGAGCTATTGCTCAGGGTGCTTCTGAAAGAAATATTTCGGCAGTAATCTCAGATACTGATGTGAAAAAAGCACTAAACTCTTTACATGAACGCTTTTTTGAAGAACAGATCAAACAACTTAATCTGTTTGTTATGGGCGTGGGTAATGTAGGAGAAAAATTTATCGATCAAATACATCAGCAAAAAGAGTTTTTAAATAAAAATCTTAAACTGAATATTCGAATCATTGCACTATCTAATTCAAAGAAAATGATCTTTGATGAAGAAGGAATCAGCCTGACCGGATGGGAAGAAAAATTAAAAGAAGGACAAAACAGTAGTATCAATACTTTTATGGGAAAAATAAAAGAACTGAATTTACGTAACAGCATTTTTGTAGATATTACTGCAAATGACCATGTTGCACAAAGTTACTCTCATTATTTAGAACAGAATATAGCAGTAGTAACCTGTAATAAAATAGCATGTTCCTCTCCTTTTGATGTTTACAAAAATCTGAAACATATTTCAAGAGAAAATAATGTACCGTTCTTATTTGAAACCAATGTCGGAGCTGGTCTGCCTATAATTGATACATTGAAAAATCTGATCGCCTCCGGTGACAGAGTCCATAAAATACAAGCTGTGCTTTCAGGAAGTTTAAACTTTATCTTTAATAATTATAATGAGAATAGTTCTTTCTATGATGTTGTACAACAGGCAAAAAAAGAAGGATATACTGAACCTAATCCTAAGATCGATCTGAGCGGTGTTGATGTAATGAGAAAATTACTGATCTTAATCAGAGAAAGTGAATATCTTATGGAAATGGATATGATTAATAATGAATCTTTCCTGCCCGCTGAATGTTTAGACGCTACAACAGTAGATACTTTTTTTGATTCTTTAAAAGTACATGAAGCACATTTTAAAGCTTTATATCAAAAAGCAGTACAACAAGAAACTCGTCTAAAATATGTTGCACAGTTTGAAAACGGAAAAGCTTCTGTAGGATTACAGTTTATTCCTAAAGATCATCCGTTCTACACACTGGAAGGAAAAGATAATATTGTTTTATTCTATACAGACCGTTATAATGAACAGCCATTATTAATTAAAGGTGCTGGTGCTGGTGCTGCAGTAACTGCAGCAGGAATATTTGCAGATGTAATACGAATTGGAAATATATAATTATGGAATCAATAAAAATATTTTGTCCTGCAACAATTGCTAACTTATCCTGTGGTTTTGACGTTCTGGGAGCTTGTTTAGATAATATTGGAGATGAAATGATCGTAAAAAGATCAAATAAGAAAGGGATACGAATTACAGAGATTACAGGCGCTGATCTACCTCTGGAAACAGAAAAAAATGTAGCAGGTGTTGCTGCATTGGCTTTATTAAAAGCAGTAGATACCGATTATGGTTTTGAAATCAGTATTCATAAAAAAATAAGCGCCGGAAGTGGTATTGGCAGTAGTGCTGCCAGTGCTGCCGGAGCTGTTTATGCTGTTAATCACCTGCTTGGGAATCCTTTTTCATTACAAGAACTGGTTTCTTTTGCTATGCAAGGGGAAAAGCTTGCCAGTGGTGCAGCTCATGCTGATAATGTAGCCCCTGCTCTACTAGGTGGATTTACACTTATACGAAGCTATACCCCTTTGGATATTATCAAAATTGATGCTCCTGAAGAGCTATATGCTACTATAATACATCCGAAGATCGAAATAAAAACGGCAGATGCACGATCGGTTTTAAGACAAACCATCACATTACAAAAAGCTGTTATTCAAAGTGGAAATCTGGCAGGTCTGGTTAGTGGATTATACACCAATAATTATGAACTGATTGGTCGTTCCCTACATGATGAAATCGTTGAACCTATTCGCTCTATGTTCATTCCGGGTTATGATGCAATGAAAAAAGCAGCTTTGGAAAATGGCGCTCTGGGATATGGTATTTCCGGTTCTGGTCCTTCTGTTTTTGCTCTGTCAAAAGGAAAAGAAAATGCAGACAATGCTGCACAGGCAATGCATAAAGTATTAGAAACGATAGGTCTTAATCATGAAATTCATGTTTCAAAGATCAATTCGGAAGGAATTAAAATAACAGCATAATTTTTTATGCAAAACAGTACAATAATTATGAAGTATTACAGTATTAACCGCAACGCAGAAAAAGTAAATTTTCAGGAAGCTGTTATCAAAGGAATTGCAGCTGATAAAGGCTTATATTTCCCTGAACATATCCCAGTATTAGATTCAAAATTTATCAATACTATAGAAAACTACAGTAATGAAGCTATCGCTTTTGAAGTTATCAAACCTTTTATTGGGAATGAAATCCCTGAAGAGGAACTAAAAAAAATTATAGCCGAAACACTTTGTTTTGATTTTCCTTTAGTTAAGGTTGAAAAAGATATTTTTTCAGAAGAACTTTTTCATGGTCCTACTCTTGCTTTTAAAGATGTTGGTGCACGGTTTATGTCCCGATGTATCCGTTATTTCAACAAGAATAAAAAGGATCAGAATATAACGGTATTAGTCGCTACTTCCGGTGATACAGGAAGTGCGGTTGCTAATGGGTTTTTAAATGTAGAAGGTGTAAAAGTCGTTATTTTATATCCAAGTAAAAAAGTAAGCTTAATCCAGGAAAAACAGTTAACCACATTGGGACAGAATATAACTGCCCTCGAAGTAACAGGTACTTTTGATGATTGTCAGGCTATGGTAAAAAAAGCCTTTCTTGACGAAGATTTTAAAACACTAAATCTAACGTCTGCCAACTCCATTAATATTGCGCGCTGGTTACCACAAATGTTCTACTTCTTTTTTGCTTATAAGGCGGTAAAAACTAAAGATAAATCAGTTGTAGTCTCTGTTCCGAGCGGTAATTTTGGAAATATATGTGCTGGTATTATGGCAAAAAAAATAGGATTACCTATTAATCATTTTGTAGCATCAACAAATAGTAATGATACGGTTCCCCGTTTTTTAAATACAGGAAAATATGAACCGTTAAGGTCGAAAGAAACAATTTCTAATGCTATGGATGTTGGTGATCCAAGTAATTTTGTACGTATTCAGGAATTATATCAGAAAGATACTGAACAACTTCAGAAAGATTTCTCTTCTTATTCTTTTACGGATGAAGAGACAAAAGAAGCGATGAAACTCCTTTATAAAGAACATAACTATATTGCAGATCCGCATGGAGCTGTAGGATATCTGGGTTTAAAAGAGTTTTTAAAGAATAAAATGGATTATATCGGCGTGTTTTTAGAAACAGCGCATCCTATTAAATTTTTAGATACAGTAGAAGATACTCTGAAAATTAAAATAGAAGTGCCTTCCTCAATTGAAGATATTTTACATAAGGAGAAAAAAAGTACAATCATTGGATCTTACGATGATCTTAAAAAGACTTTATTATAGTGATAGTTGATAGTTGATAGTTGATAGTTGATAGTTGATAGTTGATAGTTGATAGTTGAAAATTACTAAATTATCTTTTCGATCTTTAATTTTTAAATAAAAATACCTGCAACTCTAAAAAAGTTGCAGGTATTTTTTTAATATTAGTAATAGATTGTTTATCTAAAAATCAGGATTATCATTCCAAAAGGAATTCACCGTTTCACTTTTCACATAAAACATCTTACATCTCACAGAAACTATCAACTTTTTAATTGTCTGGCTTTTCTAAAAAATAATACTACACAAGCTAGTGAGATCACAATTCCGATGCATAATCCTATTAATTCGATAGTCGGTGTATGAGTTGTTGTTAACAATCCAACAAATCCTTCCGGAGAAATAATAATATACGTTGTTACCACTACCGTCATAAAAACAGCAGGAATGGTTGCAATCCAGTGGTTTTTCCCTTGTTTTAACAAATACACTGCTGCAACCCATAAAGCTACAGCTGCCAGAGTCTGATTTGCCCAGGCAAAATAACGCCATAGAATCTGAAAATCAATGAATGTCAATGCTATTCCGACAATAAACAACGGAATGGCAATTACAAAACGATTGATAATCGGTCCCTGTTTATAGTTAAATATATCTGCCAGGTTCAGTCTGGCACTTCTAAATGCTGTGTCGCCACTACTAATAGGCGCTGCAACAACTCCCAGAATAGCTAAAATTCCTCCTATTTTTCCCATAAGTGAATTTGAGATTGTATTGACAACAACTGCGGGTGCGCCTACATGTTCAGCCAGACCATTCACCCCTCCAAAGAAACTCATTGCTGCTGCTGCCCAAACTAAAGCTACAAGACCTTCTGTAATCATAGCACCATAGAACACGAAATGCCCCTCATCTTCATTTCTGATACACCGTGCCATCATAGGAGCCTGAGTAGCATGAAAACCACTGATAGCCCCACACGCAATAGAAATAAACAAATAAGGAAAAATAGATTTACCAGTTGGATTTACATTCTGAAAAGTCATTTCCGGAATAGTAAAATCTCCCAGAAAAATCCCGGCAACAATTCCGACTGCCATAATTAATAAAGCAACACCGAATATTGGGTAAATCTTACCGATAACTTTATCAATAGGGAGTATCGTTGCAATAATATAATAAACGATAATAATCCCGATTAGAATGCTGCGATCCAATCCTGTAATTTCTTTTAAAATATCTGCCGGAGTAACAATAAATACAACGCCAACGAGAATTAATAATACTACTGAAAAGACACGCATAAACTGTTTTACACCATTTCCCAGATTATCGCCTGTCATTTCTGATAATGATTGTCCTTTGCTTCTGACAGACATCATTCCAATTAAAAAATCATGTGTCGCTCCGGCAAATATAGAACCGAACACAATCCACATAAAGGCTGCGGGTCCCCACATAGCTCCTGCAATAGCACCAAAAATAGGTCCTGTTCCTGCAATGTTTAAAAACTGAATTAAAAAAGCTTTCCATTTTGGTAACTCAACATAATCAACACCATCTGCCATTTCTTTAACAGGTGTTTTACGTTTTGAATCTGTACCGAATACCTTTTCTACAAATTTACCATAGATAAAGTATCCTGCAATCAACAAAAAAACAGATAATAAAAATGTAATCATAAAATAATATTTTTTTAATACTTAATATTCGTAAATATACATTTTTCAAATAATTTTTATAAAAAAAAACTTAAATAAATAGAATTAATTTAAAGAAGTTATTTTGGCTTTTAAATTTATTAATCATTATAATAATAAAAGCCATGTGATTAAATCCTATCTACATTTAGTATCACCAATCTTTTAATAAAATTGATTCAAAGTGACTCAAGATGACTCTGTTTTTTTTATTATATCTACATTATTTTTAATTATTTCCTGCAGTTTTTCCTAGCTACAATATAATATTGGAATTAAAAAATCTAAATGCACTAGAAATAAAAAAATAATGATAAATAAAATTTTAAAATTTAAATTACTACATAATCTCTTTGGGATTATTTTACTTATAGCCACAAATACGACTGTAAAAGCACAGGCTACGATTGGAGAAGTAATTAAAACACAAAAGTTTTCTGTACTGGAAATCTCTACCAAGAATAAAGTAGGAGGATTACGTCTTCCACAATTAACTACTGTTCAAAGAAATAGTCTTCAACTGACAGACGATCAGGGAAAGCTAACCGATGGAGCAAAAGGTCTGGCTATTTATAATACTGATACAGAATGTATTGAATACTGGAATAAAACCAGATGAATCAGTATATGCATGGGTAATGCCGATATTCATTTTACAGATGAAAAGAATCAGTCGGTAGATCCTACACAGCCTTTTTTTACATCTGAAGGAAGTAGTAGAGGATTGTTCTCTCCTGGAGAATCGATGAAATGTACCGGAATAGCCTCTCCTTATCAGTATGTTGTTATTACCGGATCGGATTTTACCCGAATTACGGTAACAGATACCAATACTGGTACTTTCAGTATTAGTCTGAACCCAAATCCTACAGCAAAAATACGTTCTGCAATTGTACGGGTAACCAATGCCTGTACCGGAGAATATAAAGAATTGCTTTTTACTCAGGATGCGGCAGATATTTGTAAAAATATAGTAGCTGTTCCTCAAATTAAAGTTTTTAATAACGGTACACTTTGCAGCAATGGCGCCGTTTATATGGAAGTTAATAATCCTGATCCTTCTGCCGTTTATATCTGGACACTGAATGATATCTATAAAGGTGAAGGTACTGCTTTTACTGCTGTTGAACCGGGAAATTACAGAGTATATGTAGGAGGAATAAGCTGTAATACTAACGTTTCTGAACTCGTTCAGGTGAAGTCCGGTACAGAAGTAACACCCGTTAATCCTGTCATTTTATCTGCCGTTAATCACGGCGTAATCTGCGGTAGCAGTGGATTCGTTGCGCTTACCGCTTTTAATGTTCCGACAAATGCAAAACTGATCTGGTTTAAAGACGGTGTAGTAACCGCCAAAACCGGAAATCCAATCCATCTTGCTGCCGGTGATATCGGGAGTTGGTTTGCCGTTATTGAAACCGGTAATTGTCAATCTTTACCCAGTAGTGCTATAGTTATTAGTAAGAACACGCAGAGCGCTCCTCTGGTACAGCCGGTTATTGAAATAAATGGAAAACCACTAGCAGTGGTATCTAATTTCTGTATTAACGGACGTTTGGAATTCGTATTAAAAAATTATAAGGATTATACTATAGGAGTAACCGTAAAATGGTATAATGAGTTAAAATTACTAGGAGAAGGAGAACGTCTTTCTGTAATTACACCTTCAGGTGATGATTTTGTACTGCGTTGTGTAGTTTCCGATAATGCAGGTTCTCTTTGTTCAGCAGAACTGTCTGCCTCAAAAACATTTTCCGGAACTGCTCCGGGTAAACCCGTGATTGTTTCAAAGCCAGCTTTGATTTGTGGTGGTAATGTAGCTCAGTTAACCGCTTCCGTTTCCGAAAGTGGAACCTTTACTTTTCAATGGTATAAAGACGGTGTGCTTTTACCGGGAGAAGTAGCGCAGACACTTTCAGCAGCTCAGACCGGATCCTATGAGGTCGAGGTGATCGACACTTCCGGTTGTATAAGTGCTTTATCGTCTCCTTTATCGATCGGTTTATCGGATTTTTCGGTAGTAACATGGCAGTCCGTTCATACTACTGCTGAAACGGGTCAGACTAAAGTTTTTCAGGTAAAGGGAACTTTTGCACCTACAGAATATAACTGGACTGTGGATAATGGTGCTGTTATCCTGAACGGACAGGGAACAAATACAGTCAGCATTGTATTTCCAGGAACAAATGCGGCTGTAAAAGTGAAGGTAGTCGCAGTTAATTCCTGTGGAAAAAGTGTTGTTTTGGAAAAGGAAGTAATTGTTGCTCCCGCCTGTACCCCTATAACCATTCGCGAGATTAATATTATGCCTAAAGGAAATACAATAGTAGGAAAAACAATAACAATGTCAGTAATTGCCGAAGGATCAGCTCCTGTATACCAATGGAAACATAACGGAATAGCAATAGCAGGAGCAACTGCTGCTGTTTATATTATTAATGCGAAGACCACTGATAGCGGAGAGTATACCTGTGAGGTCAGTAATGCCTGTACTAAACCAGCGATATCAGCTACAGCAGGAAGTATTGCCGTTATGGATACGACAGTTATTGGTGACGGATCTGGTAGTTTAGCAGGAGAGGTTTGTTTTGATACTGCTTTTTCAGATGGAGGATTGGAATGTGGATCGTTAGATTCCCGTAAAGCGAATAAAGCTGATTTTACTAAAACGTATATTTATACTTTTACCAATAAAGGAACAAATACTACCAATCTGAATTTTGTAATTGATGATCCGAACGGGGCAGTAAAAAAGTATACAGTTCAGGATAATATTCCGGTAACTTTGACTGATGGAGGTAAATATACCGTTACACTGCAATATGATGAGGCATTACTTACTAAAGCTATGCCGGTTCCCGTATCAATAAAAATTTATGCTTTTTACAAAACCGGAACGGTACAAAATAAAGCAAAACTACAAATTACAATTAAGGACTGTAATTGTTGTGGAGCTTTTGTAGCTCCCGGGGAATGGAAAAACTTTATGTGTCATAATCTGGGTGCAGATCAAAGTGCAGATCCTTTTAAACCTTCAAAAAAATTGGAAGGAAATCATTATCAATGGGGACGTAAAGAACCGGCAGCTACACCTAGTAGTCCTACCGGACCTATTTCAGGCTGGAATACAATAGAAGCTACTACAGATTCGTGGAGTAAGGAAAATGATCCCTGTCCAACAGGATATCGTGTTCCTACAGAAGCCCAATGGAAAGGAGTTATTGATATAACACTTAACCCCAGAGTTGTAGTAGGTACCTGGATAGCTAATGAAGGAGGTATGAAATTTGGAAATGGTCTCTTTTTACCCTATCATAATCATCGAAACTATAATAATGGTCAGATTGTGACTGATGGTACGTCAGCTCTTTATTGGTATAGTAATTCTTTAAAGGGAAGACTTACTTTTACTAATTCGTCAATAAGTGTTGGTATTTCTGGTGATGCTAATTGGGGCTTTTTTATTCGTTGTATTTCAGAATAATTAGTGAATTATTTGTTGTTGTTTTGACCACAACTAGGGTACACATAGTAAAAAGGCTATCCTGTTTTAGGATAGCCTTTTTTAAGATTGTATGTAGTCTGTAAACGTTTTTAAAGTTTATTTTTTTTAATAAATGTATCTATTTATCAATAGTAAACAACAAAACCGATTATTAGCTGAAATATCTTTGTCTCTTCCTTTTTTTTTAGATAAATTAGCTCTTTTAATTAAACCAATAACACACAATGAAAAATACTGCACTTACGCATATTCACGAAGCACTGGGGGCTAAAATAGTTCCGTTTGCCGGATACAATATGCCTGTTCAATACGAAGGAGTCAATGTAGAACACGAAACTGTTAGAAACGGTATCGGTGTTTTTGATGTATCTCATATGGGTGAATTCTTTCTTAAAGGAGAAAATGCTCTGGCTTTAATCCAGAAAGTAACCACAAATGATGCTTCAAAGATTGCGATTGGAAAAGCACAATATACTTGTATGCCAAATTATGAAGGTGGTATTGTAGATGATCTTATCATTTATAAAATAACTGAAACAGAATATATGTTAGTTGTAAATGCTTCTAATATTGAAAAAGACTGGAACTGGATTTCTAAACACAATGATCTGAAAGTTGAAATGGAAAACCGTTCTGATGAATATTCATTATTTGCCATTCAGGGTCCCAAAGCAGCAGAAGCAATGCAACCACTTACTTCAATAGATCTTTCCAATATGCCTTACTTCTCTTTTCAGACTGGTAAGTTTGCCGGAAAAGATAATGTTATTATTTCAGCAACCGGATATACTGGCTCTGGTGGTTTTGAGATCTATTTTAAAAATGAGGATGCTGAAGATATCTGGAATGCCATATTTAAAGCAGGTGAAGCTTATGGAATTAAACCAATCGGTTTAGCTGCTCGTGATACTTTACGTCTGGAAATGGGATTCTGTTTATACGGAAATGATATTAACGATACCACTTCGCCTATAGAAGCCGGATTAGGATGGATCACTAAATTTGATAAAGATTTCATCAATGCAGAAGCAATCAAACTTCAGAAGGAAAACGGAGTAGCTAAAAAACTAATTGCTTTTGAACTGACAGAAAGAGGTATTCCGCGTCATGATTATGAAATTGTGGATAAAGATGGAAACCAGATTGGTGTTGTCACTTCCGGAACGATGTCGCCTTCTTTAAATAAAGGTATCGGTTTAGGGTATGTCGCAACTCCTTTTAGTAAAATTGACTCTGATATTTTTATTCAGATTAGAAAAAATGCAATTCCTGCTAAAATAGTAAAACTACCTTTCTATAAAAATTAAATTCAAGAGCTCTAGTTTAAATTTAAACTAGAGCTCTTGAAATAAAAGACTTTAAAAGGATTCTATGAAGAAACTTTACTTATTCCTGCTTTTTTCTTCTTCTTCACTATTTAGCCAAAATGGTTATAAAACCTGCGAAGTACTTTCAAAAATAAATATACTCATTACTAATGAGCATTTTAAACCTAAACCGATAGATGACAGTTTATCGGTTTATGTTTTTGATACCTTTATAGATGCTCTGGATCCAGAAAGAAATATCTTTCTGAAATCAGAATATGATACTTTATCAAAGTATAAATTATTACTTGACAATTATATCTTAAATGATGACTGTTCTTTTTTCGATAATTTTGTAACTATTTACAAAACAGCTCTTTTAAGAAACAAAAAAATTATAGAAAATCTGGAACAGGAAAAGTTCGATTATTCTCATACTAAAGATACTATTCAATTTACAAGAGAACAATTATCTTTCTATCTAAAAAACAGCAATATAGAAAGAATATGGCGCAAAAGAATTCGCTATGATATTCTGGAAGATATGTCAAAAATGAATCCAAAATATAGTTCTCTGAAAAACCAATTCGATCATTTTGAAAAAATTTCAAGAGATAAAATATTTGAAATGCATCTTTGCAAAATAAACAGCATTCTTGAAAATGAAGGAATGGAGAAAAAACTCCAGAATAGTTTTTACAACATCTACTGTTCTTATTTTGATCCTCATACCTCCTATTTCTCTTCTGATGAGAAATCTTCTTTTTTCTCTTCTCTTTCTACAGACAATTACTCTGTTGGTCTTTATGTCAGCCTGAATGAAAATGAGGAGATCATTATTGACGAAATTGTTCCGGGAAGTCCTGCCGCCGCTACTAAAAAAGTAGATAAAGGAGATCAGCTGATCAAAGTAGCCAATAATTTTGGTGATTCATACTGGGTATCCTGCGTATCAATGAAAACAATTGCTGATCTTGTATTTTCTGACAACTATAAAGAGATTGAACTTACATTAAGAAAAAAGAATGGTACCATTTATACCATAAATGTCAAAAAACAAATTATGAAAGCAGAAGAACATTCTGTTTACAGCTTTATTATTGAAAAAGAATCTCGGATAGGTTATATAAAAATCCCAAGTTTTTACAGTGACTTTGATGGAAATAATATAAAGGGGGTTTCTGATGATGTGGCAAAAGAGGTTGCCAAATTAAAAAAAGATAAAATAGAAGGTCTTATTATCGATTTACAGTCCAATGGAGGTGGTTCAATGGATGAAGCTATAAAACTATCCAGTATGTTCATCGATATCGGTCCATTATCTATTTTAGTAGATAACCGAAATAAAAAAGCAATATTAAGGGATTATAGTCGAGGAACTATCTATAATGGTCCTTTGGTCATTATGATTGATGGATTTACTGCTTCTGCAAGTGAGTTTTTCACAGCAGTGATGAAAGATTACAATAGAGCTATAATTGTTGGTAATACTTCTTTAGGTAAAGCCACAATGCAGACTATTCTACCTCTCGAAGAAAATGATGATCAGAATTTTGTAAAGGTCACCATTGAGAAATTTTATAGAATCACAGGAAAAAGTCATCAAAAAGAAGGTATTAAACCTCATATCACTTTTCCAAGTCTGTTCAACGACATTATCAGTCGTGAAAATAGCTATAAAACGGCTTTGAATAATGATGAAATAACTGTGAAAACTAGATTTTCAAAGTATTCTAATACAATTCAAAATATGGCTATTCAGAGAAGTGAAGAACGAAACGGCAAGGATAAACTATTTAAAGAAATAAGTAAGATTAATACAGAAATAAATAGTTTTTACAATACGCCAAAATCTCCTCTTCTTATAAATCTGAAAAATGTGTTCCGCTACACGCACAGCTCTGATCAATTATGGAAGGAAATAAATAAACTTAGTGAGAAAGAAAACACTTTAACGATACTGAATAACTCAGCCGACCAAAAAGCGTTTCAAAATGAAAAAACTTTTGATAAAGATATAAATCAGTACAAAATAAAAAGTCTGAAAACCAATCCTTATCTGGAAGAAATTGTAAATATCATTAAAGACTATAATGAACTTAAAAGAAATTATTAAAAAATAAGTCTGAATTCTGTTTTAAAAGAGTCAATTTGATTTGATAAAACTATAGAATAACCTTATTTTTGCATTGTTAAAAAATTAATCATGGGAAGAGCGTTTGAATTTAGAAAAGCAAGAAAAATGAAACGTTGGTCAGCAATGGCCAAAACATTTACCAGAATTGGTAAGGATATTGTAATGGCAGTTAAGGAGGGTGGTCCTAATCCGGAAGGAAATTCTAGATTAAGAGCCGTTATTCAAAATGCCAAGGCAGCAAATATGCCAAAGGAAAACGTTGAGCGGGCCATAAAAAAAGCTACTGATAAAGATTCGGCTAACTTTAAAGAAGCATTATTCGAAGGATATGCTCCTCATGGTATTGCCATTTTAATTGAAACAGCATCTGATAACAATAACAGAACGGTAGCCAATATCAGAAGTTATTTTAATAAATGTAACGGAAGTTTAGGAACGCAGGGATCGGTTGAATTCATGTTCGATCATACCTGTAATTTCAGAATACCAAAAAGTGATACGATCGATACAGAAGAGCTGGAACTGGAATTAATCGATTTTGGTGTGGAAGAAATCTTTGAAGAGGAAGACGATATTTTAATCTATGCTCCTTTTGAAAGTTTTGGAACAATTCAAAAAGAATTAGAAAACAGAAATATGGAAATACTTTCTTCTGGTTTTGAAAGAATCCCTCAAGTAACTAAAAAACTAACTGAGGAGGAAGTAGCTGATGTTGAAAAATTATTAGAAAAGATCGAAGAGGACGATGATGTACAAAACGTATATCATACTATGGAAGAATAATTTTTTAGTTGAGAGTTGAGAGTTATTGTGAGAGGTAAAATATAAGATATTATTAGCGACTTTGAGATATTTGACTTTTTCACTATAAATAAAAAAAGCCATCATAAATGATGGCTTTTTTTATTTATAGTGAAAAAACTATTTAATAAATTCTATTTTTTGTGCTTGTTCTAAGTTAACACTGTCAAAGAAACCTTGTTCACTCATCCAGTCATCACTAAATACTTTACTCATGTATCTTGATCCATGATCCGGAAAAATAATAATTACATTACTGTTCTTATTAAATTCTCCTTTTTCGGCATACTGTCTTACAGCTTGTATAGCTGCTCCACTTGTATAACCTACAAACAGACCTTCTTTTTTAGCAATATCTCTGGTAACGTGTGCGCTGTCCTCGTCTGTTACTTTCATAAACTCATCAATAACATCAAAGTCTGTAGCCGTAGGAATAAGGTTTTTGCCTAACCCTTCTATTCTGTAAGGATAAATCTCTTCATTATCAAATTCTTTGGTCTCATGGTATTTTTTCAGTACAGATCCGTAAGCATCTACTCCTAAAACTCGGATATTGGGATTTTTCTCTTTCAGATACTTTGCTGTTCCTGAAATTGTACCTCCTGTTCCACTACAGGCAACTAAATGTGTAATTTGTCCTTTAGTCTGTTCCCATATTTCCGGACCAGTCGATTTGTAATGTGCATCTACATTCAAATCATTAAAATACTGATTGATGTAAATAGAACCTTTAGTTTCTTCGTGTAAACGCTTTGCTACATTATAATAAGAACGAGGATCATCAGCTGAGACATGTGCTGGACAAACATATACTTTTGCCCCCATACTGCGAAGCATATCTATTTTGTCTCTTGACGACTTGGAACTTACTGCCAGAACACAGTCATATCCTTTAATGATACTTACCATTGCAATACTAAATCCGGTATTCCCCGAAGTAGTTTCTATAATGGTATCTCCGGCTTTAATAATTCCCCTTTTTTCAGCTTCTTCAATAATATATAAAGCTATTCTGTCTTTTGTTGAATGCCCTGGATTGAAAGCCTCTACTTTAGCGTAAAAATTCCCTTCAATTCCTTCTGTAATTCTGTTTAATTTAATAAGAGGCGTATCTCCTATTAGCTCCAGTACATTATTGTAGGCTTTTATTTCTTCTTTCATAAAAAACTAAGTTAATCAAGGCCAGCTCTTACAAATTATTATTGACCTTAAACCAATGCAAATTTAATGATAATTATTGAATTACTTTTTAATTCCTTCTAAATCTAATAAAAAACTATACTCTTTAGCCACTTCTTTTAATGCTTCAAATCGTCCGGAAGCCCCGCCATGTCCCGCTTCCATGTTCGTATTTAGGAACAATAATTTTTTATCTGTTTTTGTTTCTCTTAATTTTGCTACCCATTTTGCTGGTTCCCAGTACTGAACCTGAGAATCATGTAAACCTGTGGTTACCAGCATATTTGGATAATTCTGTGCTATAACGTTATCATATGGTGAATAAGACTTCATATAGTCATAATACTGCTTTTCATTCGGATTTCCCCATTCATCGTACTCTCCTGTTGTTAATGGAATACTGTCGTCCAACATCGTTGTTACGACATCAACAAAAGGAACTTGCGCAATAACGCCATGATATAAATCCGGAGCCATATTAATAACAGCCCCCATTAACAATCCTCCTGCTGATCCTCCCTCTGCATATAAATGTGCCGGTGAAGTATATTTCTGACTAATCAGGAATTCAGAACAGTTGATATAATCTGTGAATGTATTTTTTTTCTTTAACAATTTACCATCTTCATACCATTTTCTTCCCATATCTTCTCCTCCTCTGATATGTGCAATGGCATAAATAAAACCTCTGTCCAGTAAACTTAAACAGGAAGAAGAGAAATAAGCATTCATAGTTACACCGTAAGAACCGTAAGCATATAATAATGTCGGATTAGAACCATCTTTTTTGATTCCTTTTCTGTATACCATAGAAACAGGTATTTTTGTACCGTCTTTTGCAGTTGCCCAGACCCGTTCTTCTGTATAATTGTTCTTATCGAATTTTCCACCCAGAACTTGTTGTTCTTTCTTAACTTCTTTCGTTTTCGTTCTCATATTGAAATCGATAATAGAAGCCGGCGTGATCATTGACTGATAGCTGTA
Source organism: Flavobacterium sp. AK-301 (assembly GCF_058310215.1). NCBI lineage: Bacteria > Pseudomonadati > Bacteroidota > Flavobacteriia > Flavobacteriales > Flavobacteriaceae > Flavobacterium > Flavobacterium sp. AK-301. Next base: position 474,979 of record NZ_JBZEES010000002.1, read on the forward strand.
TCTTAGTATTTCGGTATCAAAATCTACATTTGTGGAAGTATAAGCAGTATAGGTTTCACTTTCAAAAGGCAGATAATACTCTCCTTCTCCGCTCCATGGCATGATTCTGATCTTATTCAGCCCATTGGAACGTTCTTCGACCACTAAATAATTCTTGAATATCTCAATGTCTTCTAACAGGACATTTTCACGATGGGCAATCAGATCTTTCCAATTTTCTTTAGCAGTTGCTGTTTCGGGTGTTTTCATCAATTTAAAATTGGTAGCACCATCTTTATTTGTTGTAATATAAAAATCTGTTCCAAAATGAGAAATAGAATATTCCAGCCCTCTTACTCTTGGCTGAAAAATCTTAAATTCTTCATCTGGAGTACCAGCATTTAAAATTCTGTATTCTGAAGTAAGGGTACTTGTAGAGCCAATCACTAAATATTTTTTAGATTTCTCTTTATAGATAAAGGTATCGAAAGTATCATCTTTTTCATAGAAAACCATTACATCTTTAGCTGTATCTTCCCCTACTTTATGCTTATAAATTTTATCAGATCGTAAAGTAACTTTATCTTTTCTGGTATAAAAGATTGTTTTATTATCGTTTGCCCAGGTAGCACCTCCTGTAGTATTTTCGATCTTATCGGACAGGATTTCTCCTGTTTCAAGATTTTTGATCTTTAAAGTATAAATCCTTCTGCTTATAGTATCAACAGAAAAAGTAGCCATTTTATTATCGGGGCTTATGCTTATTCCGGACAGATTAAAATAGGAATGTCCTTTTGCCAAATCATTACAGTCAAACAAAATTTCTTCTTTTGCTTCTAAATTTCCCTTTTTTCTTGAATAGATCGGATAATCTTTTCCTTTCTCAAAACGAGTGATATAATAATATCCGTTATACAAATATGGAACGGAAGCATCATCCTCCTTAATCCTGCCTTTCATCTCTTCGAACAGTTCTTTCTGAAAAGACTTGGTGTGGGCAGTCATTTTTTCATAATATTCATTTTCCTTATTCAGATAATCAATCACTTCAGGGTTTTCCCTATCGTTTAACCAAAAATAATTATCTGTTCTGGAATCACCGTGTTTAGTAAGGACAACTGGCTTTATCTTCGCAATTGGGGCTTGTATGTTTTCTGACATTTTTTGTTCATTTTTATTGGAACATGAAGATGCAAAAATATAACAAACCGTTGGTATAAAAAGTATTTTCCTCATCTAAATATTTTATTGAATATGATTCTGCAATTTAGTAATTTTGAAAACTAATAATTTTAAAATTTATTAACATGTTTGGAGACATTATGGGAATGATGGGCAAATTAAAGGAGGCTCAAAAAAAAATAGAAGAAACAAAGAAACGTCTGGATACGGTTTATATAGATGAACAAAGCAATGACGGATTACTAAAAGTAACGCTGACTGCAAACAGAGTAATAAAAAACATCACAATTGATGATGGCTTACTATCTGATAAAGAGCAATTAGAAGATTATTTATTACTAGTTATTAACAAAGCTATTGAGAAAGCTTCAAATGTAAATGACGCAGAATTATCTGCTGTGGCAAAAGATGGAATACCTAATATTCCGGGAATGGATATGTTTAAATAGGTTCAGAGACGCAAAGTGGTAAAGGTTCAGAGGTGCAAAGGTTCCGGATATAGAAAATATCTTATATAAAAGATATCTTACAGTTGCTGGTTTTGTGAAACGGTATTCATACATAAAATGCCGTTAACATTAAGCTCTTTGTACCTCTGAACCTTTACTCCTTTGAACCTTAAAAAACCATTCTCTCTAAAGTTTCAAGAACATAACTGTGCATTACTTCTCGGTAATCGAGATGGGTCACAATACGAAGTTTGTTTCTTCCCATAGAACTGATTGCTATGTTTTTTTGTTTTAATTTTTCGATTAACAAACTCTCTTTTATATTCTCTCTGACGGAAAAGATCAGAATATTGGTCTCTACGGGTTCTACTGAAGCTACCCATGACAGTTTTACCAGGATCTCACCTAGTTCCTTCGCTCGCCTATGATCTTCTCTTAAACGAGTAATATTATTCTCCAGAGCGTAGATTCCTGCAGCTGCAAGATAACCTGCTTGACGCATTCCTCCTCCAAATATTTTTCTGACTCTTAAAGCTCTCTGCATTGTTTCTTTGTTTCCCAATAAAACGGAACCTATCGGAGCTCCCAATCCTTTGGACAAACAAACAGATATGGTGTCGAATATTTGTCCATACTGCTTCGGATCTTCTCTTTTAGCTACTAAAGCATTCCATATACGAGCTCCATCCAGATGATATTTCAGATTATTCAGAGTACATACTTCTTTTATTTTCTGTAATTCTTCAATATTATAACAGGCTCCGCCTCCTTTATTAGTGGTGTTTTCTACACATACCAAACTAGTTAACGGACTATGATAAAATTCCGGCGGATTAATGGCTAAAGCAACCTGATCAGCAGTAATCATTCCCCTGTTTCCATCGAGTAAACAACAAGATACACCACTGTTAAAGGAAGCTCCTCCTCCTTCATAATTATACACATGTGCCCATTTATCACAGATCAGCTGTTCGCCGGGTTGTGTATGTAGCTTTATTCCTGTCTGATTTGCCATAGTACCGGAGGGAAAGAATAAAGCGCTTTCCATTCCAAATAAAGAGGCTACTTTGGCTTCTAATTCATTAACAGAGGGATCCTGTTTATAGACATCGTCTCCAACTCTGGCATCCATCATATAGGACAACATTTCCCGCGTGGGCTTTGTAACTGTATCGCTAATTAAATTTATTTCCATAATTTCAAAATGAAAGCTTACTTTTGTTGGTATAAAACTACAATAATTATGACAAATACCGAACAAATTAAAGGTATTATAGAACGTCTTGGTGCGTTGAGGAGGTATCTTTGACGTTGATAAGAAATTAATTGAAATCATTAATGAGGAAGAAAAAACCTTTGCACCAGATTTCTGGAATAATGCTAAAGAAGCGGAAATAATAGTCCGCAACCTACGTTCTAAGAAAAAATGGGTAGAAGATTATGAAAAAGGAACTGCTCTTGTTGATGAACTTCAGATCGGTTATGAATTCTATAAAGAAGGTGAAATTTCTGCAGAAGAATTAGACCAGTTATATGAAACTGCGAACGTACATATAGAGAATATCGAATTCAGAAACATGCTATCTGACGAAGGAGATTCCATGAGCGCTGTTGTTCAGATTACAGCGGGTGCGGGTGGTACTGAAAGTTGTGACTGGGCAGAAATGCTGATGCGCATGTATATCATGTGGGGAGAAAAATCAGGCTATAAGGTCAAAGAACTGAACTTTCAGGGTGGTGAGGTTGCCGGAATTAAAACAGTAACTCTGGAATTTGAAGGAGAATATTCTTTTGGCTACCTGAAAGGAGAAAACGGAGTACATCGCCTAGTACGGATATCTCCTTTTGACAGTAACGGTAAACGTCATACTTCTTTTGCCTCTGTATATGTATATCCGTTAGCTGATGATACTATTGAAATAGAAATTAGCCCTGCTGATATTTCATGGGAAACGATGCGTTCAAGTGGTGCGGGTGGTCAAAATGTAAACAAAGTAGAAACAGCTGTTCGTTTACGCCACCATCCTACCGGTATTATTATTGAAAACTCTGAGACTCGCTCTCAATTAGATAATAAAACAAAAGCTATGCAGTTACTAAAATCACAATTGTTTGAGATTGAATTAAAGAAAAAACAGGCTCTTCGTGATGAAATAGAAGCAAAGAAAATGAAGATTGAATGGGGATCACAAATCCGAAACTATGTAATGCATCCCTATAAATTAGTTAAAGATGTACGAACTCAATATGAAACCAGTGATGTTGAAGCGGTCATGAATGGAGAAATAGATGTGTTCCTGAAAGCATTTCTGATGATGATGGGGCAAAAAGAAGAGAACGAATAAAGGCTTTTCTAATATAAAACCTGCTTTCCGGCAGGTTTTTTTGTGCTTTAAAAGGACTTAAAATCAGAGTAAAACAGCTCTATTTTTTATCCTAAAAAAAGACTTAATCTTACTACTGATCTTTAGCCCAAAAAAGTAATAAATGATTTTTTAAATGCTAAAATCAGGTTATAGATTTTATCTATGTAGGTATTTAATTTTAATACAACTAATTAATAACCAGATTTATAAATACTATAACATAAATTAAAAGATTAATAAAAAAAACTACTCTGCTTTATCTATTAAAAATATATTATTTTTAAATCTGCTCAGAATAAAATGTTAATATAAACGAAACACACAGTATAAAAACACTTCCTTTTTAATCTGAAGTTACAGCCATTCGATTAGTGAAATTCCAATCCCTACAGTTGTCTGTTTATTATTATAATCAATCAGTGTTTCACCATAACCATGAGTACATTGCAAATGTGCTTTCAGGTTCTCGTAGATTGGATATGACCAGTCAAATTCAAGCATCCCTTTACTTCCGGAATTAAATCTCAGGTTATGTCTTCCTGTGAGAGAAAACACATTTTCTTTATGTGTGTAGATCACTGTCACTTCCCCTCTACCTATATAATCTGTAATACGAGGATTTTCATCTTCAGTATCAGATATTCTAAACCACGGTCTCACATAAATACTCCAGTCTCCTTTTTCAAGTCCTGCATGAAGAGTAACTCTGTTCCAGCTTCTGGAAAGAACGCCACCTCTCCCGTTGGACTGATGAGTAAGAGAGAGCCCCAGCATTCTGTTTCGCAACCCGAACACATTAAAGTCAGTTGCAAAGTTTAAAATAACCTCCGGCTCATAATCCATTTCTCTGAAGGGTCTGGACAATTTTTTATTGTATACCTGCCAGCTTGCCTGTTGCGTATAAGCAATCCATAGGTCACCATGTCCCCAGAACAGTCCCTGAAAGGTTTTTACCTTAAAACTAATCTGAAACTTAGCCTCCAGATTATTCAGGTTCACAGGCTCCTCTGTAGAAGCAGTATAGTTCGGATTTTCACTAACCGGATATTCATTAGGATTATTACTCCATCGTACTGGTAAAATATAAATAGATTTATAAGGAGTAATTAGAAAAGTTCCGTTAGTTGAAATTGAATCCAGTTCCCAACGCTCACTTAACGTACGAGGTTGTTTTGAACCGTCGAATAATGAATTTATCTGAGCCTGAACCCCAGTAACACTGAGTATACTCATTAAAAACAACACTTTAAAAATTCCGTTTCTTTTACTTGATCTGTAGTTCATTATAAAAAATATACTTAAGTTAAAAAACAAATACTAAAGTAAAGAATTTTATCGAACTTCTGCTCTTTAAAACAACTGAAGATAAACCTGAAGAAGAATAGAAATATATCCTAAAGAATTCAAGATAGCGCTATTCTATGACAAAAAGTCCTCTTTTACCTTCTGATTCTGAAACAGCGCTATCTCTAAAGCAGTTCCTAAAATATACTATCAAAACTGTTTGGGTTATTCCGGCAGTATTACTGAAAAAGCTTTTCTCTTCTATATTATTAACAAATTTTCTCTTTCGAGATTAATTTCTTAATTGTCTAACATTTAATACTACAAAGAAATAAAAAAAAATACTTTATTCAAAATAAATAATTACTAATTTTTTATTATCTGCTTATATTTTAATATTCAATTTAAAAAAATCTGTTTATTAATATAGTACAAATAATCTAATAAGAAAACATACCAAGCTAAAATAAAAATCTCTAATTGATCAAAATAAACTGACCGATCAGAGACTTTACCAAAATAAAAAATAAGGGGCTTAGTAAAAATTATTTACATAAACAAACAGCAATGACCTTATTCAATTTTTCTTCAATTATTTTATATTCTTTTTTTATTTTCCCAGCCATAGCACTATTACGATCACCTCGCAATGATTTTCGAATAAAGTCAGGTGAAACCCCATAACGATCTTGTAATGCTATAAGAACATAAGCGTTATACTTTTCTCTTTTTACTATTGATTTATTCATAATATTATTTTAATAAATTAAACAACTTTACACTATTGATTAGAATTAAAACTAATTACAAAGCAAACAAAGAATAAAAAAAACACCAAATAATTAGAGAGTCATCAGGAGTCATTTGAATTTTTTTAATTACAATTCAATATTTTAACATTTTTAACAACTAAAATAACGCTATATCATATCTTCTATGCTTATTTTAACCTGTATAAATTATTCTAATATGCATAAAAAATAAGGAATTATACATTCTTTATCCAAACATTAATGTTTTGTGGAGAAGATAAAATATTAAATTTTTTCCTTAATCTATATTTTCTACTTTTTACAGATTCTATTGTAGTATTTAGATTTTGAGCAATTTCTTTAGTAGTAAAACCCAGTCTGATCATAGCGCAAAGTTCAAGTTCAGTTGCAATAAGCGGAGAACCACACACTTTTCCGGAAATCCTCTCAACAAAATCAGGGTATAATTCCTGAAATCGAATATAAAAAGAGGTGTCTCCTTTTTTTGCTGATTCTATCACCTCTTCAAGAGTAATCGTATTCATAATAGTTAATGCTGCTAACTGTTTCTGCTGCTCCCGAACTAATTCCGTTTTACTATTAATCTTTTGTTTTTCTATTTTTAATTTTTTATACAGCCTACTCATTACCCATCCAATTCGTAACACAACAAGGATACAAAACAAAATAATAGCTGTTAATCTTACTTTTGTAAAATAAAAACCCTCTTTTTCTCCTTCTACTAACTTTTGTATTGAAAAATTAATGGATTTCTCTTCTTTTTTAATTATACTGTCGTTTACATCAATATATTTAACTAAATACTCTTTTTCATTTTTATCATCTCCTAAAGCTTTATATGCATTTGATATTCCTTTATACATATCTTTCAGTTTGTATAAACTTTTTATCTGCTCTGCTCTTACAATACCTTTTTTATAAACATCTACTGCTTTTATATATTCTTTCTTCTCACAATATAATGCACCTAAATGATTATACGTAAAAACTTTTGACAATGTAAAATTCACCTGATCAGATATCTTCAAAGACTTATTTAGATAATACAAAGCTGAATCGTACTGTTTGAGACGAAGATAATCAAAACCAAGATTTGATGTCGCCATTGCAAGATGCTGGGTTGTAAGAAGATTTTCCTTTTTTACTTTCAGAAATTCATTATAACTCTCTCTGAAATAATAGGTCATTGAATCAGAAGCTATAAGATCCGGACCATAACTCTTCTTATAGTAAATAGCCATATCCATATAAACTCCTCCTCTTCTATCATGTCTTGCGTCTGAATCTTTAATTTTATTAGTAATAAGTAAAGCTCTATTCATTTCTTTTTTTGCCAGATCAAAAAAGCTAAGCCTAATAAGACACATCCCTTTCAGATTAATTGCTTTTGCCTCAAGATCCGGTTGTTTGGTTTTATAAGCTTCCTTTTCTGCTATAACAGCATATTTTAAACCTTCTTTAGTACTACCAAAATTATAGTAATTTATGCCTATCAGTAAATTAGCGTTAATTATGCCTCTTTTATATTTTATCTGCTCAGAATACTTTATAATTTTAAGACCTAAAGCCTGAGTATGTTCTGGAACAGAATTTAAATAGTTTTCTCCAATCTCTAACAGGCTATCTATTTGTCTTTCATTATAGGACTGAGAATAGGTTTTTGTAGCAAAAATAGATACAAAAAATAAAATAAGAAATATATAATTCTTCATAAAATAGTATAATAATAATATGTGTAAATAGGATAGTATTATTTTAAAACCAACAACAACTTTATATTTTAACAATAATCAGACCTAAAATAATATTCTGTGTTAAATTATAAATACATTATGATAAACAGTAAATAGTTTGTTAAAATAATTACTGGAAAAGTATTAAAGTAAGTCAGTAAACAAATTAATTTTAGTCTTAAAAATCAATACCGACGGCAAATTAATTGAAAATTTAAAACACTTCCAAAAAAACAAGGACTCATTAAGAGTCATTTAACAGATTATATAGGAGTCATTTAACATATTTAAAGCTTAAATAGACTAAATACAATCAGTTACGATACGCCTGTTTTATTATTCTATTATTTTAAACAAAAAAAATATAGCTGTTTTTTAACAAAAGGAGTCACTTTAATCGTGCTTTTTTTTAGTATTTAAGGGACTAAATCCTTTAAAATAAATGTCAAAATAGTTTTATTTTACTTTACACATCCTTTATTTTGTCTTATTTTAGCTATTTATTAAGCAAAAAAATCTGATAGAAAATAATTCTTGTAAAATACACTATAAACTTTAAAACAGTAAAAAAAGATTTCTTGATTTAGTCTAATCAAGTTAAAATATCTCAGAAAAGTATTTCTATTGCATACAAAGTTACTGAATATTATTTTAATAATTCGGTACTTTCTAACGTAGCATAGCAATTATCATCCTTTACAACATCTTTCTCAATAGCGACCCAATAACTGATAACTGTTCTCCATAATAAAGAAGTATATAAGGCTTCTTAATCAAGTTAAATCTTAGCCTTACGAATTCCCTCAACTGATATACTTTTAAAGTCGGCAATGGTTCTCATATACTCTATAAGAGCCATAAACTTTACTGCATACAACGTAGAATTCTTTATGGATATATTATTATAAAATAAACGAATAAGTATTTTGTTTTCAGAAGATTCCCATTACAATAGTATCTGTTTTTGCTCCTTTATAAACAGCCAGAGTATAAGATTCTAATGGAAATTTTTCAAGTAATAATTTCCTCCTATCCTATAAAAAAGCCGTACCCTTTCATTAATTCAGTTAATGAAAAAATACGGAATCTTAATTGAAATATATAAGAAAAAAATAGGTTTTATTTTTATAAAAAAACAATTTTATTCTACTAAACTAATTTTAAACTTTTTTTTTAAACTTCTGAATTAAAATGACTTATTAGTAGATTATTTTTAATCTAAAGTTCTATTTTGATAGCTTATATCTATTGAGTGATTTCTATATACTCTTTAAGACAGCGTTATTCCGTCGTATTAAACCCTCTATTTTTAATGCTTCCGGAATAACACGCTATCTCAGCAACAATCTCTTTATAAAGTTATTGATTAAGATGTTTGGAATTCTTATCAATAACTAAGAGATAGCGCTTACTTTTATTATTGTATAAAACTATGCAAATAAATTTCTGTACTTAATAGATCAGTTTATTTTAAAGCCTTTCCCTTTGCTTATATCTTTTTACAACAAAATCAAACTCTTTTAATAAGATCTTATATTCTTCTTTTATTTTTAGAGACATCTCACTTGTACGATCACCTCGTAATGACTTTCTTATAAAATCTGTTGAAAACCCATGATGCTCTGTTAAGGCCTGGAGTACATATATATTATATTTATACCTCTCTTTTTCTCTGTTTGTTACCATAACTTCCTTTTTATTTCTTTATTAAATTTATCATTTACATACCTAAACAGTATCCGAATAGAATACCGACGTGCAAATAAATAAAATATATAAAAAGCCTCAAAAAAAATAAGGAGTCATTAGTAGTCACTTGTATGAAAAATACAAATTACTTACCCATATGTCTATATTTAATGATAAAAAAGACGATTTATTTGCATTAAATAATATTATAAATCGTTTATTATAGCTTTTTCTTGTATTAAATAGAGTCTATTTTTATATAAAAGTAGATTTTTGAATACAATTCGTATACAATATAGCCTAAAGACAGTTATCAATAAATCTTAAAGACAGCGGAGCGATTAATAATATATTTTATTATACTATTAACCCCTTAATATTTTGTTTTTAACTACATATTTTACACAGCTATTCTAAACAATATATTGAAAGTACATCATTTAGAATAGCTATAAATTATAAAAACCTCCTTAAATATATTATTTAAAGAGGTTCTCTATTTATAGATATTTCAATATCCTATGTAGTAAAATTTTCATTTGAGAATAAAAAGGTTCTGTTTTTTTATTCTATATATCTGTACTAATCATTCAATAGTAAATAATTATATAGTTTTTATTATTACCTGAAAATGAAAATATTAATTTTAATAGCTATCTGAATATATTTTTATACAAAAAAAGCGTTCAGTATTATAACTGAACGCTTTTTTAAATTATTGTTTATATTTTTTATATAAAATAGGATATAATATAATAGAATAATGCTGCTATTAATGCAGATACTGGTATGGTTAATACCCATGCCCAGAGTAAACTAATAGTTACTCCCCATCGTACAGCTGAAACTCTTTTTGTAATTCCAACTCCAATAATAGAACCGGTGATGGTGTGTGTTGTAGAAACTGGTATACCAAAATGTTCTGATACATATAAGGTTATTGCTCCTGCAGTCTCAGCACTTACTCCTTCCAATGAAGTAACCTTTGTTATCTTTGAGCCCATTGTCTTTACAATTTTCCATCCTCCGCTCAGCGTCCCTAAGCCTATTGCAAGGAAACTCACGAAAGGAACCCATGCCCAATCATCTACAAAGTGACTGAAACGATCTGCTGTTTCTAATGAAGTATAAGCTATATCATTGATCTTTAAATGATAATAAATAACAGCTGCTCCAATAATCCCCATCACTTTCTGTGCGTCATTTGCTCCATGTCCTAAACTGAACATAGCAGAAGAAACCAACTGTAGTCTTTTAAACCATCTGTCTGCTCTGTATGGATTTGCCTTTCGACATATATTCAATATTAGTATGGTAATGAGGTATGCTACAATCATACCTATTAAAGGAGCCAGAAAGATAAACAGAATAATAGGGATAACTTTAATATAATTAATTACATCTACTCCGTTTGAAGAGAAAGCTCCGGCATTTGCTAAAGCTGCTCCCATAAAACCACCGATTAAAGTATGTGATGATGATGATGGTATTCCTAATTTCCAGGTTAGCAGGTTCCATACAATTGCGGCTATCAATCCTGCAAGAATAACTTCTAATGTTATGAAATCTTCATTAACTGTTTTTGCAATAGTATTACCGATTTTAAACTCTCCTATCCAATACCTTGAAATAAAATAGGCTAAGAAATTAAAAAAAGCTGCCCACAATACTGCCTGAAAAGGAGTTAATACTTTTGTAGCAACGATAGTCGCAATAGAGTTTGCTGCATCGTGAAAACCGTTTATATAATCAAAAATTAATGCTAAAACAATAATTATGATAAGTAGAGTCAAATCCATATATATAATTTTCGAATGAATCGAAATCGATTACGAGTGTTTCACTGTAATGGATTCGATGATATTTGCTGCACTTTTACATTTATCTGCTGCAGTTTCTAAAGCAGATAACACTTCTTTGTATTTCATAATGTTCTTTGCATCTTTTTCATTTTCAAAAAGATCTGCAACGGCTTTATCATATACATTATCTGACTTGTTCTCTAATTTATTAATTCGAGCACAAGCATTCGTAATCAGTTTTACATTCTTGATGTTTTTTAATTCTTTAACCGCTACTTCTAGATTCTGACAGGCTTCAAGATTGATCTCTGTCAGCTTACGTATCGATTTTGTAATCTTATCTACCTGATACAAACGCATTCTGCTGGCAGCACCATGAACAAAATCAACAACATCATCTATAGACATTGCAAGAGAATAAATATCTTCTCTGTCAAAAGGAGTTATAAAGTTTCTGCTTAACTCTAAAGTTAGCTGATGCGTTATTTCTTCTGCTTTTTGTTCTAACTCTTCTATAAGTAAGAATAATTTTTCTCTTTCTGCCAATGGAGCATTTACAGCGATGTGTAAGGTTTCTGATAGTTTAACCAAGTTTTTGGTTGCTTTTTCAAAAAGAGGAAAGAATTTTTTATCTTTCGGGACTAAGAACTGTAATATATTATTCAGTGACATATTATATGTTTTATTGAGGCAAATGTAGTCTTTCAATGTTAAGATAACATTAAATTAAAATGAATAACCTGTTATCTATCTCTTTTTTTATCTTTATTTTCGGTACTTCATTATAAATTATATGAATATTGATTATTTCAATCGTTTTCGTATTTTAGCACGCCTGAATACTATTAAACAGTAATAGAGCAAAGGTTTTAAATAATTTAATGATTTAAGGTTCAGAGCTTTTCTAATAATTAAATACAGTTTAATTAAAAACAACTAGTACAATTTATGGATATCAACTTCAATATTAACGAAGATCACAACAAACTTTTGCTTTCTGATTTAAAACAACGTCTTGTAAAAGTAAAACAAGGTGGTGGTGAAAAACGAATAGAAAAACTACATACTGAAGGTAAAATGACAGCACGTGAACGTATTGATTATCTATTAGACTCTAAAAGCAAAAGTATAGAGATTGGTGCTTTTGCCGGTGAAGGGATGTATCAGGAACATGGGGGTTGCCCTTCTGGTGGTGTTATTATAAAAATAGGATATATAAAAGGAAAACAATGTATTGTGGTTGCAAATGATGCTACTGTCAAAGCTGGTGCATGGTTCCCTATTACCGGTAAAAAAAATCTGAGAGCACAGGAAATTGCTATTGAAAATAAACTTCCTATTATTTATTTGGTCGATAGTGCCGGAGTTTATCTTCCTCTGCAGGATGAAATTTTTCCGGATAAGGAACACTTTGGACGTATTTTTAGAAATAATGCCATAATGAGCAGTATGGGTATTACTCAGATCGCAGCGGTTATGGGAAGTTGTGTTGCAGGAGGAGCTTACTTACCAATAATGAGTGATGAAGCTCTTATTGTAGATAAAACCGGAAGTATTTTTCTGGCAGGCAGCTATCTGGTAAAAGCTGCTATTGGAGAAACGATTGATAATGAAACACTGGGTGGTGCAACAACACATTGTGAAATTTCGGGAGTAACGGATTATAAAGCAAAGGATGATAAAGATGCTTTGGATAAAATCAAAAACATTATAGATAAGATTGGTGATTATGATAAGGCTGGTTATAATCGAACAGAACCAAAAAAACCGACTTTGAAAGAAGAAGATATCTATGGTATTCTTCCAAAATCTCGTTCAGAACAATATGATATGATGGAAATCATCAGTCGTTTAGTGGATAACAGCGAATTTGAACAATATAAGGAAGGTTACGGACAAACCATTATTACCGGATATGGAAGAATTGACGGCTGGGCGGTTGGTATTGTTGCTAATCAGCGTAAAGTAGTTAAAACGAAAAAAGGAGAAATGCAGTTTGGTGGTGTTATTTATTCTGATAGTGCAGATAAGGCAACCCGTTTTATAGCCAACTGTAATCAAAAAAAGATTCCTTTGGTCTTTTTACAGGATGTTACGGGATTTATGGTAGGAAGTAAAAGTGAACATGGCGGAATTATTAAGGATGGTGCAAAAATGGTAAATGCGGTCAGCAATTCTGTAGTTCCAAAATTTACTGTAGTTGTTGGTAATTCTTATGGTGCCGGTAATTATGCCATGTGTGGTAAAGCTTATGATCCGAGACTGATCTTTGCCTGGCCAAGTGCTGAACTTGCTGTTATGGGTGGTGCACAGGCAGCTAAAGTATTACTACAGATAGAAACTGCTTCTCTGAAAAAGAATGGTGAAACCATCACTTCTGAAAAAGAAGCTGAATTATTTAACAAAATAAAGTCTCGTTATGATGAGCAGGTTTCTCCTTATTATGCTGCTTCCCGATTATGGACTGATGCTGTAATTGACCCTCTGGATACCAGAACATGGATATCTATGGGTATTGAAGCGGCAAACCACGCTCCTATCGAAAAACAATTTAATCTGGGAGTTATCCAGGTATAAATCTAATATTGTAAACTATATATATCGTAAATATTAAATTTCAAACCCTAACCATAACTAACTTCTTATCAATAGAATGAAAAAAAATATTTTAACTGCTTTCATACTTTTCTCTTTTTTAAAAATAAATGCTCAGTTATTAAATGAAAAGGAAATCTTTACAAGAGCAGATACTCTTCGTGGTGCCCTAAGACCGGAGCGGACCAGTTTTGATGTACTTCGATATGACATAAATATAAAGGTCGACCCAAACGACCGCTTTATTGCGGGTTATAATGATATTACTTTTAAAGTAATGGAAAATACAAAAAAGATTCAACTGGATCTTTTTGAAAATATGCAAATCGACTCTATTCTTTATAATAATGTAAAACTGAGTTATAACAGAGAGTTCAACGCTGTTTTTATTTCTTTCAGTGAACCACTTGTAAAAGGAAAAGAAGAAAAAATACGATTTTATTATTCCGGTCATCCTATTGTTGCTAAAAATGCTCCATGGGATGGCGGTTTTGTGTTTAGCAAAGATACTGCGGGTAAAGACTGGATTGCTGTTGCTGTACAGGGAACCGGAGCCAGTTTATGGATTCCTGTAAAAGATCATCAGGGAGATGAACCGGATAATGGCGTAACCATAAAAGTAGCTGTTCCTAACGGATTAATGAATGTTTCCAACGGGAGATTTAAAGGCAGTAAAGACCTGAAAAATGGAACTACAAGATGGGACTGGGAAGTAAAAAACCCTATTAATGCTTATAACATCACTCTTAATATTGCTGATTATGTTCATTTTGGCGAAAATTACAAAGGGCTGGATCTTGATTATTATGTGTTAAAAGAAAATCTGGAAAAAGCAAAAGTACATTTTGAAGAAGTAAAACCAATGATGGACTGCTTTCAGAGTAAATTCGGGAAATATCCTTTTGGTGAAGACGGATATAAAATGGTTGAAACTCCTTATCTGGGAATGGAACACCAATCTGCGGTTGGTTACGGCAATAAATACAAAAAAGGATATTTAGGGAAAGACAGATCTGATACCGGTGTCGGATTATTATTCGATTTTATAACTATACATGAATCTGGACACGAATGGTTTGGGAACAGTCTTACTGCAAGAGATATTGCTGATATGTGGATACATGAGGCGTTTACAACTTATACGGAAACTGTTTTTATAGAATGTCAGTTTGGTTATGATAAAGCTCTGGCTTATATTAACGGACATAAAAAAATGGTCAGAAATGACCGTCCCATTATTGGCGTTTATAATGTCAATAAAGAAGGTTCAGCCGATATGTATTATAAAGGTGCTTTATTACTGAACACTTTAAGAAACGTAATTAATGATGACAAAAAATGGTGGAAACTTTTACTAGACTATTCAGAAACGTATCGTCATCAGATCATAGATACAGAAACGGTAATTCATTTTTTTAATGAAAAAACAGGAATGAATCTTACTCCTATATTTAATCAGTATTTAAAATATAAGGATATCCCGGTTCTGGAACTGCGCCAGAAGAAAAAGAAACTGGAATACCGTTGGAAAACGGATATAGCTTATTTCCAGATGCCTGTAGATATAATTTATAATAAACAAGAAATACGATTAGAGCCTACTAATAGCTGGAAGATTATCGATTTTAATATGAAATCATTAAATGGTGTGTCAGTAAGACAGGATAAATTCTATATTGATGTAAATAAATAGAAGTGAGATATTAGTATTGAGAATTGAGAAAGTTTCCATACTGATATAAACAAAATAAGAACCCTTAGACTTGTTTCCAGGGGTTCTTTCATTTAATAAAAATGCAATATTGTAAATCTGGTCAGGAAACCTCTTGAATCTTTCTTCTTGATTCTTGGCTCTTTAAATTTAGGCTCCCATCCCTCCGTCAACTCTGTTAAAGGTTCCTGTGATAAATTTACTGTCGTCTGAAGCCAGAAACAGAACCATCGCGGATATTTCTTCCGGCTGAGCATATCTTCCAAGAGGAATTGTTTTTTCTAAATTTGCTTTTGCAGCCTCTGCTGCTCCGGGAGCAAAACCCTCTTCCAGTGAACGCATCATTCGATTATCTACTGGTGACGGATTAACGGTATTAACACGTATTTTTCTTGGTGCTGCTTCTGCTGCAGCTACTTTCATAAGTCCCATTGCAGCGTGTTTACTAGCTGTATAAGCAGTTGTTCCGGCTCCTCCGTGTAAACCGGCTATAGAGGAACTGATTACAACACTTCCTCCGTCATTCATCTGAGGAAGTACATATTTCATACCTAACCATACTCCTTTTATATTTACCCCCATTACTTTATCAAAAATATCTTCCGGGTATTCTGTCATTGGTTTTACTACTCCTTCAATTCCTGCATTATTGAAAAACACATCTACTTTACCAAATTTATCAACTGTTTTCTTTGCATAATTTTCTACCTCATTCGACTTTGTAACATCTGCCACACAATAAGCAACATGATCTGATTTCAATTCTGTTACTGCTTTTTTAAGGTCTTCCTCACTTCTGTCTACCAACATAATTTTTGCACCTTCTTCTAAAAATAATTTTGCTGTCGTTTTGCCGATACTACCTGCCCCTCCAGTAATAATAACGACTTTTTTATCTAATTTTTTCATGGTTATATAATTTTGAGTTATTAACTTTCTATAAAATTAGACAATTGTATATCGTTAGAAAAAAGATTCAATTTAAATGTTTGTTAAAAAACAAGGGATAAATTCTTATAAAATTTATCCCTTATAATATTAAAATATTTCTTATTTTATAGTAATTCTAATGTTCTTTTTCGCTGTAATTTTCCTGATCTCGTTTCCTCAAATTTTGAAACAAAAAATATCTCTTTTGGTTTTTCATATTTATCCAGATGATCAAATACAGAATCTTCAATAATATGTTTCTCTCCTTCAACTATTAAAATCAACTTTTCTCCAAGTGTGCTATCCTCTTTACCGGCAATAAAGAAACGACCTTTAATGCTTCCTGTTAGTTTTTCCTCGATTACTTCCGGAATCCATTTAATTCCGCCACTATTGATAACATTATCAATACGTCCCAGCCAGATAAACTCATTTTCAGACACCTGTTTTACCAAATCGTTAGTCACCACTTTTTCCTTTATTACTTTAGGAGCGGTAATTACTAAACAGCCCCGATCATCCTGAGAAATCGTAATATGAGGTAATATTTTAAATGCTTCTTCTCCTACTCTTTTTGCTGCAATGTGCGTTATGGTCTCCGTCATGCCATAAGTTTCATAAACTTCTATTGGTAACTTTACTAATTCTGCTTCTAATTCTGCATTTACCTTTGCACCACCTATGATTAGTTTTTTTACTTTATCCAGCCTCTTCAATGAATGCTGAGCCTGTACAGGTACCATCGCAGCAAAATCATAAATAGTTTCATTATGATCTAAAGGATTTGCATAAGGAGCTACTAAATCCATATCCAGTCCAAGAATAAACCCCCTAACCAGCATCATTTTTCCAGCAATAAATTTAGTAGGCAGACAATGCAACACCTTATCTTCCGGAGCTAAATCAAAAAAATCACCTGTTGCTAAAGCTGAATTAATCATTGCTTGTTTATCTACTTGTATTAGTTTAGGCTTACCGGTAGTTCCTGAAGTATTCATTTCTATATAAGGTCTCTTATCAAACCAGTCCAGAATAAACATCCCTACTGATTTTTCATACTCTTCTCCTTCTTTTATAAGAAATGGGGCTACTCTGCATAAATCTTCTCTTGTGAGTTGAAAACCGTTCATTTTAAAACGGTTATGAACGTTTTGATATGTTAGATTACTCATATATTTTATTTATTTAAATCATTAAATTTCTATTTTCCCTGTCAGTTTTTCTTTCCAGTTATTCCATTTATACTTCTTACCAAAAATAAATAAAAGAATTGGAAAAAGAATGAATACAGGTGCTATAACATCTAAACCAATACTCGGATCTGAAGTATCTTTTAATATAGAATTAGTCTGAAAAACGGTCCAGTCTGATGTTACTAGTAAAGCTGCTACCAGATTATTAGCTGCGTGGAATCCAAGACTTAATTCCAGTCCGTCATCCATTAATGTCAGTATTCCCAGAAACAATCCCGTCCCTATATAATACACCAGTATAATATATCCCATTTTCTGTACTTCAGGATTTGCAATATGCAGAGATCCGAAAATCACAGAGGTCAATAATAATGGTACCCATTTATTTTTAGTCAGGAGGCCCAGACCCTGCATCAGATAGCCTCTGAAAAAATACTCCTCTGCACTGGTCTGCACAGGAATAAACAATAGGGATATAACTGCTAAAATAGCAAACGGAATCGGTTTAAAATTAAAAATAAAATTTTCCGGATTCATATAATAGTCTATCAAAATAGTAGCTGCCACTATAGTAGCCCAAAGCCCAAAAGAGAAAAAGATACGATTCCAGTCTACTTTTTTACGAGAAGTTGTAACCTCAAGAAAAGTTTGTTTATGAATTCCTCTTACAACAATCACCAGTCCGAAAATAACAAAGACAAAACTAAACAACATAAAAAATAACGTCAGATTACTGTCCAGATAGACCATCATATCATCCTGATTAGCCGGAAAAGCGGTATTGGTTGTGAAAGATTTATATAACATTGCTGCAAACCACGGTAGTTGGCCAATTGAAGAAAGAACAACAATGATTACTGATCCTGCTATATATTTCCAAAATTCGTTATTGGGTTTAAATGCTTGAGATAAAAACATGATAATAGTATAAATTTATGTTATTTTGGCTCTTATTTAAAAATAAGCCTGATTTGTCAGGTCTAAAATAACTGAATTATTTCTTACTAATTGCTTACTTTGTAAAAACATTTTAAAAATTTTATTATAATGATAAAAATATACCATAATCCACGTTGTGGAAAATCCAGAGAAGGATTAGAAATAGTTGAAAAAAGCGGACAATCATTCGAAATTGTCAAGTATCTGGAAGATCCTTTAACCATATCTAACCTGAAAGACATTCTGTCAAAACTAAAAATAAAACCTATTGAGCTGGTTCGTCAAAAAGAAAGTATCTGGATCGAAAACTATAAAGGTAAAAATCTTACGGATGATCAGACCATTACTGCCATGGTGGAAAATCCCAAACTGATCGAAAGACCAATTGTTATCAACGGAGATAAAGCTGTTATTGGAAGACCTCCAGAACGTATTAAATCTATATTATAAATAACAAACCCTAATTCAACGTTTTTTTTAACCTTCATAATTAAACCAAAACTGCTTTTCACAGTCTAACAGAGATAAACTAAACTAAACTCATTAATGGAAAAATTAAAATTTGTAATAACTATGTTATTACTCACAACTTTTCTTTCAAATTTTGCTCAACAGGTAGCACCTGATAAAAAAATTAGATTAACAGGTAAAGTGATTGAAAAAACATCAAAACTACCTTTAGAATATGCTACTGTTACCATTGAAAACAGTACTACAAAAAAAGTAGTTACAGGAGGTATAACGGATGATAAAGGAAAATTCTCCATTGATGTTCCTGTTGGTAATTACAACATTAAAATTGAGTTTATTTCATTTAAAACACTTGAAATTAAAAAGGATCTCCAGGAAAACACTGATCTGGGAACTGTTGCAATTGAAGATGATGCAGAACAACTGGATGAGGTTTCCATTGTTATGGAAAAATCCACTGTTGAAATAAAACTAGATAAAAAAGTATACAATATAGGTCAGGATATGATGGTCAAAGGAGGAACAATAAGTGATGTATTGGATAATGTTCCTTCCGTTTCTGTAGATGTGGAAGGAAATGTAAGTATGAGAGGAAATGATGATGTCAAAATTCTGATCGACGGAAAACCATCCGGAATGGCAGGAATTAATATTGCTGAAGCATTACGTTTATTACCTGCTGATGCAGTGGACAAAATAGAAGTGATTACCAATCCATCTGCCCGCTATGATGCTGAGGGTGGTGGTGGTATTTTAAATATTATCCTTAAAAAAGGAAAAGCGCAGGGAATAAACGGAACTTTTACTGCAACTACGGGAGACCCTGCTAATCACGGAGTGTCAGGAAATGTAAACTTCAGAGGAGAGAATTTTAACCTGTTCACTACTACGGGATATAATTACAGAAAAGGTCCTGGAAATTCAACAAATAATTCGGAATACTTCGATACAGATGGAAATACAACCGGTTTTGTAGATCAAAAAAGTAATAATGAGCGATTAAGAAAAAGTTTTAATACCAATTTTGGAATGGAATGGTTCCTGACCAAATCTACTACTTGGACGAATACTTTTTCATATAGAAAAAGCGATGGAGACAACCCGGAGAATGTAACTTTTCAGAATTTTGATGCTAATCGTGATTATCTGTTTACTCGTACTCGTAATAATATTTCATCCAGTGAAAGTGAAAATGTCGAATTTTCCAGTAATCTGACGCACCAGTTCAAAAAAGAAGGACATAAATTAACGGCAGATGTTTCTTTTTCAAGAAATGATGATACGGATGATGTATTTATATCAGATCGTATCTTAAAAGCAGAAGGTGCTACTTCTTTTGAAAAAAATCTTACGGATCAGTTACAGAGAAATAATCTTATACAGATAGATTATGTACTTCCTATAGGGGAAAAAAGCCAGTTTGAAGCAGGATATCGTGGGAATTTTAATGAACTGACAACAAATTATCAGGCTACTATTAAAGCGAATGAAGGAGATCCTTTTGTAAATGATCCTCGTTATAGTAATATCTTGGAATATAAAGAAAAAGTAAATGCTTTTTATACTCAGTTTGGATCAAAGATTAATAAATTCTCTTATTTACTTGGATTAAGATGGGAGGATTCTAATATAGACATCAACCTTATTACAAATAAAGAATACAATAACAAGAAATATAATGATTTCTTCCCGAGTGTGTTTTTTGCTTATGAATTTAATGAATCCAGCAGTGCTTCTGTAAGCTACAGCCGAAGAGTATCAAGACCTCGCTCCCGATTTATTAATCCTTTTATGTCCAATTCGAGTAATATTAACCGTTTTCAGGGAAATCCGGATCTGAATCCTTCTTTTACAGATGCTTATGATATAGGCTATTTACAACGCTGGGATCAGGTAACTCTTAATACTTCTATGTATCTGAACAGAACGACTGATGCTTTTCAATTTGTACGAAGAGAATCCGGTGAGATCATAGATGGTGCTGCTGTTGTAATCAGTAGTCCTATTAACTTAGCTACGCAATACCGATTTGGTTTTGAATTCACTGTTTCTTATAATCCTTATAAATGGTGGAAACTGAACGGAAACTTCAATTTTTTCAGAAATCAGACTGAAGGAGATTATACTTATACCGATTCACTAACGGGTAAAGAGGTATATCAAAACTTTGATAATACAGCCTACAGCTGGTTCAGTCGTATTAGTTCAAAAGTAAATCTTCCTTACGGAATTGATTGGCAAACTAATGCTATGTATATGGCTCCTCAGAAATCTGCACAAGGGAAAAGTAAAGGTATGATTGGTGTGAACCTTGCTCTGAGTAAAGATGTACTGAAAGATAAAGGTACAATTGCACTGAGTGTAAATGACCTGTTCAATTCAAGAAAAAGAATTATGGACAATTATTTACCTACAGTAACATCACACAGCGAAATGCAATGGAGAGAAAGACAGATTACTCTTTCTTTTACTTATAGATTCAATAAAAAGAAATCTGAAAGAGAGAAACAGCAGCCTTCGAAAGAATCTGACAATGATTCAGAAAACTATATGGAATAACAACATAAAAAAAGGGAACTAAATTTAGTTCCCTTTTTTTTATAATCCCTGTTCTTGGGATTCTCTTCTTTTCTGTCTTCTTTCTTTTATTAACTCAATGATAGCACCGCCTGCCCAATATTGTGCAAACCCTACCAAAAAGAATAGCAACCAAAATCCCATTGTCAATATAGCTGCGAAGACTAAGAAGCCTAAATACTGTTGAAATTCAAACATAGTTTCCGGAATTTTATCAATTCAACCCCAAAGGTAAGGCTATTATTTTTTTTAACCTATTAAATCTCAAAATTTCCTTAAAATAGTCTGTTCGCATTTTTTAAAACTTTAATTTATGCTTAAATTTGAAAGAGGTGAAAAGTGAAATGTTTTTTGTGAAAAGTGAAAAAGTGAGACTAGGTACAAAGGTTCAAAGTCTGTCCGAAAGATCAATATCTTTGAGACTTTAAACCTTAAACTTTTAGACCAAAAACTAATAACCATAAATAATTATACAAAATGGAATTCAGAATAGAAAAAGACACTATGGGAGAAGTAAAAGTACCTGCTGATAAATACTGGGGTGCACAAACGGAACGTTCCAGAAACAATTTTAAGATTGGACCTTCTGCTTCTATGCCAAAAGAAATTATTGAAGGGTTTGCTTACCTGAAAAAAGCAGCTGCTTATGCGAATCATGATCTGGGCGTACTGTCTGTAGAAAAACGAGATGCTATTGCGCAGGTATGTGATGAAATCTTAGCAGGAAAACTGAATGATCAGTTTCCGCTAGTGATTTGGCAAACCGGCTCCGGTACACAGAGTAATATGAATGTTAATGAAGTGGTTGCTAACAGAGCTCAGGTATTAGCGGGTGGAAAAATTGGCGAAGGAGAGCCTATTTTAAAGGCAAATGATGATGTTAACAAATCACAGTCCTCAAACGACACCTACCCTACCGGAATGCATATTGCTGCTTATAAAATGATCGTAGAAACCACTATTCCGGGAGTAAAACGATTAAGAGATGCACTGAAAGCAAAATCAGATGCCTTTAAAAATGTGGTAAAAATTGGTCGTACTCATTTAATGGATGCTACACCATTAACATTAGGACAGGAATTCTCCGGTTATGTGTCTCAGTTGGATCACGGTCTGAGAGCCTTAAATAATACATTGAACCATTTATCTGAGTTGGCTCTTGGAGGTACCGCAGTAGGTACCGGTATTAACACTCCAAAAGGATATGATGTAAAAGTAGCGGAATATATTGCGAAATTTACAGGAATCCCTTTTATCACTGCCGAAAACAAGTTTGAAGCTCTTGCTGCACATGATGCTTTTGTAGAAACACATGGTGCTTTAAAACAACTGGCAGTGTCTCTGAATAAAATAGCAAATGATATCCGAATGATGGCTTCGGGACCACGTTCTGCAATTGGAGAAATCCTGATTCCAGAAAATGAACCGGGATCTTCTATCATGCCCGGAAAAGTGAACCCTACACAATGTGAGGCTCTAACTATGGTTTGCGCACAGGTAATGGGTAATGATGTTGCCATCACTATTGGTGGTACACAGGGACATTATGAGCTGAATGTATTTAAACCTTTAATGGCTGCTAATTTCCTTCAGTCAGCTCATCTGATTGGTGATGCCTGCGTTTCTTTCAGTGAACATTGTGCGGAAGGAATTGAACCAAATTATCCTAGAATTAAGGAATTAGTAAACAGCTCTTTAATGCTTGTTACTGCTTTAAATACTAAAATAGGATATTATAAAGCTGCCGAAATTGCTAATACAGCACATAAAAACGGAACTACTTTAAAAGAAGAGGCGGTACGATTAGGCTATGTAACACCGGAAGAATTTGATCAATGGGTAAAACCGGAAGATATGGTTGGTTCTCTTAAATAAAAAACCTTCTACTTATTTTATAAAACAAACCCCGTTAAATAAAACTTTAGCGGGGTTTTTTATGATTTGAAAATTAAGCTTGCTCTATATCTGTCTTTTAAATTAAGAATTATTTTAAGTCGCTACGCCATTGGAAGAAATTAAGCATCTGCCAACTGTTCTTTTCTTTTTTTATCCTTATAGATTTTATCTACGATCATAGCAATAGCACCGTCTCCTGTTACATTACAGGCAGTACCAAAACTGTCCATTGCAATATAAAGAGCAATCATTAATCCTAATGCATTCTGATCAAAATTAAGCATTGAAGCTAATATTCCTAATGCTGCCATTATAGCTCCTCCGGGAACTCCGGGAGCAGCAATCATAGTTATACCCAGCATAAATATAAAGCCAATAAACTGCTCCGTATCAATAGGCAATCCGTTTAGTATCATTACAGCCATTGCGCAGGCTGTAATTTTTAAAGTACTTCCGGAAAGATGTATTGTAGCGCATAACGGAATAACAAAACCAGCAATATCCTCATCTACATCATTCTTTAAGGTCTGTTCTAAAGTTACTGGAATGGTTGCTGCTGATGATTGTGTTCCTAATGCTGTCATATAAGCCGTCAACATATTTTTAAGACTTGTAAACGGATTTTTCTTCGCTATAGCACCGGCAACAATAAACTGAATAAGAAGTAAAATAACTGTTAGAATAAAAATAAACACAATTATTTTAATAAATACGGATAAAATAGCACCTACTTTTCCTGATAATGTAATATCTAAAAATATCCCGAAAATATAAATTGGTAAAAAGGGAATAACAACATTATTAATAACTTTATTAATAATTTCCTTAAACTCCTCCATTGATTTTTTTATTGTATTTCCTTCTATAAAGGCAATTCCAAGCCCAAATATAAAAGCAAACAATAAAGAAGCCATAACATCCATTAATGGAGGCATCTCTAATGAAAAATAAGGTAGTAATTTAATTGATTCTATATCCAAATCCGGCATCGTATCTGTTGAACTTAATAACACAGGATATACCAGTTCACAACTGAAAAATGTAAAAAAACCGGAAAATAAAGTAAAGACGTAAGCCAAAACAGAAGTAATCAGTAATAATCTGCCTGCATTTCTTCCCAAATCAGCAATACCCGGTACAATTAACCCAATAATAATTAAAGGAATAATAAAGCCTAAAAAATTACTGAATAATCCATTGATTGTTATAAAGATCCTGGATAATCCATCCGGAAATATAAATCCTGCTCCTATACCTAAAATTATAGCGATTACTATTTTTCCAAGTAATCCGATTTTAATGTTTTTCATATAATTCTTATCTTATATAAGTGGTTTTTTTCTTTTAGAATAAAAAGCGAATATAACCATTATTTAAAAAACATTAACAAATATCTGTTTTTTAATCTGAGTATTCTATAATTCAATATGATTTTTACTGTGTTATTAGAAATAAAATATCTTTTTATGTTTATACAATAGTTCTATACTAATAAAACACAAGGGTAATACAGCAAGAAAACCCTGATTCCACAAAGGTTTTTGTTTTAAATTTATATCTAAATTCAGTTACAAATCCTATAATTTTTTAATTTATATACCCTTGATTCATCATATAAAAAATCTAATATTTTTAACTTAAAAATAGCTTATTAAATTAATTTTTAACTTAAAAATATTAAAAATAAACTATTATTTTGTGTTTATTATTTTTAATATAGTTAAAACTAAAAAATTTAATATCATTTTATCATTTTATTGAGTTAAAAAATAAAGATATGGCAAAACAATACTATATGATTCTATTCGCCTCTATATGACCCCTTCTTTTTTTTGCTTTTTTTATGTTTTTGTCTTTTTTTACAAATCCAACAAATCCAACAAACTCATTTTTAATAACTCTAAAACAACTTATCATGAACCAAAAAAATAAAAAAAGCAGTACTAGTTATAAATTAATTTTTATTACTATCATAGTATTAATAAGCTTTATTAGTTTTAGTCAGTCAAAAATTAAAGATGCAACGATAAACAGTGCCGCTACTCCGGAAAAAAGTGCGATTCTAGAATTAGAAAGTACAAATAAAGGTTTTTTACCCCCACGAATGACTACGTCTCAACGAAATAAAATTGCTAAACCAATACCTCCGGGGCTCACAATTTACAATATTTCAAAAAACTGTATGGAATGGTATAATAACTCTGTTTGGTACAATAGCTGCGGAGATAATCTAAAATTTTACTGTTCATCAGCTGTTTTAACACCTAGCACTCTTATAAGTGGACTAACTTATAAAGGCACAATTACTATAGCTTATACAACAGGAGAAGGTATGGCTTATAACGCTGCTTCAATTGCTTCCACAGGAGTTACCGGGCTTACTGCAACATTAACAGCAGGCACTCTTGCCGAAGGAGCGGGTAATATTACTTACAATATTACGGGTATCCCAGATGATGAGGGCACAGCCAGTTTTGAAATAAGTCTTGGTAATATAATATGTACAATAAGTTATACCGTAATACTTGATCAGTTAAGAATAGGTGGTTATGGAGCTCTTAATGTTTCAGATACAAGGCTATTTTCAAATATGCAGGCTAAAATTATAAATCTTGTAAACTTAGGTATCAAAACTCCAATGCCAGCCATTAAATCTTTCAATCCTAACTCATCGGGAATCTCTTTAAGGACAGAATATGAAATACTAAATGTTTCCTATAAGGAATTAACATCAACCCAAGTTCAAAATATAGCAGATTATGTAAATTTAGGAGGAGTACTTTATGTCTGGTGCGATTCTAATATGCATACTAATTTATGGCAGATATTTGGAGGAAAGGGGGCTATAACAACGGGATCTAATATAATAAGAACAAATAGAGATCCAATGAACACCAGTAGTATTGGCTTCCTTCCCGATAAAACAACACTTAGGGGAACCGGTACGGCTGCACTTATACCTAATACAGCTCCTGGGGGATCGAGAATTTTTGCTATAACATCAGAAGGCAATATAGGAGGAGTAATTATGGGGGGATATGATGGCAGAGTTGTCTTTATTTGGGATGAAGGGATCAATAGAACACTTTCAGCAGGTAATAAAATTACAACTCTCACAGATATTTTTACTATGAATATCTGGGTTTATTTAATTAATAAAGCCAACACAATAAAGATTCATGACTGAATAATAGTATTTGAGGCTATCAAAAAGTACTGATAGTCTCTTTTATGTACTAGAATAGGGTTAGAACCATTTTTTTCTTTTAAAATAATAGACCATTCCAATAGTAATAATAAGCATAATTCCGATCACAAAAAAATAACCGTTTTCATGATGTAATTCAGGCATATTATCAAAATTCATCCCATAAACCCCTACAATAAAAGTTAACGGAATAAAAATGGAGGCAACAATCGTTAGCGTTTTCATGATCTCATTCATACGGTGGCTCTGTGCTGAGAAGAAAAAACTGGAAGCACTATCCAATGTATTCATATCATAATCAATTTGATCTAATAATTCCAGACTCTTTTGATGTAATCGGGAAAAAAAAGCAAAATTAGAAGCAACAATACTTTTAAAATCTTTATTACTATGAATACTTTTAATATTAAACAAAGCATCTCTTAAAGGAATAATTGCTCTTTTCAGAAAATTCAAATCATCTCTCAGTTTTTCTATATCTTCTAATATTTTGAGTTTTTCATCAGTTTTGGCTAATAATAATATTACTTCAATTTTATCTTCAATAGTTTCTATTGTAATAAAAAAATTTTCCATTACTGCCTCAAGCAGTAAAAACAAAAGATAATCGCTCTTCTTTTTTCTGACGATTCCCGCATGTGTACGAATCCGTTCTCTAATATGTGTGAAAAAATCACCTCTCTTTTCCTGAAAGGATACCAGCACATCTTCCATTAGTAAAAAACTGATCTGCTCTACCTTAATGGTTCCTTCTCCCTGCTGCTCGTCCGGTAATATGGATTTAATACTAAAAAACAGCATTCTATCTAGTTCTTCCATTCGGGTTCTACGGGTAGTATTCAGTATATCGCCCACAACATAACTTTCTGTCTTAAAAAAGTCTCCAACCTTTTGAACCACTGCTACATCATTCAGACCATGGATATTCAGCCATTTTACTTTATCAGGAATACTGATTTTTTCCAGGATTTCATTCAGATGAATATTCGGATATTCCTTAAAATCATCGTTATCATAGACAAATAACTGCATTTCCGTTGGATTATCTTTATAAATCCCCGTATATTCGTAGTTGCTAGGCTGAACTCTTTTAACCTTTCTGTATTTAATCTTTCTCAAATCAGTATTATTTTAATATAAATATAATAGTTTATAAATTTACAATCTTATTTTTTACAAAAAACACTATGAAAAAATTAATCATAAACATTAAAGAACTTATTCAGATACGTGAAACTTCTATTTCTAAACTGTCCGGAAAAGAAATGAGTACATTACCTACTCTGAAAAATGCTTATCTCTATATTATCAACGATATTATTTCAGATTACGGATCAATGGAAAGCTTACCTCAGCTTGAAACGGATGAAATAATTGATGCTTCAGGAAAATCTATTTTACCTACATGGTGTGACAGCCATACTCATATTGTTTATGCCGGAAACCGCGAACAGGAATTTGTAGACAGAATCAATGGTCTTAGTTATGAAGAGATTGCAAACCGTGGCGGTGGAATTTTAAATTCAGCAAAAAAACTACAATCCGTTTCTGAAGAACAGTTATACAACGAATCAAAAGAAAGATTAGAAGAAGTAATGGCACAGGGAACTGGTGCTGTAGAAATAAAATCTGGTTACGGATTAACGGTTGAAGCGGAATTGAAAATACTTCGTGTTATTAAAAAACTAAAAGAAAACTATCCTATTGCTATAAAAGCAACCTTTTTAGGAGCTCATGCTTTCCCTTTGGAATATAAAGAGAATCATAAAGGTTATATTGATCTAATCATTAATGAAATGATGCCTGCAATTGCTAAAGAGCAATTAGCGGATTATATTGATGCTTTCTGCGAAACGGGTTACTTTTCTGTGGAAGAAACAGAACGAATTATGGAAGCCGGTAAACAATATAATATGATCTCAAAAATCCATGTGAATCAATTTACGACCATAGGTGGTATTCAGGCTTGTGTAAAACACGGAGCACTTTCTGTAGATCATCTGGAGATAGTAAATGATGAGGATATTGAAGCTTTGAAAGGCAGCATTACTATGCCGGTTGCTTTACCATCTTGTTCTTACTTCATCAGTATTCCTTATACTCCTGCACGTCAAATGATTACAGCTGGTCTTCCATTAGCTCTGGCATCGGATTTTAATCCGGGAACGACACCAAGCGGAAATATGAATTTTGTTGTGGCTACTGCTTGTATTAAAATGAAAATGACTCCCGAAGAAGCAATTAATGCAGCAACTATTAACGGTGCTTATGCAATGGGATTATCCGATACACATGGAAGTATAACCCGAGGTAAAAAAGCAAATATCATCATTACAAAAGAGATCCCTTCTTACTATGTTATTCCCTACGCCTTTGGTACCAGCCCTATCGATCGTGTAATGATAGAAGGACAATTTATTTAATAATCCGGTATTGAGATTTTAGTATTGAGAAAAAGAAGCTGTCTATTTTAGACAGCTTCTTTAGTTTAGTAGCTATTAAAATCGAAAGTTTAAGGTTTAAAGTTGCAAAGGCTCAAAGCGGTTTTTGTAAGAGTGCTTGCTCTGAACCTTTGGAACTTTTTCCCTTTGCTACAAAAAACTATCAATTATCAACTAAATTAGTCTATAAACTTCTGTCCTTCTCAATACTAAATACTAAATACTAAAATCTCAATAATAATCGCTGTATAATTGTAGACTTTCCGCAAATTGTGGTGTAGAGTCTACATTATCTCATACTATTTTCTAAAAACAATAAGTTTCTGTTTTACAAATACTTATATCAAAATATGAAAATATATTGTGTAATGGCACATTTATTTCTCTACATATACAAAAGCTTAAAATCCGTTTTTTTAATAAACACAATAATAACGGTTATAATTTGCTTTATAATAAAAAAATTAAGAGATTTACTTATATATACAAACACACTTATCGAAATGAATTTGAATTTATTATTTTTTGGAAAAATAAAACAGCAAGTACCCCTTTTATTCTTACTGTTAGTGCTTATAATGAGTGTGGGGTGTAATAAATCAAATAAGGATGATGAATATTTGGGACTTCCCCTTCCTGTTATGACTATGAAAAAAGATTCTGCTGTAACTACCTTTCAATATTTAGGTGCTGTAGAAGGAATCTCAAATGTTGAGATCCGTCCGCAGGTAGAAGGAATTCTGGATAATATTTATGTAGACGAAGGAGAATATATTGAAGCCAACAAGCCTTTGTTCAGAATCAATGAGCTTCCTTATATGGAACAACTGAAAAATGCAAAAGCAAATGTTGAACTGGAAAATGCAAAACTAAAAAATGCACAAACCGAAATAGACAAGCTGGCTCCTTTAGTGGAAAACGAAGTAATTGCCGATGTACAGCTAAAAACAGCAAAATCAAATTATGAAATTGCAAAAGCCTCTTTACTAAAATCAAAAGCACAGGAAGCTACTGCTAAAATCAATTTAGGATTTACGGTAATCAAAGCGCCTGTAAGCGGTTATATTGGGCGTATTCCGAAACGTATCGGAAACTTAGTTTCTAAATCCGATTCACAGCCTATGACTGTTCTTTCAGATATTCATCAAGTATATGTTTATTTTTCTATGAGTGAATCCGATTATTTATTCTATGAAAAAATGAAAACCGATTCTACAGCAAGAAAATTAAACCCGGAGGTAAAACTGATCCTCGCAGATGGTGCAGTTTATAACCATACCGGAGTAATTGATGCTAATGCCGGACAGATTGACCGTACTACTGGTTCTATTACGCTTCGTGCTAAGTTTGACAATCCGAATAATCTGTTAAGAACCGGAAATACAGGAAAAATAATTCTTGAACAAATCCATCCTGATGTAATTCTGTTACCGCAAGTAGCCACAACAGTTATACAGGATAAAATATTTGTTTTTGTTCTTAAAAATGATAATACGGCGGAAAGAAGAGAAATTAAAATTATGGGGAAATCAGGGACTAACTACATTGTCAGTAATGAAAATCTGAAACCTTTAGAACGTGTTGTTACTGCCGGTCTTGATAAACTAACGGAAGGAACAAAAGTTAACCCTATGAAACAGGGACAAAGATTAAATAACTAATATTTTTTGCTTTATTACCTCATATTGCTATGTTTAAAAATTTTCTAGAAAGACCCGTACTCGCTTCTGTTGTATCCATGTTATTATTAATAGCCGGGATCATTGGAATCATCAAATTACCTGTTACTCGTTTCCCCGATATTGCTCCTCCCAGTGTAAGCGTGAGTGTATCTTATCCCGGAGGAAATGCAGAAACAGTTGCTAAATCTGTTTTATTACCACTTGAAGAAGCCATTAATGGTGTGGAAAATATGTCTTATATACGTTCTACTGCTAATAATTCCGGCTCCGGAACAATTTCTGTCTTCTTCAAGCCCGGAACGGATCCGGATATTGCTGCTGTAAACGTACAAAATAGTATTTCTACAGCAACAAGCCAAATCCCGTCCGAAGTAAACGATGAAGGGATTACTGTAGTAAAAAGTCAAAGTGGAAACATTATGACTATTAATCTTTATACTGATGATCCTAAATCTCCTTATGATGAAACTTTTTTACAGGCTTATGCCCGTATTAATATTATTCGTGAATTATTGCGTGTAGAAGGAGTTGCCAAAGCGTCGTTAGTGGGAACCAGAGAATACTCCATGAGAATCTGGTTAAATCCTGAAAAACTAGCTCTTTACGGATTAGTACCTCAAGATGTTATTTCACAGATTAAAGATCAGAACTTTGAAGCGGCTCCCGGTAAATTTGGAGAAAACTCAGAAGAAGTTTTTGAAGCGGTTTTAAAACACAAAGGTAGATTTAGTGAACCGGATGAATATGAAAATATTGTAATTAAGGCTAATAATGATGGTTCTATATTATATTTAAAAGATATTGCCCGAATCGAATTTGGAGCCTCTAATTATGGAAGTGATAACAAAGTTAACGGTAAAGCAGGTATTACTATTAATATTTCACAAACCAATAACTCTAATGCAAAAGTTATTGACGAAAAAATAAGAACAATATTAGATAAAACTTCAAAATATTTTCCAGAGGGGATTAAGTACAAAATTTCTTATAGCGTCAGAGATCAAATAGATAATTCTATCAATCAAGTAATACACACTTTATTTGAGGCGTTTATTCTCGTATTTATTGTAGTATTTTTATTCTTACAAAATTTAAGATCTACTTTTATTCCGGCAATTGCAATTCCGGTGTCTCTGATAGGAACTTTCTTTTTCCTTAATATGATGGGCTTTTCTATCAATGTTCTAACCATGTTTGCTCTTGTTCTCGCTATTGGTATTGTAGTCGATGATGCGATTGTTGTGGTTGAAGCGATTCATCACAAAATGACACACTACAATATGAGCGCCAGAAAAGCAACTCTTTCTGCGATGAAAGAGATTACAGGTGCTATTATTTCGATTACTATTGTAATGGCAGCTGTATTTGTTCCGGTAGGATTTATGGATGGTCCTGTAGGTGTTTTTTACAAACAGTTTGCTTATACACTGGTATTTGCTATTCTGATATCCGCTCTGAATGCATTAACATTAAGTCCTGTGCTTTGTATCCTGCTTTTAAGAAAAAAAGAGGATAAACCAAAGAATAAACAGTTAGAACAGTTAGAAAATAAACGTAAAGTTCGTGTAATGAAAGTCGTTAAACGAAACTCTTTCAATAAGTTCAATACTGGATTTGATCGTTTTACAAATAAATATTTAAATATTATCCAATGGATTTTAAACAAAAGAAAGCAAACTGTCGGGGCTTTAATAATCTTGTTTATTATTACAGCTTATCTGTTCAACAATACGCCAAAGGCTTTTATTCCAACAGAGGATGATAGTTTCTTAACCTATTCTTTGGCAATGCCTCCCGGTTCATCTTTGAGCAGAACTATAGCTACTTCAAAAAAAGCAGATTCAGTTTTTCAGCGTTACCCTGCTATATTAAGTGTAAACAGTATATCTGGATATAATGTAGTAGACGGAACAAGTAGCCCTTCTTTTGCAATGGGATATATTAATCTAAAAGAGCATAAGGAAAGAGGGAAAATAAAAAATATAAATGATATAATAAAAGATTTAAAAAATGAATTATCTGTAATTACAGAAGGTAATATTCAAGTATTTACACGACCTACAGTGCAGGGTTTTGGTGACTTTAACGGACTGGAACTAGTATTACAGGATCGTTTTGGGGATAATTTCAGTGAATTTAGTGAAGTAGCTAATGCTTTTATTATAGAATTAAATAAGGATCCTGCAATTACAGATGCTTTTACTTCTTTTAAAGCTAACTTTCCACAATATGAACTAACCATCGACTATAAAAAAGCGAAAAATTTGGGTGTCAGTATTCGTGAGACGATGAGGACTATTCAGTCTTATTACGGGCGTGTAAAATCAGGAGATTTTAATCGATTTGGAAGACAATACAGAGTATATATGCAGTCTGATGTCGAATTTAGAAAAGAGCC
Source organism: Flavobacterium sp. AK-301 (assembly GCF_058310215.1). Taxonomy (NCBI): domain Bacteria; kingdom Pseudomonadati; phylum Bacteroidota; class Flavobacteriia; order Flavobacteriales; family Flavobacteriaceae; genus Flavobacterium; species Flavobacterium sp. AK-301. Next base: position 508,277 of record NZ_JBZEES010000002.1, read on the forward strand.
TAAATCTCTTAACTCTATTTTTGTAAAAAGTGCTGATAATAAAATGGTTCCTGTCAATACGTTTGTTTCTATAAAACAGATATACGGACCGGAAATTGTAACTCGATATAACCTTTTTAATGCTATTACTATCAAAGCAACTCCAAGTGCGGGTTATAGTTCCGGTGATGCAATGAATGCAATAGAAAAAGTAGCAGCAAAGAAACTACCGGCTAATTACAGCTTTGAATGGACCGGAATGAGTAAAGAAGAAAAACAATCCGGCAATGAAGTTATTCTTATCTTTATGCTAAGTATTATATTTATCTACTTCTTGTTAGCCGCCCAATACGAAAGTTATGTATTACCTCTGGCGGTATTATTGTCCATTCCATGTGGTCTGTTAGGTGTTTTTGTTGCTATTAATCTAGCGGGTATCAATAACAATATCTATGTTCAGGTGAGTATTATCATGCTAATCGGTCTGCTCGCTAAAAATGCGATCTTAATGGTCGAATTTGCCATACAGAAAAGAAAACAAGGAATGTCTGTTACAGAAGCAGCTTTAGAGGCAGCCGGACAAAGAATCCGACCTATTATTATGACCTCTCTTGCTTTTATTGCCGGATTAATTCCGCTTATGTTTACAACAGGTCCATCTGCACAGGGAAATAAATCTGTAAGTATCGGAGCTGCCGGAGGAATGATCTTTGGTGTTTGTCTGGGAGTATTCGTAATCCCTTTATTATATGTATTATTCCAAATACTGCATGATAAAATGAAAACAGATGCCTTTACAGAAGAAGAAGATACTGAAATTTTAGATTAATAAAAAAGATATTTATATGCGTTCCATAACCCTATATACTTCCGTTATTATAATTGTACTGCTGACTATGGTCAGTTGTAAAATAGGAGAGAATTATACTCGTCCCAATTTGAATCTGCCAGAAGATTTTCGTCAGAATAAAAATACCTACTCAGACAGCACAGTCTTGGCTTCCATCAGTTGGAGAAACTTTTTTGACGATTCTATTCTAGTTGGACTGATTGACACCGCTTTAGTAAATAATATTGATCTACAGCAGGCAGTAAAAAATATGGAAGTGGCTTCACAGGTTTTTAAACAATCTAAAACAAACTTCTACCCTACTCTTACGGGAACACCGGGACAGTATTCAAAAGAACTGCACTCAGATAACTGGTATTCCAACCCGTCATCAAAATATTATGATGGAGCAACTCCACCAGACAGAATGTATGTCAATAAAGTACAACATGCATTATCATTGAGTTCAAGTTGGGAAATTGACCTTTGGGGAAAATTCAGAAGAGAAAAAGAAGCTTCATACGCAGAATTCTTAAAAAGCAGTGAATTCAGAAAAGCGGTACAGACTGCTTTAATCTCAGATATAGCAAATGCTTATTATAATCTGTTGATGCTGGATGCACAGTTAAAAGTAGCAAAAACCAATTTAGCTTTAAATGATAGTACACTAACAATCATCAAACTACAATACAGTGCCGGACAGGTCACTTCTCTTGCTATACAACAAACAGAGGCACAGAAATTAAATGCAGCCTCATTAGTCCCGCAATTAGAAAAAAACGTAAACGTACAGGAAAACAGAATCAATCTGCTGTTAGGCAGATACCCTCAAAAGATCAGCCTCAACAAAAAACTATTTGAAACTGATCCGAAAAAGGTTTATTCAACGGGAGTACCTTTTGAACTGATCAAGAACAGACCGGACATTGCTGCTTCGGAATATGGATTGATCGCTGCTAATGCCCGTGTAGGAATCGCACAGGCTATGCGATACCCTTCTTTAAATATTGGAGCAACTCTGGGACTTGATGCAATGAACCTCAGCAATCTCTTTAATACCAGTTCCGGTTACGGCTTATTAGGAGGATCATTATTACAGCCCATTTTTAATAACAGAAAACTAAAAACAAATTATAAAGTTGCGGTTGCTAAAAAAGAAATGGCTGAACTGGACTTTAAGAAAAATGTACTCATAGCTGCTGGAGAAGTTTCAAACAGTTTAGTAACCATAGAAAAACTTGAAGAGGAATATGAAATAGCTCAGGAACGTATTCTGGTTTCTAAAAAAGGAGTACGAAACGCTTCTCTTCTTTTCAGAAATGGTATGGCAACTTATCTTGAAGTAATATCAGCACAAAGTAATGCTCTGGCAGTAGAATTAAATCTGGTCTCAATAAAAATGCAGATGCTCAATGCTAATGTAGAACTATACAGGGTAATGGGAGGCGGATGGCAATAAGGGAATCTTCCTAAAAGAAAACCCTAAATGTCAAAATCAGAAGTAATTGAAATTACTTCTGATTTTTCATTTGAGTAGTTTTAAATATTTTAAGCTTTTCTCTGTATTTTATGTACAGAAAAATTTACACAAAAAAATTTTCATACCACTTCTAATAACCAATTTACAAAATTGATGCAAAGTCGTATTTTGCCTATAACTATATTTACTAAAACCCGTTGTTTAGGGTTCTTTAATCTAAATACCATAAAGTTTTTTAATTGAGGAGCGTTGGATTTACCATGCTCAAATAAAAGAATAATTTCTTTCTTGAATTCTTCACTGCAACAACACCTTTTTTAAATTTTATTTTAATATAATTTCATATAGAATAATGTGGTTTATCTGTCAACCTATATCAGGAGTATACGAAAGAATAGAAATTATTTTTTTATAGTGCAAATAAAATCAATATCTGTATGACAGAATATGAAAAACTGAATTTAGTATAGTGAAAAAATACATTTATAAATCATTGAAAAACAATATATTATGATGCAATTATAAGTAATGACTACTAATGACAACTTGTCTTTTTTTTTATTTCATTTGTTTATCTTTCTTTTGTAAGCCAAAAATACTACTATTCAATTTATATTAAATATTAAATATTAAATATTATTTATAAAAGTAAATTTTAAATAATATATAAATAATACTCCACTTACTACTCCTACCTATACATAGATAAAATAAGTAGTCTGCTATCTAATATTTGAAATATATCGAATAGTAACACAACTTGGAGAAAAATAAGAAATATTTAAAAATTAACACTAATGAAAAAAATAATTATAACTACTATTTTAGCGCTTACAGGAATTATCTCAAATTCGCAGACAGGTATAGGTACTTTTTCTCCGGATTTATCTTCACAATTAGAAATTTTCTCTAACGATAAAGGTCTATTACTTCCTAAAGTTACTTTAAAAGGAGAAAACGATCAAACTTCTATTTCTGGAGGTAAAGCAGCTACAGCTCTTTTGGTTTACAATACAGGTCTAGACCCCAATTTTCCTACTATAGGATTTATGTATTGGAATGGTTCAAAATGGAGGTTGCTAACAGATGGTACTACAGCAAAACCTGAAATAAAGAGAGGATTGGTTAGCAAAAGTGCTATACTTACTCCAAATTCATATACTTCGGGAGTAGATTATAATGGTGTTTTAGAAGTTACATATAATGATGGTAATGGAGGTTATTATTCAGAAGGAGAAACATATCAATTCAATGGACTTTCTTTTACACTACAACCGGGACAAGCTCTTGGTACGGGTAAACTTATTTATATGGTTACAGGCAAACCTAACGTAACCAGTCCCAATCCAATAAAAAATGTTCCAATACGTTTTTTAAATGATACTTTAGGATATACAGATATTGGAGGATCTGATGTTACGATGGCGATTCAATACGCTTTATATAGAAGTACCCCTTGGATTGAATCCGGTTCTACAGCGGAGACTACAGGTCCTAATAATGGATATGGAGGCACTAAACTAACCTGGCGTAAAAATGATGATACGATGATACAAAGTATAGAATTACAAGAAACAGGAGCCTATGTTTTTTCTTTCCGTCTATATGGTCCAGTTATGGGAACCGGCCCTGCTTCTGCCCCCTATTACATAAGTGCATTAAAGCAAACGGGAAAAGTACCTGCTGATCGGCCTACTGATATCTTATTAGATATAGCAGAAATGACGCTGACTAGAGCATCTAACATGTACAGTAATTATACGTATTCTATAAATTTAACTGTTTTTGGACTGGCAGGTGACAAAATTTATTTTAAGATAGCTGGAGCTAGAGGAGGAGCGTTGGCTTGGAGCTTATCAAATGGTACTGATAATCTTAGTTATAATAATGCGGCAAACAAGACATCAATGATTTTTTGGAAACTATAATTAATTTGCAAAGCTTACCTTAGTTGAGAAGTCACAGAAACGGATTTACCTGGGCGGAAATCAAAAACTAAAAATTTATGGAATGTTGCGTTGCTCTTTGGAAAAACGAATAGAAAAAAATCATGTATTTTTTACTTCAGAAGAGGAAATAATAGCAGAAAAATACAGACCTTGTATAAAAAAGAAATATAAAAATGGACTTATTTAATCCTGAAAAAGAACTTAATATCCTTCCTAATGATGGTATTGCAGATTATCACGGAAGGATACTGAAACAGGAAAAAGCCCAATATTATTTTGAGAAACTCCTCAATACTATTGTGTGGAAAAATGATGAAGCAATTGTCTTTGGTAAGCTTATTATTACCAAACGAAAAGTAGCTTGGTATGGTAATAAGAAGTATTCCTATACCTACTCCAATACTACTAAACAGGCACTAATCTGGACAAAGGAATTACTAGAATTAAAAAAAATCGTAGAAGAAATCACAGGAGCAACTTATAATTCCTGCCTTTTAAACCTCTATCATAACGGAGAAGAAGGAATGACCTGGCATAGTGATGATGAAAAAGAACTAGGTACTGATGCTACTATTGCATCACTAAGTTTAGGGGCTGAAAGAAAATTTTCTTTTAAACATAAAATCACAAAACAAACCGTTTCTGTATTACTGGAACAAGGCAGTTTATTAGTAATGAGAGGTGCTACCCAGACCAACTGGCTGCATACATTGCCTAAAACAAAAAAAGTCTTTAAATCAAGAATAAACCTTACTTTCAGAACGATTATTTCAGAGTAAAATGTTAAAAGTAAGAAAAGCACTTTTTACCAATAACATTTTACATTTCATATTTTACGTCTTATCTTTAGAACAAAATACCCAAAATAACTTATATTTTTCAGAATGAATACCAAAACAAAGAAAGAGGATGAAAAGGACTTATTATCACGAAAATTAGCTCTGTTACTCAGAACCGGCAAAATGCTGATTGAGAATCTGGCAGACAGTAGCCGTATTGACAGAAATATGCGAAGAGCGGTTTTGTTTATGGGAATTCCTGAAAATCGATTTCATATGCATATTAGTTATACCACACTAATGATTAACATCAGTAAAGGGCACAACTCTACGACTCGTTTTCAGAAATGTTCACACCATGGTGCCAATATGAGTATGCTTGCTGACTTAAGTACACTTACCTGGAAAGCATTAGAAGACAACTATACTTTAGAGAAATATGAAGCAGAATTAAACCGAATAGAAAAAACACCAAAAATCTATCCTCGTTGGCTGGTTATTCTGTTTGTTGGTCTTGCCTGCGGTTCTTTCTGTAAACTTTTTGGATGTGACTGGTTTGCTTTTCTGTTTACAAGTATAGCTTCATCTATAGCCGTTTTTACCCGGCAGGAATTACATAAACGGCATGTAAATATGTATCTGAACGTGGCAGTTTCTGCCTTTATAGCCGTCCTTATTGCAGGTTTCAGTTCATTATTCCCTATTAGCACCACCCCTCACCATCCTATTTTCGCCTCTGTTCTTTTTTTAATTCCCGGTCTTCCTATAATTAATAGTTTAAAGGATATGATCGACGGGTTCTCTATTGTTGGACTTACAAGAGCTTTGATTGTTTTTATGACTATCGGATCAATCTCTTTCGGATTAATATTTGCGATAAAACTACTTCAGCTTCATGAATATACTGCCATATTAATTCCGGAAAGCAATTTTATTGAAATCGGTTTAGCGGGCGCTATGGCAGCAGGTGGTTTTGCTGTTTTATTTAATGTCCCGATACGAACTCTTTTTTATTGCTTTTTAGGAGGCTTATTGGCTATTATTACGCGTAATATTCTTCACTACGAATTTAACGTAGGATTACCTATTAGCTCTTTTTTTGGTGCCGTTCTGGTCAGTATTACATCCGTTTATCTGGCACATCGATTAAAAATACCTGAAAATGTAATTGCTATTCCTTCCATAATCCCAATGATACCAGGGGTTTTAATGTATAAAACTATTATAGGAATTCTTAATCTGGATGCTGCTAAGGGAGTAGAACAGATACAACCGTTCTTTCAAATGATCGAATCAGCAACAATCGCCGGACTTACCGTTCTCTCTATTGCTTTGGGAATTGCCATTCCAAGTGTAATTGGTAAAAAATATTTCTCCAGATCTGTAGAACAACGAATGAGTAAAGCGATACAAAAAGTGTAAAGGTAATTGATAGTTTTTTTAGGTGTAAAATGTTTTTTGTAAAAAGTAAGATGTAAGGCTTTGAACCGGTTATTTGTTTAAAGTTCTAAACATAGCGACTGCAAACTAAATACCAAGTAATACGACTGACTACTAGAAACTAAATTCTTTATATCTTTCTTCTTGTCTCTTTTTTCTTTTTTCTTTCTTCTGATTTATCTTGTGTTTATTTCAGATCTCACAAAACTATCAATTATCAACTGTAAACTATATTGTGACTTCCCGCACCATTTCTCTGTATTCTGTTGGATTAACCCCTTTTTGTTTTCTGAAAAATTTATTTAGATGACTTTCATCAGTAAAACCCATTTCCTCACAGATCTCTTTCATTCGCATATCACTATGCAGTAACCTATTTTCTATTAATTTTGTTTTATAATTAGAAATATACTGTTGCATGGTTTCATGTGTATGTTTTTTGAAATAACGTCCAAGATAGTTTTCGGAAACACCAAAATGTTTACTTACTGCTCCTGCTCTTATTTTTTCCGGTTGATAAATATTACTTTGTATATACTGCAATATCTCCAGTGCTTTCTGTTCCGTACTTTCATCCACTTTTTCCGGTAAAGATCCAGCTACATTACGTGCTATAATCAGAATTAGTGTATTGATAAGCTGCCGAATCAGTTCTTTATTATACAGGTCTCGATTGATATATTCCCGGATAATCGCTTCAATTATTGCTCTTGCTAGTAATCTGTCCGACACGTTATATAAGATACAACCCGGTTGATGATTTGCATTCTGAATAATAAATTCCAGTTGCTGTACTCCTATGGACTGAAAACTTTTATTCTGAATATAAATATTATTAAACCGGATCAACAAAAATTCAGTTGTTGTTTCCACTTCAAAAGTATGGCAATCATTAGGTACTAATAAAAACAGATTACCGCTTTTATAATTTGTTTTATTATTATTAACACATTGTTTACCGGTTCCCGATACAATATATACCAACTGGAAAAAATTAAATACCCGTTCTCTGATTGGGCATTCATCTACTTTTTCATAAATGATCTCAAAAGGCTCATATAAACTTTCTACTTTCATAACACAAAAGTACAACATAATAGAAAATATATACAACAAAAAGACACAATTATGAGTCTAATTTTACAAAATAATTTAAATATCAATTCAATTATGAAAGCAATAGTATTAAAAAAATTTGGTGGAACAGAAAATTTTGAAACAATAGAAATTCCAAAACCAGTCATTAAGAATAATGAAGTCCTGATAGAAACAAAAGCAATCAGTATTAATCCGGTAGATGTAAAAACACGCTCAGGAGATATACCGGTAAACAATCCAAAGGAAAACAATCCTCTTATTTTAGGTTGGGATATTTCCGGAATAGTAACAGAGACCGGAAAAGATGTAAAAGATTTTAAAATCGGTGATGCTGTATTTGGAATGGTCAATTTTCCAGGACATGGTAAAGCCTATGCCGAATATGTAGCTGCACCGGCTTCTCATCTGGCACTAAAACCGACTAATATCTCACATGAAGTAGCTGCTGCAACTACTCTTGTTGCTCTTACTGCCTGGCAAGCTTTTACAAAAAATGGAAAATTAAGAACCGGAGATAAAGTACTTATCCACGCAGCTGCCGGTGGTGTAGGACATATTGCTGTACAAATAGCAAAACATTTAGGTGCTTATGTTATTGGTACCTCCTCTGCAGCAAATAAAGACTTTTTAATCGGACTTGGAACCGATGAACATATCGATTATAAAACACAGGACTTTGAAAAAATAGTCAGTAATATGGATTTTATATTGGAAACTATCGGCGGAGAGAATTTTGAACGCTCTTTAGAAGTAGTAAAACCAACCGGAACCATTATCCATCTGCTTTCTGGATTAACAGAAGAGCATAAACAAAAAGCAATTAATAAAGGAGTTCAAAATTGTATCTATATGATAGTAGAATCCAATGGAGAAAATATGAAAACAATTGCTGATTTGTTAGAGAAAGAGATCATTAAACCTCATATTTCTAAAACTTACCCTTTTGCAGAGATGGATAAAGCGCATCAACATATTGAAACCGGAAGAACAATTGGTAAAATAGTAGTAACCGTTTAAAAGAAATCATTTTTATATATAAATAAAGCCCTGTTATAACAGGGCTTTATTTATATATAACACTATGTTAAGGAGTTTATAAGTTAACTTTTTCTAATTGTCCAACCTTTTCCCAGTTAGAATCGGCTTTTAAAGCAACAGTAATATATATATCTTTATTATTTGTCTTAAAAACAGTTCCTCCATTTAATTCAGTATTAATCTCTTTTGGTGTTAAATTATACATAGCTCCAGTAATTGGATCAATAACCAAGCCTATTATACCTCCTACTACTATATTTCCAAGATACCAACTATTAAATTTTTTAGTCAAATTCGTTTCATAGGTTTGATACCCTTCTAATTTAATCATTACATGATGTTCTCTTTTTCTTTCTAGTTTTATCTCTAAAGGGGTTTTTCCAATTTCTATTTTATCAATAAAAATTGATGCTTCTGACGGATTACTTGTAAAATTTACTTTTTGCTTTGAACCTGAAATAATAGTTGCGCAACTTGAAAATAAAAGCCCAATAATCAGACTTTTTAAAACAATCATTTTTTTCATTTATAGTAGTATTTAAGAATTAATTTAATCATATTTTTTATAAGTCGGCAAAAATAATAAATTATAAACAAAAAACTACAAAAATTATAATTCTTTAAAAAAAAAGACTAATTATTAAGAATAAATTATTTAACGAGACAGAAAATAGAAAATTAGATTTTATTATATATATAAAAACCTCTGAAAAGCAATTACTTTTCAGAGGTTTTAAATAACATTATAAGTTAAAACCAGCTGTTTAAACTAATCTTAAATCCTTTATTATCTTAAAGTAAAACTTGTTTTTGAAACCAACTCTTTATTGTCAAAAACATTTACAAAATAAGTTCCTTTTTCAAAATTTTCAGTTGTTGTTAAAAACTCACATACATCTGTCGTTTTGTTCTGGTATTTTACAAGAGAAGTAAAACTATAAGTTAAATTTTCTTCTCCGAAACTAACCGTTTTCTTTTCTCCTAAAACATTGTTTTTAGCATCAATAATTTGAACGTAATAGGTTTTATCCCCTGATTTTGCAATTTTATTCTCTGCAATAGTAAAACAAACTTTTAGTTTATTCGCTCTGCTTGCTTTTTCAGTAATAATCTGCTTACCGGATGAACGTTCCTTGATTGCCTCTCCCTTTAAATTTAAAACAGAAAGTGTTGAAGCGATTTCAACTGTTTTAGATAAATTCTGATTCTGTGTAACTAAAGTATCATTGTATCTTTTTGCTGCGCCTAATTCTACTATTGTACTGTCACGCTCTGTTGTTAACTGCTGATTTTGTTGTTTTAATACATCATTTTCAGCAATTAAAGATTTCATTTTGCCCTCAAGCGCTCTTACTTGATCTTTATACTTAGATAAAGAAACTACATCCCCTTTTGATTTTTCCAAATCGGCAATTAACTTTTCTACTTTATCCCTTTCTGCAACTAATTCCTCAGAAAGTGCTGTTTTTTCAGCAATCGCAACATCATATGTCGCTTTTAATTTCTGTAAATCGCTCATTACTGACTCTTTCTCTGAGGTCAGTTTTTTTTCAACAACTGTTGAGTCATTACTCATTTTGTACATGTAAACTAAACTCCCCACTAATAATATAGCTAAAACAGCTATAATTGCCTTTAAACTTGAGTTACTTTTTTGTCCTTCTGAATGATTGTCCATACCTGTTTTAGAATTTTTGATAAAATTAAAATATTTTACTGAATAACGTTCTTAATAACGTAAATTTATACAATTATATTATTTTTGACAAGAATAAAAAAAATATGGAGAAAATTATTCGTTTTACAATTTCCGATCTGGCAAAAATTACCAGTTACCGCAATGGTGAAATTAAATTTGGAGAAAGAATACAAACCGTACCACAAGATCAGGATCTGACTGAGTTCTTATCTATTACAGAAGCTAAATATATCCTTTTTGGAATCCCCGAAGATATTGGTGTTCGTGCAAACTTTGGAAGATCCGGCGCTTCAACAGCTTGGGAAAGCGCTCTGAAGAGTATTGCAAATATTCAGAATAATAAATTCTGTAAGGGCAGTCAACTACTTATTCTGGGACAGGTCAATGTTGCTGAAGAAATGAAACTGGCAGCAACGCTGAATTGTGAAGAAAAAGAAGATCGAAAAAAACTCTTTAAAATTGTTGAAGATATAGATAAAGATGTTTCTCATATTGTATTTACAATCATTAATGCAGGTAAAATTCCAATCATTATCGGTGGAGGTCACAATAATTCTTATGGCAATATAAAAGGAGCTGCTCTTGCAAAAGGGAAACCAATCAATGCTATTAATTTTGATGCTCATTCTGATTTTAGAATCTTAGAAGGCAGACATAGTGGTAACGGCTTCTCTTATGCTTATGAAGAAGGATTCCTTAAAAAGTATTTTATCTTTGGCCTTCATGAAAGTTATACTTCAAAAGCCGTTCTCGATATTATAAAAAAAACAGAAGACAGAGTACGTTATAATACTTATGATGAAATCGCTATCCGAAAAGAGAAGAACTTCGATCAGGAAATGTTTCAGGCTTTCAATTTTATAAAAAATGATAATTTTGGTATTGAAATAGATCTTGATGCCATTCAGAATATTGCCAGTAGTGCAATGACATTAAGCGGCTTTTCTGTAGAAAAATTAAGACAATTTATTAACCACTTTGGACAAAGCAACAATGTTTCTTATCTTCACATTTGCGAAGGGGCCCCTTCTCTCGACAGTGATAAAAACGAACATTTAATAGGTAAACTGATAGGGTATTTATTGACCGACTTTATAAAAGCAAACAATAAACCTGTTGCTTAAATAAAATAAAATATGAATGTTCTCTTAATTGAAGATGATAATCGGATTAGTGATTTTGTAGTAAAAGGACTTGAAGAAAATGGTTTTTCTGTAACTCTGGCAACTACAGGTGAATCTGCAAGAACAATCATTACCAAAAATGAATGGGACATTATATTAATGGATATTATGTTACCCGGAATTGACGGTATCCAGCTCACAAAACTGATTCGTTTTAAAAAAAATCATACTCCAATATTAGTACTCAGTGCGTTAGATGATGCTGATGATAAGGTAAACGCACTGGACAGCGGAGCAGACGATTATCTGGTAAAACCTTTTCATTTCAAAGAATTGATTTCTCGTATCAATGCTCTTACACGTCGTACAAAATTCAATTATCAGGAAAAAAACAATGTTTATATCTGTGACGATCTGAGTGTAAATTTTGATGAACATGCTGTTATCAGAAAAGAGGTTCTGATCGATCTGTCTCCCAGAGAATATAAACTATTGCTGTTTCTTCTGGAAAATAAGAACAAAGTAGTTTCACGCACTCAGATACTAAACACTGTCTGGGGAATCAATTATGATAACAACACAAATGTTGTAGATGTATATATTTCCTATCTCCGTAATAAAATAGATGGTGAAAATACTAAAAAGCTGATTCATACCATTAAAGGAACCGGATATATGATTAAGGAATAAGAATAGAGATAAATTCGATTATCCGATGATTAGATTTTTTGATAATCAGATAATCTAATCATCGAAAAATCTAAAAAAAATGAAACTTCGTAATCGGCTAACTCTAATTTCCTCTATTACCTTTGGTGTTGTTTTTACAATTACTTCGATATTAGTATATTTTATTTTTTATACTAGTTCAGAAAAAATCATTTTCAGTGAATTAAAAAAATCATGTCTGTTAACCGGTATCTTTTATCTGGAAGAAGATGAATTGTCAAGCGCAGAATATAAAATTATCAAACAACAGTTTAAAGAAGACACAAAAGAAGCAGAAGTAAAAATATACAATGAATCTGATCAAATTAAATACGGAAACCAAACCCCTGATCCCAACATTACAAAAGAAAAATTAGAATCGGTTCGAAAACAGAAAAAAATACAGTTTAAAACAAAAGAACACTTTTATTATGGAATATTCTATACTGATAATGAAGGGGATTTTGTTGTTTTTATAAAATCAGAAAATGACTTTTTCCACACACAAAACAGTCGTCTGTTAATTATCTTAATAAGTGTTCTGATCTTTGGATTACTGCTTATACTTTTATTAAGTCGTTTCCTTTCTGCAATAGCCTACAGACCAATAACTAATGTAATAAAACAAGTCAATTCAATAAAACCCGAATCATTGAATGAGCCGATTATTTCAACAAACACCAATGATGAAATTCAGGATCTTATCGACACCTTTAATAAACTGCTTCAAAGACTGTCTGATACTTTTATTACTCAGAAAAACTTTATCAACTATGTTTCTCATGAGTTTAAAACCCCTCTGGCTGCTATATCCGGAAATTTAGAAGTATTTGCTCAGAAAGAAAGAACTCAGAAAGAATATCAGCAGGTAGTAAAAGACTCTTTGGAAAATGTATATCATATTGAAGAAATATTAAATACATTAATGATGATATCCGGGCTAAAAACGATTACTACTGAAAAAGAAACTTTCAGAGTAGATGAACTAATCTGGATCATAATAGATAAAATAACTGAAATTTACCCCTCCGAAATCAACAGAGTCCAGGTACAGATTGAAGTAAAAAATGAAAGTTTACTAAATGTAAAAGGAAGCGAAATGCAAATACAAATGGCTTTGTATAATCTGATAGAAAATGCATTCAAATATTCCGGAAATAATCCTGTAAAAATAATCCTTTCAGAAAAAGAAAAACATCTTCAGATCAGTATTCATGATAAGGGAAAAGGTATTAATACTGAGGAATTAAAATTTATCCAGCAGCCATTTTACAGAGGTAAAAATGTAGGTGCAATCAAAGGAAACGGTATCGGACTTTCTCTTGCTACACTTATCTTTAAACAAAACAACATCTTGTTTACAATATCCTCTAAAGAAAATGGGGGAACTATTATTGAACTTAAGTTTAGTTGATAATTGATAGTTACAAAGGTTCAAAGGAGTAAAGTTGCTGCTTAACCTTTGCTTCTTTAAACCTTAAATAAAATAAACCTTTGTCTCTTTGCACCTCCACTTCTCACAAAACTATCAATTATCAACTAAACTCTAATCATTCTCTAATGTAGAATTTAGGTTCTTCTAATGTGGCTCAAATAATGCTATAATATGCTGTCATTACATTTGTCCTATAAAAAAGAACAAAGTAAAATGAGATCTATCTTAGTAGTAATATTCCTTTTATCAGCCACAATTACCGGTACACTCAATGCGCAGAATCAATTCGTTAATGACACGTTACAACTGACCCGTACAACTGCTGAAACTATTTTTTTAGAAAAAAACCTGCAATTGGTTGCAGAAAAGCTGAATATCGATTTAGCTGAAGCGCAAGTTATTCAGGCAAAACTATGGCCTAATCCTACTCTATCTATTGATGAAATTAATCTTTGGAAAGGCGCAGGTGTAGAAGAACTGCCTCCCATTTCCGGTAATTTTGGGAAAACTTCTCAGATCTCAGCAGAACTGGAACAGGTAATTATTACTGCCGGAAAAAGAAAAAAAATGATTGCTATGGAAAAAGTAACTGCTGACATGGCTAAAGAATACTTTGAAGATTTTCTAAGAAATCTGAAAATTGAATTCCGAAATAATCTCACACAACTACAATATACACAGGAACAGCAGAAAATCTATTCAAAACAGCTACTTTCCGTTCAGAAATTACTAAACGCATACAGCAATCAACTGAAACTGGGTAATATCAGTAAAAGTGAATATATCCGTTTAAAAGCCTCTGAATTAGAATATTTAAAGGAAATAGCCGATCTACAGAAAGAAAACAATAAACTACAGAAAGAGCTTAAAACTCTGATGAATATTGATCCAAACAAAATAGTCTACATTACAGAAGATGGTTTTGTACCTGATCTTAATAAAATAAACGCTTTAAACCCTATTGAATTAATAGATATTGCTTTAAAAAGCAGACCGGATCTAAAAGTATCTCGCTTAGAGGAGGATTATTTCTCTAAAAGCTATAAATATGAAAAAGCACAGAGAACTCCGGATGTTGCTCTTAAAGTGGGTTATGACAGAGGTGGAAATATAATGAGAGATTTTATTGGCGTTGGTTTTGCCATCGATCTACCTTTCTTTAACAGAAATCAAGGAAACATTAAATCTGCTCAGATCAATATAGAAAAAAGTAAAGTGATGACCGAGGAAAAGAATAACAGAACACAATCTGAGGTTATTAAAACCTACCAGGATCTGATCGTCGCAAAAAACCTGTATAAAAATATAGAAAGCAATTATGAAAAAGATCTGGATCAACTACTGGAAAGCCATCTGAAAAACTTCATGTTACGCAATATGAGCATGATTGAATATCTGGACTTCGTAGAAGCTTATCTGACCAATAAAAAAATAATATCAGACTCTAAAAAAGAACTTAATGAGCATTTTGAAGAATTACAATTTGTTATCGGAAAAGAAATTTAATACAATACTAAAATATACTATAATGCGAAATATACTTTCTCTTTCCTGCATCCTGTTACTGTCCTCATTATACAGCTGCAAAGAAAAAACAGAAATAGCTGAACTTAAAAAAGAAAATTTTTGTTTAACGGTGCCTTTAAAAAATAAAATCACAATAGATACTATCCGAACACGTCCTGTAGCAGAAGAACTGACCCTGACGGGAAATGTTTCCTATAATCCTGATAAAGTAGTTCAGTTTGTAAGCTTAGTAGACGGAGTAATTACCTCGACTAACTTTTCTTTAGGTGATTATGTAAAAAAAGGTCAGGTACTGGGTGAAATAAAAAGTACAGAACTGAATGAACTACAATCTGAAAGAAAATCACTGGAATCGCAGTTATTAGTAGCTAATAGAGAGTTAACTTCTGTAAAATCAATGTTTCAGGATGGAATAGCTTCACAAAAAGACCTCATTTCTGCCGAAAGTGAAGTAAATGTATTAAAAGCCTCCCTTCAGAATAAAATAGATAATTTAAATCTGTTCAGCGCCAGTTCAGAAAGAGGTGTTTTCCAGATCAAAGCGCCTACCAATGGTTATGTTGTTGCTAAAAATATGAGTTCTGGTACACAGATTGCCTCAGGAGGAGATCCTTTATTTACTATTTCAGAATTAGATGAGGTATGGGTAATGGTAAACATTTATGCTACTAATATGCAAAATGTAAAAGAAAATATGGAAGTTGAGATCAAAACATTAGCTTATCCTGATGAAATTTTTAAAGGTGAAATTGCTGCTTTATCTCAAGTATTTGATGCAGAAGAACATGTGTTAAAAGCCCGTGTGATAATGAAAAACAAAGACCTGAAACTAAAACCGGGAATGTCTGCTGATATTATTATCAAAAAAGAAAGTAAGCAGAATGCTATTGCAATTCCTGCAAAAGCAATCCTGTTTGATAATAATCAGAATTATGTACTAGTATATCAATCGGATTGTAAAATAGAAGCCAGAAAAGTAAACCCAATCGCAAAAAACAATAACTGGGTTTTTGTAAATGAGAATTTCACCGAAAATGAAAAAGTAATTACTAAAAATCATTTACTGATCTACGAACAAATTAAAATGTAAGAAGTAAAATGTTGTTTGTAAAATGTGAAAAGTTATTTATGAAATGTAAAAGAATCTCGTTTCCAGAATAAACTTTAAACTTTAAACAAATTTAAATCCTTCAATTTTTAAACTCTAATACTATCATGCAAAAATTTGTACAAAATATAGTCGCTTTTTCACTTAAGAACTCTCTGATTGTATTCTTTCTTACAGCAATGTTGTTGGTTGGAGGTGTTTTCAGCTACATACATACCCCAATAGAAGCCTTTCCTGATGTAACGAATACACGTGCCAGAATTATTACACAATGGCCCGGAAGAAGTGCCGAGGAGATAGAAAAGTTTATTACACTACCTATTTCAAAACAGATGAATACTATCCCGAAAAAATCTGAAGTACGTTCTATTTCTCTTTTTGGACTTTCTGTAGTAACCGTTCTGTTTGATGATGATGTAGAAGATTTCTATGCTCAGCAATATGCCGCAAACCGCATGCAAAGTGTTGAGCTTCCTGAAGGAGCGGAAGCTGATATTGAACCTCCTTATGGTGCTACCGGAGAAATATTCAGATATGTAATAAAAAGTGATCTGCCCATAAAAGAAACAACTGCAATCCAGGACTGGGTAATCGAACGCGAATTAGTATCTGTACCCGGGGTTGCTGATGTAGTAAGTTTTGGAGGTGAAGAAAAAATCTACGAAATAAAAATAAATCCCACTGAATTAGTTAATTATGACCTTTCCCCCCTCGATGTTTACGAAGCTGTATCTAAAAGTAACATCAATGTGGGGGGAGATGTTATTCAGAAAGGAGACCAGGCTTATGTAGTGCGTGGTGTCGGATTATTAGACAGCGTTGATGATATAGAAAATATTCTAATTAAAGTAAAAGGCTCTACTCCTATTTTGGTAAAACACGTTGCAGAAGTAAAAATTGCTGCAAAACCCAGATTAGGACAAGTAGGATTAGACAATCAAGATGATCTTGTACAGGGAATCGTTGTAATGCTTCGTGGAGAAAATCCAAGTGCTGTAATTGATAAATTAAAAGACCGAATCACGGAACTAAATACAAGAATTTTACCTAAAAATGTACAAATAGTGCCAGTTGTAGACCGAACAGAATTAGTAAATACAACCGTTCATACTGTTACTAAAAACCTTATAGAAGGAATTCTGTTAGTATCCCTGATCGTATTTATCTTTCTGTATAACTGGAGAACTACTGTTATTGTAGCCTCCGTTATTCCGCTTGCCTTTCTATTTGCACTGATTATGCTCAGAATCCAGGGACTTCCTGCTAACCTGATATCTATGGGAGCATTAGACTTCGGTTTACTACTCGAAGGAACGCTCGTCATTGTAGAACAGGTTTTTGTTACCCTCGAAAAGAAAGCACATAAAGTAGGAATGGAACGTTTTAATAAAATCTCAAAAATGGGATTAATTAAAAAAAGTGCAGGAAGTGTAGCTACTTATATCTTTTTTGCCCTGATTATTCTGATCGTTGCCTTACTCCCTATTTTCTCTTTCCAGAAAGTAGAAGGAAAAATGTTCTCACCATTAGCCTTTACATTAGGTTATGCGTTATTAGGTTCTCTTATATTAAGTTTAACCTATGTACCTGCAATGTGTAAAGTCCTGTTAACAAAAAATATAGTAGAAAAAGAAAATATAATCTCCTGTTTCTTCCGAAACAATCTGTTCAAACTATTCATCTGGAGTACCAAACACAGAAAAGCAACAATATATGGTTTTATTGCCCTGTTAGCCATTTGTTTCGTACGATTCCATTACTATGGATCAGAATTTCTACCAAAACTGAACGAAGGAGCGATCTATGTTCGTGCCACATTACCAAACAGTGTTAATCTGGATGAATCCGTTCGATTGACTAAAGAAATGAAAACAAAAATTCAAAAATTTAATGAAGTAGAATTTATCTTAACGCAAACCGGGCGACCAAATGATGGAACAGACCCAACAGGGTTCTTCAATATTGAATTCAATATTCAGCTGAAACCTGTAAAAGAATGGAAAAGAAAAATATCTAAAGAGGGATTACTAGCAGAAATGCGAACGCAACTCGAAGAATATCCAGGCATTAACTTCGGATTCAGTCAGCCTATTCAGGATAACGTAGAAGAATATGTTGCAGGCGTAAAAAGCCCGTTAGTAATCAAAATATTCGGAGACGATCTGTTCAAGCTGGAAGAAATGGCAAATCAGGTAGCTAATTCGATACGAACTGTAAAAGGAATAGAAGATATAAACGTCTATAAAAACATTGGATTACCTGAATTACGTATTCAGCTTCATGATGCAAAAATGGCTCGATATGCCGTAACCACAGCTGATGCTCAGGCAGTAATTGCAATGGCTATAGGTGGACAGGCTGCAACTACTTTCTATGAAAATGAAAGAATGTTTGATGTCAGACTCCGTTTTGACAAAGAATATCGTGATACAGATGATAAAATAGGTGATATACTGATCCCTACGTTAGACGGGAAAAAAGTACCACTAAAAGAAATTGCAACTATAGATTATCATACTGGTCCTGCTTTTATTTATCGTGAAGGAAACAGCAGATATATCGGTATTGGATTTAATATTGAAGGACGTGACCTTGGAAGTACAATAGCTGAAGCGCGTGCAAAGGTTGCCAAAGATGTAAAATTACCAACCGCTAATAAAATGGTGTGGGCAGGAGAATTTGAAAGTAAAGAAAGAGCCGGAAAACAATTAGCTTATGTTGTTCCTGTGTCCTTAGTTCTGATTCTGTTATTACTATATATGAATTTTGGAAATCTGAGAGACACTATCGTTTCTGCAATTACGATCCCGTTTGCATTCATTGGAGGTTTTCTTTCACTATGGATAACAGGAACAATATTTGGTATTTCTGCTGGTATCGGATTCATTATTCTCTTTGGAGTTGCCACCATTGACGGAATCGTTCTAATAGGTGTTATGAGGCAAAATATGAGAAATGGCATGGCACTGAAAGAAGCTATCTCTAACGGAGTTTATAATAGAATTCGTCCTGTTGTAATGATTGCTCTTATGGGATCTATGGGACTACTTCCGGCAGCACTTTCCTCCGGTATGGGGTCTGAAATTCAGAAACCATTAGCTATTATGATTGTAGGCGGACTGGTCTTCTGTATGATATTATCCTTTACTGTATTACCACAGGTATTTTATCTGGCATACCGAAAAAAAGTAAAATATTAGATTGTGAAATATGATTAGTAAAATGTGAAATGTTATTCCTGTCCTGTTTGGTTGGTTTAAAGTTTTAGGTTTAAAGTTAGCCAAGCTGTTAATAACATTTTACTTTTTACATTTTACTAAAAACCAACAACTATCAACTAAAAACCAGCAACTATAAATAAAATAGTATCTTTGTAGCAAATTAATTTCTAAAGATTACCACTGTGTAATCTCCTATTATTTATGTTATTTGAAGATTTATCACTTTCTAAAAGTATCCAGAGAGCCTTAATCGATCAGGGCTATACCTCTGCTACTCCTATTCAGGAGCAGGCAATTCCTATTATTTTAAAAGGAAATGATCTAATTGGATGTGCACAGACCGGTACCGGAAAAACCGCTGCTTTTGCCATTCCGATTATCAATAATTTACATCATATGATTGGTTCGTCTAAAAAGACGAAGCAGATCCGTGCACTAATTGTTACACCAACACGTGAATTAGCGATCCAGATAGGCGAAAGCTTTGACGCATATGGTAAATATACCAATATAGTACAGTTAACCATCTTTGGAGGAGTTTCACAAGTTCCTCAGGTAGACAATCTGAAAAAAGGAGTTGATGTTTTAATTGCAACTCCCGGAAGACTTTTAGATTTACACAAACAAGGATTTATTAACTTAGATCATTTACATACTTTAGTTCTTGACGAAGCAGACCAGATGTTGGATATGGGTTTCATTAATGACATTCGCAAGATTGTAAAACTAACCCCTTCTAACAGACAAACGCTTCTATTCTCCGCCACTATGCCAATGGCAATCAGAGAACTGGCAGATGCATTTCTAAAAACACCGGAATATATAACCGTTTCTCCTGTATCATCAACTGCTGAAACCGTAGAACAGAAAGTATATTTTGTAGAAAAAGAAAACAAGAGACAGCTTTTATATCATTTAATAAAAGAAGATAATCTTAGCGATGTTCTCGTCTTTACCAGAACAAAGCATGGTGCGGACAATGTTGTTAAAGCGCTGAAAAAACAGGGAATAGCAGCAGAAGCAATCCATGGTGATAAATCACAGGGCGCCAGACAAAGAGCCTTAGAACATTTTAAAAATAAAGAAGTAGGCGTTCTTGTAGCTACTGATATTGCTGCTCGTGGAATTGATATTGATCAGTTACCTTATGTCATCAATTTTGATCTTCCTAATATTCCGGAAACCTATGTACACAGAATTGGAAGAACCGGTCGTGCCGGCAATGGCGGAATCGCTATTTCTTTCTGTGGAAAAGATGAAAAAGGATACTGGAAAGATATAGAAAAACTGATAAAAGTAAAAGTAAAAACTGTTGAAAATCATCCTTTTCCATGGAATGATAATACTGACGAACCCGCAAAACCTGCAAAAAACTCAAATCGCAGCGGTGGTGCTCATAAATCCAGAAAATCAGATAATTCAAAGAAAAATAAAAAACGCTGGTATTAAAAACAACTTAAATTTACACTAAGTAATCATTTAAAAAACAACAAGAAATTATCTCACAAACAGTAAGTTGTGATTAAAAAAAATAAAATTACCACTACAACAAATAAACCTAACAGGTTTTAGAAACTTGTTAGGTTTAATAAACGATAATAATCTACTACGACTAGTATAAGCATAAGCTACAAATTCATAATCATGACGTTATATCTGAATTTTTTAAACTTATATATATTTGATATCAAATAATCTTAATATTTTTCTCCCATATCTTTTTCTACTGCCGTAATTCTGTATACTACAATAAAACAATAGCTTATATTTATTTCTTATAATAGAAATATAAATTTATAAGTGTTTTTCTATATATTTGTCTTTTAATTTTATACAAAAAATTATGAAAAAAAATTACGCTCTATTTATTTCAATCCTAACTTTAGGATTATTTTTTAGTTCATGTAGTAGTAGTGATGATAATTTAAATAATCTAACTATAAAATCAGGAAAATTACAATTTGAATTTGATGGAAAAACTTTTATTTCTACTTCTGTACAAGCGGTAGTAAGTGACCGCATTATTTCTATTACAGCATTAAATTCAACAAATGGAGATTTTATTCACATTGCTGTACCTTCTAATAAAATAGGAGTTTATACCTGGAGAAATTCAAATGAAACAAAAGGTAATCTAGGTTTGGCTTACGGTCTTTCTTCTGATGAATATAACTCCTTTGTTAGTATGTCGCAGGAAATTGCAAATGATATGGGTATTTCAGGTTATAAGGACACTTCAAGCATAACTGTAACTTCTATTGATTCAAAAACAAAAAAAATATCCGGAACTTTTCAATTTACAGGAGTAAGATATAACCAGAATTATGAAGTAGAAACTAAAATCTTCACCAACGGTTCTTTTACAGATATTACTTTTACAGAGGATAATCCTATTAAAAATGAGAATACCTTATCTGCAAAATTAGACGGAGTAGATTTTACTTCTACCTCTGTATTTGCAACTTCATCTATGAATAAATTAGCTATTAGTGGTACAAAAAGACCTGATGAACATATTGAAATATTTCTATCAGACTCTGTTAAACCGGGGACGTATACTGTTGGAGATTCAGAATTAAATTATACTATAACATATGGGAAAGATGGTATTCCTGGTAACGTATTTGATGCTGTAACAGGAACTATCACTATTTTAAGTCATAATACTACTGAGAAAACAATTAGTGGAACATTTGACGCTTCTTTCAAGTCTTATAGTTCAACGGAAAAACATACAGTAAGTGAAGGAACATTTAATGTTTCCTACTAAATTACAATTTGTTTTACTTTAATTAAAATCCACCTTTTGTGGGTTTTTTTATGGAATTAATATTTAGGATTATACATTCTATGTCAAAAGAGGTCATTCTCCTACGGTTTTAAAATCTTAATATTAAAAAGAATAACCTATATTTTCCCTACAACGGAAATTCTTACAAGGTTTTGAAAACCTTGCAGGAAAATAATAGTGTATAAAAAAAACCCAATAGATTATATTGGGATTTTTTAAACTTATATATATTTGATATCAAATAGTCTTAATATTTTTCTCTCATATCTTTTTCTACTGCCTCAAACTCATCTACTATTTCCTGTTTTGGAGCATCAGAAAATAGAGATACAATAACAATAGACAAAAAGGACAATGTAAATCCGGGAATCATTGAATACCATTCTTTATAAGAATGATCTATGAATACCCATAATAAAACGGTAAGCCCTCCCACTACCATTCCGACAATGGCTCCGTTTCTGGAAACATTTTTCCACATTAAAGATAACAGAATAAGCGGTCCGAAAGCAGAACCGAAACCTGCCCACGCATGACCTACCAGATCCAGAATACTCTCCTTAGGGGTTAGGGATAATGAAAACGAAACAATTGCAACTCCGATAACAGCCATTCTGCTAACAAAAAGTAATTTTTCAGGAGAAGCCTTTTTATCAAAAAAACCTTTATAAAAATCTTCCGTAACAGCACTGGAAGTAACTAATAACTGAGAAGATATAGTACTCATTACAGCTGCTAAAATAGCTGATAATAAAAACCCACTGATTAAAGGATGAAATAATGTTCTTGAAAAATAAATAAAAATCGTTTCAGGATCTTTTAACGCAATATTATTCTTAGTCATATAAGCAATTCCTACTAATCCTACTAATAAAGCTCCTCCAACTGTAAAGATCATCCAGCTTATACCGATTCTTCTTGCTTTTTTTAATTCTCTTACATCACCGATTGCCATAAAACGGGTTAAAATATGAGGCTGGCCAAAATAACCTACTCCCCATGCCAGTAATGAAATAATACCGACAGCAGTAGTACCCTGAAAAAAGTCCAGGTATTTCAAATCTTTTGCATTGATGAGCTCAACTGCTTCTATAGGTCCCCCTACTTCAAAAATAATCACCAAAGGAACAATTACTAATGCCAGAACCATTATTGTACCCTGAACGAAATCCGTTAAACTTACTGCCAAAAAACCTCCTAAAAACGTATAGAATACAACAACCAGACTCGTCAATATTAATCCGAATTCATACGATAAGCCAAAGGAAGATTCAAATAAACGACCTCCTGAAACCATTCCCGCAGAAGTATAAAGTGTAAAGAATACTAAAATAATAATTGCTGAGACCAATCGTAATATTCTTGATTTATCACGAAACCTGTTCTCAAAGAAATCCGGAAGCGTAATTGCGTTTCCTGATTTTTCAGTATAAATTCTTAATCGGGGTGCAACTAATAAATAATTTAAATAAGCTCCGATTGTTAATCCAATCGCAATCCAACTACTCGATAATCCATTGGCATACATTGCTCCCGGTAATCCCATTAACAGCCATCCGCTCATATCAGCAGCTCCTGCAGATAATGCTGTAACGGCAGCACCCATTTTTCTTCCTCCTAATAAAAAATCTCCGACATTGCTTTGTGATTGTCTGTAGGAATAGATCCCAATTCCAATCATTAATAAAAGATATAAGCCGATAGATATGCCTTGATATACATCCATGAAATAATAGTTTTAGTTATCCTTTTTAGGATAAATTGTTTTTAGTTATATAATAATAGTCTTTTATTTTGTCCGAAGAATCAACAACAAATGAATAGTGTATTCTACTTTTTTAACAAAAATTTGAGAATCACAAATATAAACTATAATTTCAGTTTTCAAAATATTTAAATGGTAATCATAAAAAAATCCTGATATAAATCAGGATCTTTCAATTTTAATTAACTTCTAATCAATTTTTTATATTTAATTCTCTTCGGTGTTAAATCTCCACCAAGGCGTTTTTTCTTATTCTCTTCATAGTCAGAAAAACTTCCTTCAAAGAAATAAACTTCAGAATCTCCTTCAAAAGCAAGGATATGTGTACAAATTCTGTCTAAAAACCATCTATCGTGAGAAATAACTACTGCACAACCTGCAAAATTCTCTAAACCTTCTTCTAATGCTCGAAGTGTATTCACATCAAGATCATTCGTAGGCTCATCCAGTAACAATACGTTACCTTCTTCTTTGAGTGTCATGGCTAAGTGTAATCGGTTACGCTCTCCTCCTGATAAAGTATCTACTTTTTTATTCTGATCACTTCCGCCAAAGTTAAAACGGCTTAAATACGCTCTTGAATTAACTTGTTTTCCACCCATCATAATCAGCTCCTGACCATCGCAGAAGTTTTCCCAGATCGATTTATTAGAATCAATATTACTGTGAGACTGATCTACATAAGCAATCTTTACCGTTTCACCTACAAGGAATTCCCCTTTGTCCGGTTGCTGCTCTCCCATTATCATTTTAAATATTGTGGTTTTACCCGCCCCGTTCGGTCCGATAATTCCAACAATACCTGCCTGAGGTAATGTAAAGTTCAGATTATCATATAATAATTTATCTCCAAAAGCTTTTGCAACCCCTTTTGCTTCAATAACGTTCGTCCCTAATCTCGGACCATTCGGGATGTAAATCTCTAAATTTTCATCCAGTTGCTTCTGATCTTCATTTAAAAGCTTATCATAGTTTTGCAAACGTGCTTTTTGTTTCGTCTGTCTTCCTTTCGCTCCCTGACGAACCCATTCCAGCTCACGCTCTAATGTTTTTCTTCTTTTTGAAGCTACTTTTTCTTCCAGTGCCATACGGCTGGATTTCTGATCTAACCAAGAAGAATAGTTTCCTTTCCATGGGATACCTTCTCCTCTGTCCAGTTCAAGTATCCATCCTGCTACGTTATCAAGGAAATATCTGTCGTGCGTTACAGCAATTACCGTTCCGCTGTATTGTTGTAAATGTTGTTCTAACCAAAGAACAGATTCAGCGTCCAAGTGATTCGTTGGCTCATCTAATAATAGTACATCCGGTTGTTGCAATAATAATCGGCATAAAGCAACACGTCTTTTCTCTCCTCCTGATAATACTTTAATAGGTGTATCGGATTCCGGTGTACGTAATGCATCCATTGCGATCTCCAGCTTGGTATCTAACTCCCATGCTCCTGATGCGTCTATTTTATCCTGTAATTCTGCCTGACGGTCCATTAATTTCTGCATCTTATCTGCATCCTCATAAACTTCCGGCAGACCGAACATATCATTGATCTTATTGAATTCATCCAGAATAGCTACCGTTTCAGCAACACCTTCACGAACTACTTCAATAACCGTTTTGTTTTCGTCCAGTTGTGGTTCCTGCTCTAAATAGCCTACAGTATAACCGGGTGCAAAAACAACATCGCCCTGATAATTCTTATCAACTCCTGCTATAATCTTTAATAATGAAGATTTACCAGAACCGTTAAGACCTAAAATACCTATTTTAGCTCCATAGAAAAAACTTAAGTAAATATCCTTCAGTACCTGTTTATTAGTACTTGAGTAAGTCTTACTTACTTTGGACATTGAAAATATTACTTTCTTATCATCCGACATAATTATGTTCTTTTGTTTATTCGTTAATTATGATATTTTTTTATAACAGAACCTTCTCTGTTATACTATTCAATACATGTAAACCTTTATACTCTTCCTTTCAATGCATTAAATACCCAAGCAATAGCAAAAAAGCCTACTCCAACAGTTGTCAACCCTATTCCAACCAGATCTCTATATCTGAAAATAGCAAGTGAAATCAATACGATTCCTACAATAATCATAACTAGAGTTGCCCATCCTAAAATGGTGTTTTTATTCATTCCCATATATTTTATTTTTTTATTTACTTAACATTATCATAAAAAATCACAGACGCAGAAAACCAATTTCTTATAAAATATTTCATAAGAAATTATAAGACCAATGTGCGAAGTACTAAAGAGCAAATATCGTTAATTTTAGTAGATTTATAATCTCTGACCATAATTATTTGTGATATCTTTCCGGTCATATTAAGAAAGTCATATTGTAAAAGAATTTATTTTTATAAAAATAATCAAGATCTGTCCCTTTATAAACGCAGTATACAGTATAGAATTATATTTTATCAATTAAAAATCTTAATCAGCATTTCTCGCAAAAGATCAGATTGTGAAAGACTGTTTGCTCCCACTCCCTTACTCTTTACATCCACATCACGCAATGCCGATACAATCTGACTTACTTTTCTCATAGGATAATTACGGATTGCCACATCATAATCCTTTAAAAAATAAGGATTTACTTTTAAAACCTTTGCCACATTACCCGCTGATTTATCCTTTAATCCATGATACTGCAACAACTGAGAAAAGAACCCGAAAATCATACTTGTAGTAACCACAATAGGATTATCTTTTGGATTCTCCGAAAAATAATTCACGATCTGATACGCTTTCAGCTGATTGCGTTCTCCTATTGCTTTTCGTAACTCGAAATTATTATAATCTTTACTGAAACCAATATTATCTTCAATAATCTTTGGTGTAATCGTACTTCCCTTTGGCAAGATGATCTGCAATTTATCCAGTTCATTACTAATCTTACTCAAATCTGTACCTAAAAACTCTACTAACATCAAAGTGGCTTTTGGCTCTATGGAATAATTCTTACCGGACAATACCCGTTTGATCCAGTCGCCTACCTGATTTTCATATAATTTTTTACTTTCAAATAAGACTCCTTTCTGTCCCAGCGTTTTAGTCCATTTCTTTCGTTTATCTACCGTTTTATATTTATAGCAGAACACCAGAACTGTAGTCATCTGTGGATTTTCAATATAACTTTCCAGTTTATCTATCGTTCGGGACAGTTCCTGTGCTTCTTTAACAATAACAACCTGTCTTTCCGCCATCATTGGATACCGTTTCGCATTAGAAATAATATCTTCCATAGTAACATCTCTTCCGTACAAAACCATCTGATTGAATCCTTTTTCTTCTTCAGAAAGAATATTCTCTTCAATATATTCGGATAGTTTATCTATAAAGTAAGCTTCCTCACCCATTAAAAAATAGATAGGTTTAATATTCCCCTGCTTTATATCATTTACAATTTTTAATACTTCATCCAAAATGTCTATTTTTAACGAATTAAATCTTTACAGAATCTTCAAATTTTAGAATTATATTTGCTGTATGCAGCCACTTCAATTTCCATATTATCAGTTCCGATTCAAAAATAGTGAAAATAAAGTCGCCATCTTTGATGAGATCAGGAAAAAATTTGTCATTGTTACACCGGAAGAATGGGTACGTCAGCATGTCATTCAGTTTCTGATGATTGAAAAAAAGTATCCAAAATCATGGATAAACGTTGAAAAAGTAATCAAGATCAACGGATTGACAAAGCGGTATGATGTTGTTATTTATAATCCCGACGGAAGTATTCTTATATTAGTAGAATGTAAGGCTCCATCTGTCTCGATCAGTCAGAACACATTTGACCAGATTGCCCGTTATAATATGACATTAAAAGCGCAATATTTAATGGTTACTAACGGTTTAAATCATTATTTTTGTCAGATGAACTATGAACAGGAACAGTATCATTTTTTACCTGAATTACCTAAATATAAATAGTATTGAATTTTTAGTATGATTACAGAATTTAAAAACCTAATTAAGATCTTCTCAAAACTCAATTAATGAAAATAGCTGTAGTAGTACTCAACTGGAACGGGAAAAATTTACTGGAGCAATTTTTACCTTCTATAATTCAATTCTCTGAACAAGCTGTTATTTATGTTGCAGATAATGCTTCTACAGATGATTCCATCTCTTATGTAACTACTAATTATCCTTCTGTAAAGATCATTAAGAACAAGGCAAATTATGGTTTTGCAAAAGGCTATAATGAAGCACTGCAACAAGTTGAAGAAGAATACTATGCCTTGATTAATTCTGATATTGAAGTAACAGAAAACTGGTTGCAACCTATTCTTTCTATTTTTGAAAATCAACCCGAAACAGCAATTATACAGCCTAAAATACTGGACTATAAGAACAAAGACTATTTTGAATATGCCGGTGCAGCCGGAGGATTTATTGATAAATATGGTGTACCGTACTGTCGTGGTCGTATTTTTCAGTCTCTGGAACAAGATCAAGGACAATATAACGATGAATGTGAAATATTCTGGGCTTCCGGAGCCTGCTTTTTTATTCGTAAAGAAGTGTTCAGAAAGCTAAATGGATTTGATGATGATTTTTTTGCTCATCAGGAAGAAATTGATCTCTGCTGGCGTGCATTTAATCTGAATTATAAAGTTAAATATACACCGCTTTCAACAGTATATCACGTAGGTGGTGCGACTTTAAAAGAAGGTTCTGTACAAAAAACCTTTCTAAATTTCAGGAATTCTCTGTTTATGCTTTTAAAAAATCTTCCAAAATCACAGCTGTTTACTACCTTATTTATACGACTCTCAATAGACGGAATCGCAGGTGTCTTCTTTCTTTCAAAAGGAAAATTCGGACATCTTTTTGCTGTACTGAAATCCCATCTTGCTTTCTATTATTATATGTCTAAATTTTTTAAAAAAAGAGGCACCTTTCAGTCTAAAAAATATTACTCAATAAAGAGTATCATTTATATTGCTCTCCGCACTAAAAAAAGTATCTGAAAGCAATCTTATCAGAGATGAAAATCTCAGTGTTTATAATGGTTTGTAAGAAAAATTGATACTGATTTTTATATAGAAATTTTAACAATAGTTTATCTTTGTAAAAAATACAAATCTTTTAAAAATTCTTACATTTGTAATAATAGTAACCAATCAATTTTTATATGAAGAAAATAATTCTTGCGCTATCTGTTATGGCGCTGCTTACAGCCTCTTGCGGCTCACAAAAAAAGATTGCCGAATTAGAAAACAAAAATAAAGAAATACAAGATCTATTAAATACGGCAACAGTAAAATTAAACACTTGTTTAGCTGAAAAAGAAGGTTATGCCAATCAGGTTGATTTCTTAAAGAAAAACAACTCTGATCTAATTAACAATATGGGAAGTTTAACAACTCTGTCTTCTAAAGGAGCCCAGAATTTAGAAAAATCTCTTGAAAGTATGAGAGAGAAAGATTTAACCATTAGATCATTACAGGACGCTGTAACCAGAAAAGACTCTGTTACATTAGCTTTAGTGACCAGTTTAAAAGGAGTTCTTGGTAACCTTAATGATTCCGACATCGAAATTAATGTTGAAAAAGGAGTAGTATTTATCTCTATTTCTGATAAATTATTATTCAAAACTGCAAGCTACCAGGTAAACGACAGAGCTAAAGAAATTTTAGGTAAAGTTGCTAAAGTAGTAAACAATAAACCTGATTTTGAATTCATGGTAGAAGGTCACACAGATGATGTGCCAATCAAAAACCCTGTATTACAGGACAACTGGGATTTAAGTGTAAAACGTGCTACTTCCGTAGTCAGAGTTTTACAGAATGAATTTAACGTAGATCCTAAGAGAATGACCGCAGCAGGTAGAAGTGAATATATGCCTTTAGTGCCTAACACATCTGCTGATAACAGATCAAAAAACAGAAGAACCCGTATCGTAGTACTTCCTAAAATCGATCAGTTCTATGATATGATCGAAAAAGAAATGAAAAATCAGAAGAAATAATCTTTTCAATTAAAAAAATAAAAAACCCGCAAATTGCGGGTTTTTTTATGCATTATAAGTAAGATGTTTTTTGTGAAAGGAGACCAGAGATAATTGTAAACTATTTGTTTAAAGTTTAAGGTTTAAAGTTAGCTGAGCTGGTCGATAACATTTTACAAAAAACTCTGCTCTGAAAAGTCTCTGACTTTGCAGAGGGAGATTTACGCAAAAGCATTTTGAAAACTAAATACTGGATACTGAAAACTCCGTTTATAAAATATCCAGCGAACCTTTTCCTTCCCTTACCACTACAGGTTCCCCTTCAGACAGATCAATTACGGTAGAAGCATGATTATCACCATATCCACCATCAATTACAATATCTACGATATTCTGCCATTTCTCAAAAATCAGTTCCGGATCAGTAGTATATTCCACTACCTCATCCTCATCATGGATAGAAGTAGACACAATCGGGTTTCCTAACAGACGTACTATCTCCAGTGCTATATTATTATCCGGAACTCTAATACCCACTGTATTTCTTTTTTTAAATTCTTTAGGCAGATTATTATTGCCCGGTAGAATGAAGGTATAAGGACCCGGTAACGCTCTTTTAAGCAGTTTAAAGGTAGAAGTATCGATTTGCTTTACATAATCTGATATATTACTCAGATCGTGGCATACAAAGGAAAAATTAGCTTTTTCCAGTTTTACTCCTTTGATCTTTGCGATTTTCTCCAATGCTTTTGTATTCGATATATCGCAACCCAAACCGTATACAGTATCCGTAGGATAAATAATTAGTCCTCCGTTTTGTAATACCTTAACTACTCTGGCTATTTCCTTTTCACTCGGATTCTCTTCATATATTTTTATAAATTGTGCCATTTTTTTAGTTGTTAGTTGTTGGTAATTAGTTACTGAATATCGGATACTGTTCACTAATCAACCAATTACAAAATTATTTATTTTCTAAGAAATCACATCCAGTTTAGCAAAACGAAGCAATAATTTTTTAATTCCGCCTACTTCAAATTTGATCTCTGCCTTTCGGTCTCCTCCTGCTCCTTCAAGATTTAGAATTTCTCCTTTACCAAAACGTTCATGCATTACAATATTCCCAACCGTCAGCTTATTGTCAAATAAATTTGCTCCGGATGATGGTGCACTGCCGGAGACCGGTTTCAGTTTACGAATATTTACCGTAGAAGGTTCTTCATCATAGTTCTTAGGAGGTGTTCCGTTTTTTGGTTTTGCCAATCGTATTTTTGATTTATCAATATCTCCAAAAATATCTGAATCAATCATAGGCTGGTAACGATAATTCGTTTCCGTTGGAGTCAGATATTCAATATAATTTTCTTCTATTTCCTGTATAAATCGGGAAGGTTCTGAATCGACCAGTTTCCCCCAGCGATAGCGGGACTGTGCATAGGTAAGATATGCCTGATGCTCTGCTCTTGTCAGAGCAACATAGAACAATCTTCGTTCCTCTTCCAGTTCACTTCTGGTACTCATACTCATTCCACTCGGAAACAGATCTTCTTCCATTCCTACAATAAATACATGTGGGAATTCCAGTCCTTTTGCGAGGTGAATTGTCATTAAAGCAACACGATCATCATCACCGGTATCTTTATCCAAATCTGTTGCTAAAGCAACATCTTCAAGAAACTCTGCCAGCGCACCACGAGCGCCATCGACTTCTTTCTGTCCTTCAGTAAAATCTTTAATCCCATTCAGCAACTCCTCAATATTTTCAATTCTCGCCACTCCTTCCGGTGAAGCATCTTTTTTCAGTTCCTGAACCAAACCTGTTTTTTTAGTCACATGATCGGTAAGGTAAAAAGCATCCTGCGTTTCATTAATAACCTGAAAACTCTGGATCATTCTGACAAAGTCCTGTAACTTAGCTTTTGTTCCTGAATTTAGTTTCAGATCAATCTTATCAATATTCTGCATCACTTCATAAATGGAACGTTTATAATGATTCGCAGCAATGGTCAGTTTTTCAACTGTAGTATCTCCAATCCCTCTTGCCGGATAATTGATAACACGGATCAGCGCTTCTTCATCTTTTGGATTTACTACCAGTCTCAGATAACAAAGTACATCTTTGATCTCTTTTCTTTGATAGAAAGAAAGTCCGCCATAGATTCGGTAAGGAATATCTCTTTTACGCAAAGCATCCTCCATAGCACGAGACTGCGCATTGGTTCTATACAGAATTGCAAAGTCACTGTTCATCATCTGATTCTGCATGCGTTCTTCAAATATGGTTCCGGCAACAAATCGACCTTCTTCTCCATCTGTCAGACTTCGGTGTACTTTGATTCTTGGTCCGTCCTGATTATCCGTCCAGACTATTTTATCCAGTTTAATCTGGTTCTTATCAATAATAGAATTTGCTGCCTCTACAATATTTTTAGTGGAACGATAGTTTTGTTCCAATCGGAACATTTCTACATTGTCATAATCTTTCTGAAAATTCAGAATATTATTGATATTCGCCCCACGAAAAGCATAGATAC
Source organism: Flavobacterium sp. AK-301 (assembly GCF_058310215.1). Classification (NCBI taxonomy): domain Bacteria; kingdom Pseudomonadati; phylum Bacteroidota; class Flavobacteriia; order Flavobacteriales; family Flavobacteriaceae; genus Flavobacterium; species Flavobacterium sp. AK-301. The sequence continues at coordinate 540,744 of NZ_JBZEES010000002.1, forward strand.
TCTGTGCATCATCTCCCACCACACATATATTCTGAAAACGATCTGATAAAGCACGTACTATTAAATACTGAGAATGGTTCGTATCTTGGTACTCATCTACTAATATATATCTGAAACGATCCTGATATTTCATTAAAACATCTGGAAAACGAGTCAGTAATTCATTTGTTTTCAATAATAAATCGTCAAAATCCATTGCTCCTGCTTTAAAACAGCGATCCACATAATTCTGATAAATATCACCAATACGTGGTTTCTTTGACATCGCATCTGCTTCCTGTAACTCCGGATTATTAAAATAAGCTTTTACAGTAACCAAACTGTTTTTATAAGATGATATTCTGCTAAAAACCTGTTTTGGTTTATAGATATCTTTATCTAACTGCATTTCTTTAATAATAGACCCTATTAACCGAACGGAATCCTGAGCATCATATATCGTGAAATTAGATGGATAACCTAGTTTATCAGCTTCAAAACGTAAGATTTTGGCAAAGATTGAGTGAAAGGTTCCCATCCATAAATTCTTTGCTTCACTGGATCCGACAATATCGGAAATACGCTTTTTCATTTCACGTGCTGCTTTATTAGTAAAGGTCAGAGATAGAATATTAAAAGGATCTACACCCAAACTCATTAAATAAGCGATTCGTATCGTCAATACCCTTGTCTTTCCTGATCCTGCTCCGGCAATAACAATCATTGGTCCGTCCTTTTTCAGAACAGGCGCCTGTTGTGCTTCATTCAGCCTACTAATATGTTTTTGTATATCTTCCATAATCAACTTTCAAAATTAAGAAATTCATTTTGTTTTTTCTTCAGTATATAAAATTGCTAAAAAAAATTACAGAAATAAACATAAACAAAATGAATAAACTATATTAAAATAGTTTTATTTCCCTATAACCTATTTTCAAATCTTCAAATTCTATTTATGGCAACCTATTTTTCTATAAATACGTCATAGGCAAACCGGATAAGAGTACCTATAACTACTACCAAAAAGAATATACGAATAAAACTGTTCCCTTTATTAATCGCTAATTTAGCACCCAACCAGCCTCCTGCTGCATTGCTTGCCGCCATGGGTAATGCAATTGCCCAGATGATCTTCCCTTTTAAAAGAAACAGGCAGATAGAACCTAAATTAGTTGCCAGATTTACCATTTTAGCATTTGCTGATGCGTGTAGAAAATCAAAACCCAAAACGGATATAAATGCTACTACAAAAAAACTACCAGTTCCCGGTCCTATAAACCCATCATAAAACCCAACAACAAAACTGATTAGTATTGAATACAGTACGAGTTTCTTTGGTGCTATCTTTTTTTCTGTATGTTGTCCGAAATCTTTTTTAAGATACTGAAAAGCGGCAAAACCGGTACCACTGAAAGCTGGTATTTTCAAAGTGCCTATTACTGTTGCAACAGGTAAATAAGGTAATAAAATCAATCCTACCGGTGTCTGTATCAAACCTCCTCCTCCAACGACTGCGTCAATAAAACCGGCGACAAAAGCGGCTAAACACAACAAAAGCAGAATTGTTATATCCATCTTATTTTTTTGCAAAAATAAGAATTTGAAACCTGATAGTAGATTGTTTTTGTAAAATGTTATTAGTAAAAAGTGAGATGTGAGAATAGGAAAGATTCAGAGAATAGTATTAATTAAGACTTTTTACTAATAACATTTTACTTTTAATATCGGAGTTAAAACAAGAGCGATCATAAAGGCAGTTATAAATGTAACGATCACATTTCCAAATTGTTTATACTCCAAACCAAAAAGAAATCGAATCCCAACAATTATCATTGTGATAATTACAATCATCACCCAGTAAAATATACTATTCTTTGATACAGAATTAATATTTTTTTCTTTTGGTAATTTTAAAATAACATACAACAATACTAATCCTCCGAGTATAGTACTGGAATGCTGTAGTATTTTCAAAACGGGAATATTCATATTATAAACTGTTATGATGCAGGATAACAACGGAATATTTTTTACAAAAAATCCGGTATCATGGGTAAAACTATCCCAGAATAAATGAGAAAAAGCCCCGATTACAATGCAATACATCACTATAAACCAATGGGATTTAAAATAAGTATTCCAGTTAAATGCCTTAAACTTCAAAAGCCGTTGTTGCAAAAACAGGGGTAAATTATCATATAGAGTATTTCTTATTATATCATGAAAAATAAAAGCCAGAACAATTCCTAAAGGCAGATCAAACCAAAAAACACCACTAATGGTATGACTATAATTACTCTGTATTCTCATTCTGATAAAATATTCAAAATCGGGTGTTAAACTCCCGATTACAAGACCTGTTAAGGAAATATATCGAGAAGGCAAATACTTAAGAGGTAGTATAATTGCAGGATGTGAAAAAGTAAAAGGCATAACTAAATCTGAATAAAAATACTCCTTCAATTATGGAGTATACCTTAGCCAAATATACTGTATTTATTTTAAGGCAGTAAAAAGCGCCTACTTTTGAATATAAAAAATACAATAAAAGGGATAGAAACAATCTCAAAATAAAAGGATAAAGAGACTTCTTTTCAAAAAAAGAAAAACAAAAAGCCACCTTAAAATAGATGACTTTTATATTTATCTCGTAATCAAGACTTAATATGGATATATTTTAGCAATAAAATTTTTATCTGTAGCTGATAAAACTCTATTCCATCCCACACTGTACCCATTAGTTGTAAATTCTTTTGCTATACTGTAATGCATAATGGATAACCTGTCATAAGTACTATATTCCATTCCCGTAATAGGCAATTTCTTAAAAACATTTTTATCAACTTTAGCTTGATTCCATCCCTGCTTAGCATAATAAGCATAAACCACCGGTTTATTCCAAGAAATATCATTTGTAGGATGCTGTTGTTCATGCTTAAGACCTAAAGCATGTCCAAATTCATGAATAACGGTTCTGCTAAATTCATTATCCGCAGTTGCTTCTGTAAACCAGCCAAAATTCATAGTTGGTTTATCTTTTGCTGCAGAGCTACATCCTGTACCAACATAAGACCAAGACCCTCCGTCTCCATTCCATTTAAAACTAATTCTGATATCAGCATCTTCATCAGTCCCAACATATTGAAACTTAATATTGGCATATTTCAGCCATTCTGATGCATGTGTCCTTACCTTTTCTTGAAGAAAAGCATTACCATTTAAAAACTTAATTCGGATAGTGGTTCCCGGCTGCCATTTCCAATAGGTATGTAAAACTCCTTTAGGGGCAGGTCCTTTATCTTCTGGAAATAATACTGTACACACTTTAGGTTCAGTTGAAGTCTCAAGAGCATTACTGCTTAATGAACTGGAATCTTCACTACTACACCCCAGTACAAATAGAGAACTTACAAGTGCAATTAATACATTTTTTTTCATACTAAATAATTTAACATTTTATTAATGCAATGTATAAATAAAAATAAAATAATAATAATTATTCAGTATTTTTACCAAAAAAACACACAAGTGCTTAATTTAAATTAAAAATTAAAAAAAAATATGGAATAATTAAATATTTACTAATTTTTGAACACAAAAAAGAGATATTATTCCATGAAATATCGTTAATACTATTATAAAATAATCTCAAAATAAAGATTTAAAAAATATTTTTCAATAACTATTGTAAAGAAACATATTATAAAAAAGGCAGAAAATAAAAAACAATATATAAAAAATGATATTTTTGCGTTCATTATATCAGCTTCGAAATATTTCAAAGCTTTTTAATTTTCAAATAACACAAAATGGATACTACAAAAATTATAGAATTACTAAGTTATACTATTCCAGCTCTTATTACTGGAGGAGTTGCTTATTATTTTTTTAACCTTCATACTAAAAACGAAGAAGGGAGAAGACGTTATTTACTACATAAAGAAGCTCAAAAAAATGCTTTACCATTACGCTTACAGGCTTATGAACGTATGGCTCTTTTTCTGGAAAGAATAAACCCTGCTAAACTGATAATCCGAATTTCTCCAATAAACTCTGATAAACAAGATTATGAAAGTTTGCTTATTGAACATATCGAACAGGAATTTGAACATAACCTGACACAACAAATCTATATTTCAGACCCATGCTGGACGATTATTACTACTGCAAAAAATGCTACTATTCAGATGATCCGAAAAGCTACTAAAAATGAAACGGTTACTAATGCAAATCAGTTACGGGAAACTATTTTAAGTAACTTGTTAGATAAACAGTCTCCAAGTAATGCTGCTCTTGCTTATATCAAAAATGAGGTAAGTGAACTTTGGTAAATAATAATAAAATATTTAAATAGTACTCATAATCTCACTTTTATTTTTAGCATATGCATACCCCTGATGCCACCATTTCAACATCTTCTTTTTATTAAATACCAGAGGATTGTCTGTTAATTTTGTTGGTGTATAATAGAAATTCAGTTTTACATTATTACTTTTTGCTGCCAACTTACCTATAGTAATATCGTGATTTTCAACCTGGTCCAGCAAAGTCCCAAATAAATCAATCAGCAAAGAAAAAGGATTCTTACCAATTACTCTTGTCGCCTTTTTATCTTCTGTTTCCAATATAATAACATCTATTTCTGTAGCCCCTCTTTTTATTGCTTCATGGATAGGAACCACTCTAGAAAAACCTCCATCTGCATATTCAAAGTTATTTTTAGTAACCAGGCTCATAAACGGAATATAATTACAGGAAATCCACATCCATTCACAGAACTCCTCATAATCAAAATCATAGATGGATTTATATTCTACAGAATTCTGAGAAATATTAGTAACAGCCACTATTATATTTTTTTTTGATTCTTTCAGTTCCTGAAAATCATCCTCTGTGAAATTCTCTTTTATATAATTTAGTAAATTTTTACTTTCTCCGAAAGTACGTCTCCCTTTCAAATATTGCAGAATAACATTGAAGTGATTGATCGTAACAATCTTCTGTCCCTTTTTTTTCCTTACAACAAAAGGATTTAAACTAAAAATCTTACTCATATCAACATTGGTATAAATATGAAAGATCTTATTGTCTTTATTCAATGCTAAATGTGGAATTAATAAACTACCCGTAGAAGAGCCTAAGTAGAGATCATATTGAAACTTTTTTTCCTGAATAAGGTATTGAGCAACGCCACCTGCAAAAGCGCCTTTGCTCCCTCCGCCTGAAATCACCAGTGCTCGCATTTTATGTTTTATTTATTTTTTAATAAACCGGCTACTATTCTCTACTAAGATAATATAATTTATGGTTATTCTTCTAATAATTTTTGTAATTGATCATGTTCTCTCTCCATTAGCTCAGAAAGCATATTTTCTAGTGTTTTCCTGTGTTTTTCTTCTCGTAAAAGTGAACGGATTGCTTCTCTTCCAAATTTACTGAACTGCCAGCGGTGGTGTGTTGTAGCATACACAAGACTCTTTAAAACATCCTTACTGATCAGATTTAAACTCAATAATTTTTCTAAAGCATTCTGACGGATCACCGCATCATAATTCGTTCCGGTATAACTCAGTAATTTATAATAAAGTTCTTTCTGACTTTCTGTTTTATATTCCGGTGTTGCTAAAGCTAACGTTAATCGTAATAGTTCTAAATTTCTATCTGTAAAACCAATCCAGTTCCTACTTTTCTCCAAATATGCCGATCGATGTACCGGAAACTGCTTCCAAAGTTGAAATAAGGCTATTTCCTGAGTAACATAAGACGGATCATCTAACAACGTTTCATATTGAATTCTGAAAGATTCCGGTATTGCATTCACTGAAGAAGCAACTGCCTGTCGCACTTTCAGATCTTCTGATCCCATTGCTAAATGTAATAGTTTTTCTTTAGCAGCAAACGGCTCTGTCTGTAGCTGATTCAAAACTTCAACTTTCAGAGGATAATAGACCTGTGATTCCATTATTTTTTCAAATTCTTTCTGTTTCTTTTTTAAAGGAAGCACTCTCTTATCCTGTAAAACAAAATAAGATCTCATAAATTTATTCTCTTTTAGCAACTCATTTGCATTGATGTGATCAAATCTCGGAGACTCCAGCCATACTTTACGAAAAGCATTCAGATTAAATGCTGAAACTTTTCTTATTTCCTCAAAAAAATCATCTGTTGTGACATTCTGAAAGGCATGTTTCTCTAAATAATGCTGTACTGCTGTTCTGAATTCGGCTTTGCCTATTCCGTTTCTTAGCGCATGCAGCGCCCAAGCTCCTTTCTTATAGAAAGTAAGGGAACTTGCTTTTTCATTTAATAACGGGATCGTATCTGTCCGGGAAGCACTTTCCAACTGCTGAGAAGCTTTGAATAATTCCCAGTAAAAATGATCTTCTCCGTAAATCTCTTTTTCTGCTAGCAAAGCATAATACGTAGCAAAACCTTCTTGTAACCAGTGATGTTTCCCTGATCGTGCTGTTACCAGATCACCAAACCACTGATGAGCTGCCTCATGTGCGTTTACATTGATATAATTTCGGTCTGCAAAACCAATAGTATCAACCATAAAATCATCTGAAAAGATCGTTGCAGAAGTATTCTCCATTCCGGCATATAAAAAATCCATTACCGGTATCTGTCGATATACTTCCCACGGATAAGGAACTCCTATTTCTTTTTCAAAAAAATCAAAGATTTCCTTACTATATCGGTAGGTCGGCTCTACTTTGTTTTCATCCTCTTTTATATAATACTGCTCTAACGAAATTCCACTTGCTGCTACAATTTTTCGTTTCTCAAAATGTCCAATAGCCAGCATCAGCAGATAACTACTCATAGGTTTTTTCATTCGGTAATGCCAGACTATATCTTCTCCTTTTACAGTTTTATCTTCTAAAACTCCATTAGATATGACTTCAAAAGTCTTTTCAAAGACAATATTTAAATTAAAAATGACTTTTTCATTAACATCGTCAAAACTAGGGAACCAATGACTGGTAAATTTTCCCTGTCCTTGCGTCCATATCTGCCCTTGTACTTCTACAGGTGTATCTATTTCTTCTGTAAAATTCCAGTTTACAAAATACATCGTCTGCCTCGGACGCGCTTCGTATTCAAAAGTCAGCTCATTTATTCCCGATTTATATCCTTCAAAAAGGATCAGTTCTCTTTCTGTAGTTTTAGAGGTAACCGGAACTCCATTAATTTTCACATTGGAAAAAATCATATTATGGGCATCAATCCGAATAGAATCTATAGTGTTTTTCTGTATAAAAGAATAATTCACCTTACCCTGAACATTCTGCCTTACCGGATTAATCTGAAGATCTGCGTGAACTTCTGTAAAATCTACTGCCTGCGTTTGCTGACTAAAAGAAATAAGAGAACTAAAGAGGAATAGAAAAAGTATTCTGTTTTTCATGAATTGTAAAGAATTTTATATTAAGCAGTTCTACTTATGTTGACCTGCTCTAAATAACACCTTCAAAGTTAAAGAATTTACAAGAACTAACTTCTCACAATTTCGTAAGTTTACTGCCTAAATTTTTATCTCTTGAAACCAAAAGCCGTTTTTAACTGGAGTAGCGGAAAAGATTCTGCTCTCTGTCTTTATAAAATACTACAGAACAATGAATTTGAAATTGAATGTCTTCTAACGAGCATCAGCCAACAGTATCAGCGTATTTCAATGCATGGTGTTCGTACTGAATTACTGGAACAACAGGTAAAGAGTATCGGATTACCATTGTTAAAAATGGAAATTCCTGAAATGCCCACCATGGAAGCCTATGAGAATGTACTAACTGAAACTTTAACTGAATTAAAAAAGAAAGGCGTAACGCATTCTGTTTTTGGTGATATTCTGCTGGCTGATCTGCGTAAATATCGAGAAGATCAACTGGCTAAAATGAACCTGAAGGGTGTTTTTCCGCTTTGGGAAATTCCAACAGATCAATTAATCCGGGAATTTATTTCCTTAGGTTTTAAAACAATTGTTACTTGTGTTAATGAACGTTATCTGGATAAGAGTTTTGCAGGCAGACTGATTGATGAAGATTTTTTAAATGATCTACCCAAAAATGTAGATCCTTGTGGTGAAAATGGCGAATTCCATACTTTTGCCTTTGATGGTCCTCTATTTAAAAATCCTGTTCTTTTTGAAAAAGGCGAAATCGTATATCGAAAATATGAAGCACCAAAAACGGAAGATCCAGACCATGGAGTTTGCTCTTCAGAGGCTACCGAATATGGATTCTGGTATTGTGATTTGATTCCTGTATAAATGCCCCCCCTGTAGAGATGCACAGCTGTAGAGATGCACAGCTGTGCATCTCTACAGGACGATATTACAATTCTGCATTTTTATTATGCATATCCTCTTTCCATTTTCGGGGATTGTATTTTATATAATAATAAATTTTCTGAAATGTTTCGTAATTCCGTACAATATGATCGTGGTAATTAGATTGCCAGACCGAACCATTAAAAATTTTATTTTTCTGATTGATCTGTTTTGTAATCGTCGATTTAAATCCTGCTACAAACGATGAAATAGATTTTGGTTTTCGTTCGCATATCGGATATTTTCGTTGATGATGTAGAGATGCACTGCCGTGCATCTCTACGCGGTGCGTCTTTACAACAATATCCGTAATATTATTTTTAATTTCAACCAAAATATGAATATGATTGGGCATAATAATCCAATTGTGGAAAATCCAATTCTCCCGAATTTCAACAGATTTAAATAATTCTTTTTCAACGATTTCTCCACTATCGTTCAAAAACATTTTATCTTCTTTTATCAAACCAAAAATACATTCTCTGTTTTTTGTACATATTGTAATGAAGTAAATTGCATCATCGGAGTAGTCCCAATCTTTTAAACGATTGGATTCAACAACATATTTACCTTTAAATAAAACCATTTTTTTTGTTAAAATATAATTTTTATTTTACAACAACCCTAAAAAATAATATTATTTTTTAATTGTATAAATACACAATCATCATAAAATATTCATTTCCATTTTTTTAATTAAAATCATATCTTCGTAATTAAATTAATTCTGCATGCAATCCAATCTTCTACAGACACCTATTGAATATCTTAAAGGCGTGGGACCCAATCGTGGAGAACTGCTTCGTAAGGAATTAGGTATCCGTAAGTATGAAGATCTGGTAAACTTCTATCCTACTCGTTATATTGACAGAACCCGCTATTACAAGATTAATGAATTACAGAACAGCAATGCAGAGGTTCAAATCGTGGGCAAAATCATCAATATTAAAACAGTAGAACAAAAAAGAGGTAAACGACTAGTGGCTACTTTTGTTGATGATACCGGCGAAATGGAATTAGTATGGTTTCAGGGGCATAAATGGATACGGGAGAGCTTAAAGATTAATACGGTTTATGTTGTTTTTGGGAAATGTACCTCGTATAACAACTTCTTTAATATGGCACATCCTGAAATGGAGTTGTTAGAAGAACATAAAGAAAGCCTGCGATCTGCAATGCAGCCTGTTTATCCTTCTACTGAAAAACTAACACAGAGAGGCATCAGTAATCGGGTTATTAATAAATTAATGCAACAGCTATTTATTGAAACCCAGGTGCTATTCGCCGAAACCTTACCCGGATATCTGCTGGAAGAATTAAAACTGATTCCTAAAAATACTGCTTTATTTAATATCCATTTTCCAAAGAATACGGATCTTTTGGCAAGAGCTCAATTCCGGCTAAAGTTTGAAGAGTTATTCTTTATTCAGCTACAGCTAATTACAAAAAATCTGATTCGGAAAAATAAAATAAAAGGACACCCTTTTACTAAAGTGGGTGATTATTTTACGGAATTCTACAATAATTACCTCCCTTTTGAATTGACCAACGCACAAAAAAGAGTTATCAAAGAAATTCGGAATGATATGGGCAGTAATGCTCAGATGAACCGCTTATTACAAGGAGATGTAGGTTCCGGAAAAACTATTGTGGCTTTAATGAGTATGCTTCTGGCTCTTGACAACGGATTTCAGGCATGCTTAATGGCGCCAACGGAAATTCTGGCAAATCAACACTATAAAGGCATTACAGAACTGGCAGAAGGGCTGAATATCAATATCCAAATTCTGACCGGATCTACTAAAATTGCTGAAAGAAGGAAGATTCATGCTGCTCTGGAAGATGGGAGTCTGCATATTATAATAGGTACTCATGCCCTGCTGGAAGATAAAGTACAGTTTCAGAATATAGGACTGGCAGTAATTGATGAACAGCATCGCTTTGGGGTGGAACAGCGTGCCCGATTATGGAAAAAGAACAATATCCCTCCACATATTCTGGTAATGACTGCTACTCCTATTCCACGTACACTGGCAATGAGTTTATATGGTGATCTGGATATTTCAGTAATTGATGAACTGCCTCCGGGTAGAAAACCAATTCAAACAGTACATCGTTATGACAGTAATCGTTTAAAAGTCTGGAAATTTATAAAAGATGAAATTCAGAAAGGACGACAGGTTTATATTGTATATCCACTGATCCAGGAATCTGAAAAAATGGACTATAAAGACCTGATGGATGGATATGAAAGTATATCCCGTGATTTTCCTTTGCCAGATTACAGTATAAGTATTGTACATGGACAGATGAAACCCGTAGATAAAGATTCGGAAATGCAACGTTTTGCAGAAGGTAAAACCAATATTATGGTGGCTACAACTGTAATTGAGGTAGGGGTTAATGTGCCGAATGCGAGTGTAATGATTATTGAAAGTGCAGAACGTTTTGGTCTCTCTCAACTACACCAGTTACGCGGACGTGTGGGACGTGGTGCGGAACAGAGCTATTGTATTCTGATGACAAGCTATAAACTTAGTAGTGACAGTAGAATACGTCTTGAAACCATGACGGGAACAAATGACGGATTTGAAATTGCAGAAGTGGATCTTAAATTACGTGGTCCGGGAGATCTGATGGGAACACAACAAAGCGGCGTTTTAAACCTTCAGATTGCTGATATTGTGCGAGACAGAGATATATTGCAACTGGCACGCCATCATGCTTTAAAAATACTAAAAGAGGACACTTCTCTTATAAAACCGGAACATACAACGCTTCGAAATACTTTTATTCAGTTATCTAAAAAGAAAAATATATGGAATTATATTAGTTGATAGTTTTGTGAGATGTGGAATGTTTTTTGTGAGAAGTGAGATGTAAAAAAACGAAAGAATCAAAGCAAACAAAGGTTCTAAAACAATATTCTGCACCTCTCTTTAAGACCTTTGACTTTCTGACTTTCGACTAAATGACTTTCTCCATGATATAATCTTCCATTACATAGTCGTTTCCTATCTCAATATCTTCTTCTCCTACTTTTACGAAACCTATTTTTTCATAGAAATAAAAGGCTTTATTATAGCGATTTACATTTAATGATACTATGGTATTATTATTCTTTTTAGCTGCTTTGACAACTTCTGAAATTAAAAGACTTCCTATTCCTTTTCCCTGAGATTTTGGGAGCAAATATATCTTATGGATCTTTGTTTTAGCAGTACCCTGATAATTCAATTCATAGGAAGCGAAACCAAGATAAACATTATTTTCTTTTGCTAAAATAAAATGATGTCCTTTTAAATTTCCCTGTTCTTCAAGAACTTCAAGGGAATACATCATATCAAACATATAATCGATTTGCTCAGAAGAAAGAATAGTACCATAAGTAACCGGCCAGGTTTCCTGGGCAATCTGCCGAATAATCTGATAATCATTTGCTGTAGCATTCGTTATTTCAATCATCAAAATAATTTTAAAAGTTCATTTATTCTTCCCCTTCCATTATCTTTTTTAAGGTCATATACCCTAAATGGATCTTATCTTCTTCCTGCTGATCCGATTTTGTAATTTCTAACTGATATTTTTCTTTAAAAACAGGAGGTAGAATTTCGTAAATATTATATATATCATCTACATCTACTCCATATCGATTATCAACATGAGACATTTCTCCTAAAAAACCGGCATGCTTATAAAGAGTAGTTTCAGTTGCTTTTTGTATTGCTTCACTGGATCTTTTAGCAATAGTAAGCATTTTATAGTGGTATTCTTCAAATTCACCTTCTTTATAACCTCCCAGATTTAAAAAAAACAAAGTTGGATGTCCCGTACTGGATTCTATTGTGGTTTTTCCTTTTTTATCTATGACTTTAATAGCATAACCATCTACATAATTCACTTCTCGCCAGGCATCAAGATGCATTTTTCCTTCTGCTTCAGGCCATGAATTAACTATCTCCGGTAATAATTCTTTTATGGAAGTTCCTATTCCAAAAAAGATATCGTGTTGCTCTGTCCATCTCCCTTTTGGAGTACAACCTAACATTGCCATATATAATTTTAAATCTATTTTCATTATTTATAGAATAATATTGTATTAAATAACAAAACAAAGTTCAGGAAAACTTTCTGAAATATAATAGTAAAACTCTAAAAAATTAATAGCTGTTAATTTTGTTTTAAAAATGATTCCGGCTCTCTGTTATATAAACTGAAAAAAATATATTTACATACAAAATCATACAACTATAATATCATCTTAATGAAATCGTACAATCCTAAAGAATGGCTTTCTTTTATTTTTAATTTTCACAGAGGAGATACTTTTAAAAAATTAATTCCTGCTATGATCGGAATCGGAATTTATTCTGGATTTATCGCTTATTTAGAATTGGAATATTGGGATCTGTCAAGCTCCTTACAGGTGAAAAACATTACAATTATGCACAATATGCTTGGTTTTGTGATCTCATTACTTCTGGTTTTCAGAACAAATACAGCTTATGACAGATGGTGGGAAGGTAGAAAACAATGGGGAGCATTAGTTAATAACAGTCGTACCTTAGCTATTAAATTATCTGTGATGCTTACAAGTGAAAGTAATAAAGCTTTTTTCAGAAAAATGATCCCTACTTATGCTTATGTACTAAGTCATCATTTAAAAGAAGAAAAACTGAATCAAGAATTATTTGATGATAATTCTCTTAATTTGGGGCAGTATAAACATAAACCAAACCAGATTGCTAAATTAATAATGTATCGTATCAATGAACTTTATAAAGCGGAGCATATATCAGGAGAACAACTGATTACTTTAGATCCGGAACTACAATCCTTTACAAATGTTTGTGGAGCCTGTGAACGTATAAAAAATACTCCTATTCCCTATTCTTACAGCGCATTTATCAAGAAATTCATCTTTCTTTATGTAATGACCCTCCCTTTTGGCTATGTGTTCAATTTAGGATATTATGTGATCCCTATTGTGGTTTTTATATTTTATGTATTTGCAAGTCTGGAACTGATTGCTGAAGAGATCGAAGATCCTTTTGGAAATGATCCAAATGATCTGCCTACTCAGAAAATAGCGGAAAACATTCAGAAAAACGTAGAAGAATTACTATATTAGTCCTATAAATATATAATTGACTATTGTAAAGCCTTTTTTAGCCTTGCATGAAATTATTACAATTAATTATTCTAAAATTAATTATAAATTTGTCTAAACTTTTGGGTGCAGTCTAATAAAGGAAGGCTGGTTTTCTAGAAAACCAGCCTTCCTTTATATAAATATTATTCTATTTATTGATTTTTATTTTAATTTCATTGACTTCATTTTCTAATCGATCTGTTTTACTTCTTAAACTCTCATTTTCCTTGGCTAATTCTTGAATGGCTTTAATCGCCGGAGAAATAAGATCGGTATAACGTACAGAGAGATAATTCTCAAAGGTACTATCTCCAGACACAACACCTGCGTTTTCATAACCTGCTTCTTTTATACTTTGTTGTAATTCCTGTGCAATTACGCCCCATTCTTTCGTACGTTCTTTGTTGTTTTTACGAATATATTCTACAGGGTGTAGTTTCTTAATAAAATTTAATCCCAATGGTATGGTTCTAATTTCTTCTTTCCATCTTCTATCAGAAGACGCCGAAAAATTAACCTGACCTGTGATTCTTGTAACTCGTGAATTTCCTAATCGGACCATATTGCTAGTGGTTGCTACTGCCTCATAACCAATAGAAGTAGTGTTAGAAACGCCGTTAGCAGTACTGTTTGCTCTATATCCAATAGCTGTATTATTACTTCCGGTGGTATTTTCCCTAAGCGCCCCGCTTCCAAGTCCTATATTAAAAGATCCGGTGGTGTTCTGAAAAAGTGCATATGTTCCAAATGCTGTATTATTACTTCCGGTGGTGTTATAATAAAGTGTAGACACTCCAAATGCTGCATTATCTTTTCCGGTGGTGTTAAGCAAAAGTGTAGACACTCCGACTGCTGTATTAGAATCTCCGTCGATGTTATTTCTAAGTGCATAATATCCGAATGCTGTATTAAAACGTCCAGTGGTATTACTGCTAAGTGCATACCATCCGGATGCTGTATTACTATTTCCGGTGGTGTTAACAGAAAGTGCTCGTTGTCCAACTGCTGTATTAGCCCATCCGGTGGTGTTCTTCATAAGTGCCTCGTTTCCAACTGCTGTATTATAACTTAGATTTCCTAGACCTCTTCCAATCGTTAAACCATTTATTAAGATATCACCCCTTACATCAAGTAAAGCCTCGGGCTTCATCTTACTTACTCCAATCCCTACACGACCTTGTTGGTAAATATCCTGATCATTTGCAGTCGCTTTAATAGTACTTCCGGCAACATTCCATGGTGATCCTCCCATACTATTAATACTTCTCCAACCCAGATTCTTATTAGCATCCATTACCACAAATGATTGGGCATCAGCTTTTTGTGGTAATATTTCAAAACGTACGGTACCCCTAACGTGTAACTTTGCTTCGGGGTAATGTGTCCCAATTCCCACATTACCAATTTGGTAAATATTCTGCGAGTTTGAAGAAGCTGCGGTAGTAAAACCATCAAGACGCCACGGTTGAGGAATATATACTATATTTCCCTTTACTCCGTTTACAGTAGTTGTTAACGGATATCCTTTAGACTCTGTTTTTCCTAAAGTGTTTTCTACTTTGTTTACAATAGCAATAGAAGCCTCAACACCATTTACAGTTGATTTGATAATGTTTTTATCTGTACCTTCACTTATTAATATATTGGTAGTAAGACTTTGATCTGCAGGATCTCCTTTGTCTCCTTTGGGACCAATCTTACCGGCAATACCTTGTGCTCCCTGTGGACCTGTGGGACCAATCTTACCGGCAATACCTTGCGCTCCTTCTGGACCTGTGGGACCAATCTTACCGGCAATACCTTGCGCTCCCTGTGGACCTGTGGGACCAATCTTACCGGCAATACCTTGCGCTCCCTGTGGACCTGTGGGACCAATCTTACCGGCAATAC